>JBAYQE010000122.1:0-6241 GCA_041677345.1 Thiohalomonadaceae bacterium
AAAAAAAACGCCCACGATGTGGGCGTTTTCATGTTTGGTGCGGCCGGTGAGACTCGAACTCACACGGGTTGCCCCACTACCCCCTCAAGATAGCGTGTCTACCAATTCCACCACGGCCGCTTGGATTGTCTTTTACTGCCTCGGCGCCGGTACATCCGCCGGTGCCTGCGGTGCGGCGGGGACTTCCTGCTGCTGGGGAGCAGGCACATCCACGACGCTGCTGCGGGCCGTATTTTGACCGGAGAAATACGCGAGCGAAAGACTTGTAACAAAAAAAATCGTGGCGAGGATGCCCGTTGCCCGCGTGAGGAACGAGGACGATCCGCGCGCGCCGAACACCGTCGACGAGGCACCGCTACCGAAAGCGGCCCCCATGTCGGCGCCCTTGCCCTGCTGCAGCAGCACCAGTGAGATCAGTCCCACTGCCGCGAGCATATGCACGATGAGGAGAACGGTTTGCATCTTCTTTCGAAAACCTGTTAACGGGCGGCCTTGCAGATGGCAAGGAACTCGTCCGCATTCAAGGAAGCACCGCCAATGAGTCCGCCGTCGATGTCCGGTTGTCCGAACAGTTCCTCGGCATTGGAGCCCTTGACGCTGCCGCCGTAAAGGATCTGCACCTTCGCAGCCACTTCGCCGTCCGCCGCCGCGATGCGGCCACGGATGAACGCATGTACGTCCTGCGCCTGCTGCGGGGTGGCGGTACGCCCGGTACCGATGGCCCACACGGGCTCGTAGGCAATGACGCTGTCAGCCAGCGCTGCCACGCCTTCCAGTTCCATGACCGCGTCCAGTTGCCGCGCAATGACGGCCTCGGTCACGTTGCCCTCGCGCTCTTCCAGCGTTTCACCCACGCACAGGATGGGCTTCATGCCGGCGGCGCGCACGGCCGCAAACTTCTTGGCGACCAGGAGGTCGCGTTCGCCATAGTAGCTGCGCCTCTCCGAGTGCCCCACGATGACGTAGCGACAACCCATGTCGTTCAACATGGCGGCGGACACCTCGCCGGTGAATGCGCCGGAGGGCTCATTGCTCACGTTCTGGGCGCCGAGCGCGATAGGCGTCCCGCGCAGGGCTTCCGCCACCTGCGGGATGTAGACAAAGGGTGGGCAAACCGCGACTTCCGCCTTTGCCACGTCTGCGATACCCGCCTTGACGCCGCCGAGCAGTGCTTCAATGCTCGCTTTGGATCCATTCATCTTCCAATTGCCGGCTACCAGCGGTTGTCGCATCCGTTATCCCTCGCTCTCGCAGAAACCGCGAAGATTACAGGCAACGCGTCCCAAAATCAACGAGTAATCACCACCTGGCCAGTGCCCACCCCATCGACCCGCACGGAAGCCACCGCGGTAGTACATCCCACGCGGGCGATTGCCTACCGATGCCGTGGTGGTGACAGCAAGCATTCGCGGCCGGTGGCCGCTCCTACAAGGGGGAACGGCACCGGGGCGGTAGTGGTGAAGCTGCAGTGGGTGTCAGCAGGCGGCTTTGCGTGTGCTGCCGGTGGCGGCCTCTTCGGTGACGACGTCGGCGAGTTGGCGTGCCAGGCGCGCGACTTGTTCGGCGTCGCGGCCTTCCACCATGACGCGCATGACCGGTTCGGTGCCGGAGGGGCGCAGCAGGACGCGGCCGTTGTTGCCCAGTTCGGATTCCACGTCGTGCAGGGCGGCCTTTACGCGCGGCGCGGCGTCGAGCCTGAACTCGCCGGCGAGGCGTACGTTGATCATGGTCTGGGGATATTTGACGACTTCGCCGGCGAGCTCGTGCAGCGCGCGGCCGGAACGTTGCACCGCCAGTAATACCTGCAGCGCGGCGACGATGCCGTCGCCGGTGGTGGTGCGGTCCAGGCAGATGATGTGGCCCGAGGATTCGCCGCCCAGGGTCCAGCCGAGCGCCTGCAGGCGTTCCATGACGTAGCGGTCACCGACCTTGGCGCGCTCGAAGGCGATACCCGCCCGCTGCAGCGCATGCTCCATGCCCAGGTTGCTCATGAGCGTGCCCACCACGCCGGGTACGGGCACCCTGCCCTGGCGCTCGCGGGCGATGATGTAGAGCAGTTCGTCGCCGTCCACGGTTTCGCCGCGTTCGTCCACCATGATCACCCGGTCGCCGTCACCGTCGAAGGCGATGCCCAGGTCGGCCTTGTGCTCCAGCACGGCGGCGTGCAGGGCGTCCGTGTGGGTGGAGCCGCATTCCAGGTTGATGTTGAGTCCGTCGGGCTCGGCACCGACGCGGATCACGCGTGCACCCAGTTCGGAAAAGACGGCCGGGGCGACGTGATAAGTGGCGCCGTGGGCGCAGTCCACCACGAGAGTGACCCCTTTGAGGCTCAGTCCCAATGGCACCGTGCTTTTGCAGAATTCGATATAGCGGCCGGCGGCGTCCACCACGCGTTCCGCCTTGCCCAGTTCACCCGAGCCCACCATGACCATGTCCTTGTCGAGCTCGGCCTCGATGGCCAGTTCGACGTCGTCGGGCAGCTTGGTGCCTTCGGAGGAAAAGAACTTGATGCCGTTGTCCTCGAAGGGATTGTGCGAGGCGCTGATGACGATGCCCGCGCTGGCGCGCAGGGTGCGGGTGAGATAGGCCACGGCGGGTGTGGGCATGGGGCCGAGCAGCCGGATGTCGAGCCCCGCGGCGGCGAGGCCGGCCTCGAGCGCGGACTCGAACATGTAGCCCGAGATGCGCGTGTCCTTGCCGATCACTACCTTGCCGCTGCCGGTACCGCGCAGCACGCGCCCGGCCGCCCAGCCGAGCTTGAGAATGAAGTCCGGACGGATGGGAAATTGTCCCACTGCGCCGCGAACACCGTCGGTACCGAAATACTTTCGTCCCATGTCGCCTCTCGCTCCAGGGCCTGTGTTCAGGCCGCTTCCTTGATGGCCGCCACCATCTTGAGGGCGTCGGCCGTGGGTTTTACATCATGTACGCGCAAAATCGCCGCGCCCAGCCAGGCGGCCAGGGTGGCCGCAGCCACGCTGCCATGGAGGCGCTCGCCCGGGGGCGCGCCTGTCACTGCGCCGATCATGGATTTGCGTGAGACACCCACCAACACCGGGGCACCGAGGGTGTGCAGTGCGGGAAGGTGTTGCAGCAGGCTCAGATTGTGGTCGAGATTCTTGCCGAAGCCGAAGCCCGGGTCGATGAGCAGGCGCTCGCCGGGGATACCCGCCTGTTCGCAGGCGCGCATGCGGCTGCTGAGAAATTCGCGCACTTCCGTCACCACGTCCGTGTAGTTCGGTGCGTGCTGCATGGTTCGAGGCTCGCCCTGCATGTGCATCAGGCACACCGGCAACCCCAGGGAAGCGGCAGTGTCCAGCGCCCCGTCGGTGCGTAAAGCATAGACATCGTTGATCAGGCCTGCGCCTGCCGTCACCGCCTCGCGCATGACCGCGGGTTTGCTGGTGTCCACGGAGATCACCACGGGCAATTCCGCATGCAGACGCTCGATGACGGGAATGACCCGGTCCAGTTCTTCCTGCACCGATACGCCGTCGGACCCGGGACGGGTGGATTCGCCGCCCACGTCGATGATGGCCGCGCCCTCCTCCGCCATGCGGACGGCATGGCCAAGGGCGACATCGAGGCCGTGAAAGCGGCCGCCGTCGGAAAACGAATCCGGCGTGATGTTGAGGATGCCCATCACCTGTGGACGGCTGAGATCGAGGATGCGGCCCCGGCAGTCAAGTTGCATGCGGAATATCGCCGATGAAAGCCGGGGATTATACCGCCTGCAGGCGGTATGCCCGAAAAAAAACACAGCCCAACACAAAGCCGCGAAGGCCGCAAAGAACGCAAAGGCTCCCGACCAGGGAAAGACCTTTGCGCCCTCTGCGGCCTTCGCGTTGATGGCCTTGCTTACTACGCGCCGTCAGTGCTGGCCGGCCGGGTCGCCGATGGGTGCACTGCCGCCGCCCTTGTCGTCCTGGGTCTTGTCACCCGTCGGCGGCAGGTCGGTCCACTCGGACGGGGGTTCCGGCTTGCGGCCGGCCATGATGGCCGCGATCTGCTTGGAGTCGATGGTCTCGTACTTCATGAGCGCATCGGCCATCATGTGCAGCTTGTCCAGATTATCGGTAAGAATCTTCTTCGATCGGGCGTAGTTGCGGTCCACAAGTGCGCGGATCTCGCCGTCGATGATATGGAAGGTCTCGTCCGAAACGTTCTTGTGCTGGGTCACCGAATGGCCCAGAAACACCTCGCCCTCTTCTTCCATATACGTGAGCGGCCCGAGCTTCTCCGACAGGCCCCACTTGGTAACCATGTTGCGGGCCAGTTCGGTGGCGCGTTGGATGTCGTTGGAGGCGCCGGTGGTCACGTGCTCAGGGCCGAAGATGAGCTCTTCCGCGATGCGGCCGCCGAACAAGCTGGAGATCTGGCTCTCCAGGCGCTGCTTGCTGTAGCTGTAGCGGTCCTCTTCCGGCAGGAACAGGGTCACACCCAGGGCGCGGCCGCGCGGGATGATGGTCACCTTGTGCACCGGGTCGTGATCGGGCACGGAGAGGCCCACGATGGCGTGGCCCGCCTCGTGGTACGCCGTGAGGCGCTTCTCCTTCTCGTTCATGACCATGGACTTGCGCTCGGCGCCCATCATGATCTTGTCCTTGGCACGCTCGAAGTCGTCCATGGTGACCAGCTTCTTGTTGGCGCGCGCAGCGAACAGGGCTGCCTCGTTCACCAGGTTGGCCAGATCGGCGCCGGAGAAGCCGGGCGTGCCGCGGGCAATGATGGACGGATTCACGTCGTCGGCCAGGGGCACCTTGCGCATGTGCACCTTCACGATGTGCTCACGGCCGCGCAGGTCGGGCAGCGGCACCACCACCTGGCGGTCGAAACGGCCGGGACGCAGCAGGGCCGGGTCGAGCACGTCCGGACGGTTGGTGGCGGCGATGACGATAACGCCCTCGTTGCCCTCGAAACCATCCATCTCCACCAGCAACTGGTTGAGGGTCTGCTCACGCTCGTCGTGACCGCCGCCCAGGCCGGCACCGCGGTGACGGCCGACCGCGTCGATTTCGTCGATGAAGATGATGCAGGGCGCGTGCTTCTTGGCCTGCTCGAACATGTCGCGCACGCGGGAGGCACCCACGCCCACGAACATCTCGACGAAGTCGGAGCCGGAGATGGTGAAGAACGGCACCTTGGCCTCGCCGGCGATGGCCTTGGCGAGCAGGGTCTTGCCGGTGCCCGGGGGGCCGACCATCAGCACGCCGCGGGGGATCTTGCCGCCCAGCTTCTGGAATTTGCCGGGGTCGCGCAGGAATTCGACCAGTTCGCGCACATCGTCCTTGGCCTCGTCCACGCCCGCCACGTCGGCGAAGGTGACCTTGACCTGGTCTTCGCCCAACAGGCGCGCCCGGCTCTTGCCGAAGGACATGGCGCCGCGGCCCCCGCCGCCACCCTGCATCTGGCGCATGAAGAAGATCCACACGCCGATGAGCAGCAGCATCGGGAACCAGGAGATGAAGATCTGGGTAAGCAGCGACTGCCCTTCGGGCGGGCGCGCATTCACGGCCACGTCGCTGTTGAGCAGGTCGGCCATCAGGCCCGGGTCGTCGGGGGCGTAGGTGGTGAAGCGCTCCTTGTTCTGCAGATAGCCCTCGATCTTGTTCCCGTCGATGATAACGCGCTCCACACGGCCCGCGCGCACATCGTTGATAAATTGGGAATATTCGAGCTCGTGGGCAGGCGCTTGGCGAGTCCCGAAGTTGTTGAACACCGCCATGAGAATGATGGCAATGACAACCCAGAGGATGAAATTCTTGGCTATGTCGTTCAAGTGGCGGGCCTCGGCAATACTTTGTTCCTCAAGGGATTTTCACCGGCGGGCAGCCTGGTGATTTTCTCAAGGACTTTAGTACGTTACTACACAATATAGTTCCTTGCCAGAAGGTAAACCTCGCGCGAGCGCGGCCGCGACGCCTTGGGCTTGCGTACGATGACCTTGGCGAAATTTTCCTTCAGGGTTCGCATGAAGGCGTCGGATCCCTCCCCCTGGAAGACCTTGATCAGCAGGTCGCCGCCCGGAGCCAGCACATGCTGGGCGAGATCCAGCGCCAGTTCGGCCAGGTACATGGCACGCGGCTGATCGACAGTCCGTTCACCGCTGATATTGGGTGCCATGTCGGACATTACAAGGTCGACCTTTTCGTCACCGACCGCCGCGAGTAATGCCTCCATGACCGATTCCTCGCGAAAATCCCCCTGCAGCACCTCCACGTCGGGCAACGGGTCCATGGGC
>JBAYQE010000123.1:0-6020 GCA_041677345.1 Thiohalomonadaceae bacterium
GTGCAGAACAGCCGCTTCCGCCGCCAGATGGCGCAGAACGCCCTGCGCAACCGCCCGCCCCTCGGCCTGTTCCGTGACTTCGTGGTAACCAGCCGCGGCAAGCACCCCAATACCATCGATCTGAAGATCCAGGGCGTCACACCGTTCGTTGATGCCGCGCGCCTCATCGCCTTCACCGCGCGCGTGTCCGAGACCAATACCGTGGCGCGCCTGCGCGCGGCGGGGGAGCGCGGCGCCGTCAACGCCGCCGACGTGGCCAGTTGGGCGGAGTCGTATCACTACATCCAGCTGTTGCGCATGCGCACCCATCGTCGCCAGGCCGAGCAGGGCCAGCCACTGACTAACCACATCGATCCGGACACGCTCAACGAGCTGGATCGACGCATTCTCAAAGAGGCTTTTCGCCAGGCGCGCAAGCTGCAAGCGAAGATTGCCCTGGAGTACCAGTTGTGAGCCGCCGCTGCCTTGCAGCGCACGGTTCCCCCTTTTCGCTCGGCAGGGGCTGTGCCCCACGTCGGACGGACGCCGCGAAGGAACGAGCACGGCGGACCATGGACAGTTTGAACAACAGTCATCACTAGGAGGATAACAATGCAAACAGCAAACGCCGCCCATGTGGGCGCGGCGGGTACCGCAAGGTCACCGGCCGATTACTGGAAGGCCAACGTGCGCATCCTGCTCGCGTGCCTCGCCGTCTGGTTCATCTGCTCGTTCGGCTTCGGCATCATCTTCGTCGAACAGATGAACAGTATCCAGCTCGGTGGTTTCAAGCTGGGCTTCTGGTTCGCGCAGCAGGGTTCGATCTATGTGTTCCTGGGCCTGATTTACTACTACGCCCGTCGCATGAACCGCCTCGACCGCGAATTCGACGTACACGAAGACTGATACCGAGGAATCTTTATGGATCTGCAAACCTGGACTTATCTGGCAGTCGGTCTCAGCTTCGCGCTGTACATCGGCATCGCCATCTGGTCGAAAGCCTCCAGCACCGGCGAGTTCTACATTGCCGGCGGCGGCGTTCATCCCGTCATCAACGGCATGGCCACCGGCGCGGACTGGATGTCGGCCGCATCCTTCATCTCCATGGCCGGCCTCATCGCCTTCATGGGCTACGGCGGCTCCGTCTATCTGATGGGCTGGACCGGCGGCTACGTGCTGCTCGCCCTGCTGCTCGCCCCCTACCTGCGCAAGTTCGGCAAGTTCACGGTGCCCGAGTTCATCGGCGACCGTTACTACTCGCAGACCGCGCGTCTGGTGGCGATCATCTGCCTGATCTTCATCTCCTTCACCTATGTCGCTGGCCAGATGCGCGGCGTCGGCATCGTGTTCTCCCGCTTCCTGGAAGTGGAGCTGCTGACCGGCCTCGTCATCGGTATGGGCATCGTGTTCCTGTACGCCGTGCTGGGCGGGATGAAGGGCGTCACCTACACCCAGGTGGCTCAGTACGTGGTGCTGATCTTCGCCTACACCGTGCCCGCCGTGTTCATCGCCTTGCAGGTCACCGGCAACCCCATCCCGCAGCTGGCCCTGGGTGGTACCGTGGCCGACGGCAGCGTGCACTTCCTGGAAAAGCTGAACCAGGTGGTCACCGACCTCGGTTTCCTGGAATACACCCAGAGCAACAAGAGCATGCTCGATATCTTCGCCATCACCATGGCGCTGATGGTGGGTACCGCCGGCCTGCCGCACGTCATCGTGCGCTTCTTCACCGTGCCGCGCGTGCGTGATGCCCGTTCCTCCGCCGGCTGGGCGCTGGTGTTCATCGCCCTGCTGTACACCACCGCTCCCGCGGTGGGCGCCATGGCCCGCTTCAACCTGACTGAGACCGTGCAGATGGGCCCGGTGGGCGCCGAAACCGGCAACTTGGTGTATGCCGAGCGTCCGGACTGGTTCAAGCGTTGGGAAACCACCGGCCTGCTGAAGTTCGAAGACAAGAACGGCGACGGCCGCATCCAGTACTACAACGACAAGAATCCGGAAATGGCCGCCAAGGCCGCCGAGTTCGGCTGGCAGGGCAACGAGCTGGTGAAGGTCGACAACGACATCATGGTGCTCGCCAACCCCGAGATCGCCAACCTGCCTGACTGGGTCATCGCGCTGGTCGCCGCCGGTGGTGTTGCTGCCGCGCTGTCCACCGCTGCCGGTCTGCTCTTGGTCATCTCCTCGTCCATCTCGCACGACCTGTTGAAGGGCATCATGATGCCCAACATCAGCGAGAAGAGCGAACTGATGGCCGGCCGTATCGCCGCCGCCGGTGCGGTGCTGATCGCAGGTTATCTGGGTTACAACCCGCCGGGCTTTGTGGCCCAGGTGGTGGCCTTCGCCTTCGGTCTGGCCGCCGCCTCGCTGTTCCCCGCCATCCTGATGGGCATCTTCAGCAAGCGCATCAACAAGGAAGGCGCCATCGCGGGCATGCTGACGGGTCTGTTCTTCACCATCACGTACATCATCTACTTCAAGCGTGATGTGCTGCTGGGCAGCACCGACAAGATCTCCTCCGCCGACTGGCTGTGGGGCGTCTCGCCGGAAGGCATCGGCACCATCGGCATGCTGCTGAACTTCCTGGTTGCCTTCGTGGTGTCCCGCGTGACGGCGGCTCCGCCGGAGCGCGTGCAGCACCTGGTCGAGGACATCCGCGTGCCCAAGGGCGCCGGCGCTGCCCACGCCCACTAAGAGTTGTTGATGGAGGGTGTTTGACCTTCCCTCGACATGCAGCGCCCGGCGCATGGCCGGGCGCTGCACCCGAATCAGGCACTTTCGTGCAGGATTCGGTGGCGGTTGCAAGGCCGCCGATGCCATCGGCCGGGGGACCCCTCTCTC
The DNA here is from genome assembly GCA_041677345.1 of Thiohalomonadaceae bacterium. Lineage (GTDB taxonomy): Bacteria > Pseudomonadota > Gammaproteobacteria > Thiohalomonadales > Thiohalomonadaceae > JALOAT01. The sequence goes on from JBAYQE010000123.1 coordinate 2,821, forward strand.
CCCGGCACCCCACAGGATGGGTGCGTTATGCACCCGTCCTTTTTTGCTAAAAGGAGCCGCAAGGCCATGGACATCGAATTGCTGGAAATTCGCGAGTTCCTGGCGGCGCATCCGCCCTTCGACGTGCTGCCCGTGGATGTTCTCGATCGGCTGCCGCGCGAACTGGCGGTTCGCTATGTGCGCCGCGGCTCGCCGTTTCCGCCCCGAGACGTTTCCGAACCCTTTCTCTACCTCGTGCGCAGCGGCGCGGTGGAATTCCGCGACGCGGACGACGAATTGCTCGGCAAGATTGCCGAGGGCGACGTCTGGTCCGCGCACTGCGCGCCGGATGAACACCAAGACGAGCCCATGCAAGCCGTCACGGTCGAGGATAGCCTGGTCTATGTGCTGCCTTGCGCGCGCGTGGGCCAGCTGCGTCGGCTGTTCCCTGCTTTCAATCAGTTTTTCAATGATTCCCTGCGCGAACGCCTGCAGCATGCCAGGGAAGCACTGCAGGATACGTGCACTTCGGGTATCGGCTTGATGACGGTGGAGGTGTCGCGCCTGATCACGCGCGCTCCCGTTCAGATCGCACCCAATATCACACTGCAGGAAGCGGCGCAGCTCATGACGCGCGAGCGCATTTCCGCCCTGCTGATAAGCGAGGAAAACCGCTTGGCCGGCATCATGACCGATCGCGATCTGCGTCGCTGCGTCGCCGACGGCGTGCGCTACGACGAACCGGTGAGCACCGTCATGAGCCGCAACCTGCACAAAATCAGCAAGGACGCCACCGCCTTCGAGGCGCTCATCAGCATGACCCGCCTGAACGTGCACCATCTCCCTGTGATGGACCGCCAGGGCGTGTACGGCCTGATCTCCACGTCCGACCTGGTGCGCTATCAAAGCGCCAATGCCATTTTCCTGGTCGGCGACGTGCGCGTGTGCGATTCCGTGGAAGCGCTGGCGCAGGTCGCAAAGCAACTGCCGGAACTGCAGGTCCAGATCGTGGCCTCGGGCGCCAGTGCCTATTACCTGGGTCAGGCCGTTTCTTCAGTCACCGACGCCATCACCACGCGGCTCATCGAGCTGGCGGAGGCCCGCCTCGGCCCGCCGCCGGTGCCTTACGCCTGGATCGCAGGCGGCTCCCAGGCGCGGCGCGAACAGACGGTGCATTCCGATCAAGACAACGCCCTGCTCATTTCCGACGATGTCCGACCCGAGCATGACGCCTGGTTCGAGGCACTGGCCAATTTCGTCAATGACGGCCTCGCCGCGTGCGGCTTCATCTACTGTCCCGGCGAAGTGATGGCGCGCAATCCCAAGTGGCGCCAGCCCTGTCGCGTGTGGCGCAGCTATTTCAACGAATGGATCGCCCATGCCGATCGCAAGTCGGTGATGCTGGCAGTCAATTTTTTCGACACGCGTGTGGTCCACGGCGACGAGACGTTGCACGCGAGACTGCTCGCAGAAGCCACCCGGCAGGCGCGGGACAACACCATTTTCCTGGCTTATCTCGCCTCCCATGCCATGGCGAACCGGCCGCCGCTGGGCTTTTTCCGCCATCTGGTGCTCATTGCCGGAGGCGACCATGCAAAATCCCTGGATTTGAAGCGCAGCGCCATCATTCCGCTCACGGATATCGCGCGGCTGCAGGCGCTGGCGGCAGGCCTGCCGGAAATCAACACCGTTGAACGGTTGCGCGCCGCCGCGGAGGCCAAGACCTTCAGCGCCGAGGGCGCCGCCAATCTCGAAGACGCCTATGAGTTCATCGCCACCCTGCGCGCCCGCCATCAGGCCCGTCAGATCAAGAAGGGCGAACGACCCAACAACTACGTGAAATCCGGTGAGCTGTCGGCGCTGGAGCGCAATCATCTCAAGGACGTCTTCGCCGTGATTCGCAGCATGCAGAACACCATCGCGCAACGCTATCAAACGGGGCGACTTGGCTGATGTTAAGCCTTCTGCTCAGTCTGGAAAGCCGCCGCATACGGGCGATCCAACGTGCCCCGGCCGGACCCTTGCGCGACTACTTCTCGGTGCCGTTTCCTTCCAGGAACGCCGATTATCGCGAGGTACCATTCGTGGCGGTGGATCTGGAAACCACCGGGTTGGATGCGCGCCGTGACGAGATCGTGGCCGTTGGACTGGTCCACTTCACGGCTTCGCACATAGAACTGGCCTCGGCCCGCCACTGGCTGGTCACGCCCACGGGCGCCATTCCGGAGGCCAGTGCCGTCATTCATTGCATCACCGATGACAAGGCCGCTGTGGGCCAGCCACTGGATGAGGTCCTCGCGGAAGTACTGCCGCAGCTTGCCGGTCGGGTATTGGTGGCCCATCACGCCCAAGTGGAACTACAGTTTCTCAAGGCCGCGTGTGCGACCGTGTATGGCGAGAAACTCATCATCCCGGCAGTAGATACCCAGGCACTGGAGCAACGCCGCCTGGACCGCTGGAATCAGGCCTACAAAGCCAAAGAACTACGCCTTTCAGCATTGCGTAGACGGTATAATCTGCCGCGATACAGGGCCCACAACGCCCTGAGCGACGCCCTCGCGGCGGCTGAGCTCTTTCTGGCCCAACTGGCGGGAAGCGATCCGGATGATGCGCTACCGCTGAAACGTTTCCTACTACAACAATAAGGCCGAAAACGATGCACCTGAACTCGCACACGACTTGCCCCGGGACCTCCGGCGTGTGCGCGGAAAAGCAGGCTCCCGACTAACCACAGGTGCAAGTCGGGGTGTTGTATTGCTCGTCAGTTTTGTTCTCTGATCAAGGAGTAAACGATGTCCGAAGAGAAGCTTTATCCGGTCCCGGCGGAGACAGCCGCCAAGGCGCACATCGATGCCGAAAAGTACGCAGCGATGTATCGCCAGTCGGTGGACGATCCCGAAGGGTTCTGGGCGGAACAGGCCAAAGCCTTCGTCACGTGGTCCAAGCCCTGGGACAAGGTCCTCGACTGGGACTTCACCGCAGGCAAGATCCGCTGGTTCGAAGGCGGCAAGCTCAATGTGAGCTACAACTGCCTTGATCGTCACCTGGAAACCCGCGGTGACCAGGTCGCCTTGATTTGGGAAGGCGACGACCCGAACGAAGCCAAGCAGGTCACCTACCGCGAATTGCACGCCGAGGTGAGCAAGTTCGCCAACGTGCTGAAGAGCCGCGGCGTCAAGAAGGGTGATCGCGTCTGCATCTACATGCCGATGATCATCGAA
>JBAYQE010000124.1:0-5707 GCA_041677345.1 Thiohalomonadaceae bacterium
AGACCAGTGGGGTCAGAGTCAATTGAAATCAGGCGGCGTCATCCGAAGCAGGAAGGGAAGAAAACAGCCCAACGCAAAGGCGCAAAGACGCAGAGGACGCAAAGCGTTCGTCGGTCGTCGTAGGTCACGTTGGCGCGCAGCGGCTACGTGACAATCCGCCCGGGACCAATGGGGTCAGAGGAATTGAAATCAGGCGGCGCCATCCGAAGCAGGAAGAAAACAGCCCAACGCAAAGGCGCAAAGGCGTTCGTTGGTCGTCATAGGCCAGGTTGGCGCGTAGCGGCTACATGACCATCCGCCCGGGCGAAGAAAACAGCCAGCCAGCGGGTGGCGCCACCTTCTTCGTCATCGCGGTGCGGGCCGGCATTCCTGAGGCTGGTGTCATGCGTCGGCTCGGTGCAAGATCCCGCCGCTGGACCATTGGAAGGGATTCGTCATATGGCAAGGATTCGCCATCGGCCTTACCTCTTGCTTCTCCTCTCATTGCTCCTCGCGCGTGCCTGGGCGGCGGATGGGCCTTCGCTCATGCTGGCGATGCGCTGGCAGGAGGGCGCGGACCCCACCGGCTGGTGGATGAGTGAGAAATACGACGGGGTGCGCGGCTATTGGGATGGCAGGCGCATGCTCACGCGCCAGGGGGAAGTGATCAGCCTCCCGGGTGAGCTGCGTGCGGCGTTGCCGGATTTTCCCCTCGATGGCGAGTTGTGGGCGGGCCGGGGCGGCTTTGAGGCCACCCTCGCGACCGTGCGCGATACAGTCCCGGGCCCGGGGTGGTCCAGCATCCGCTATCTGGTGTTCGATGCGCCGGGCCAGCCCGGTCCGTTCGAGATGCGTATGGCCGCTGTGGCGCGCTGGCTTCGTGAACACGCCACAGCGCGCGTCGCCGCCGTCACCCAGGCGCGCTGTACCGGTGAGGCCCATCTGCGGGCATTCCTGGCGGACGTGGAGCACCGGGGCGGTGAAGGGGTGATGTTGCGTGCCGCCGGTTCACCCTACGTGGGCGGGCGCAGTGAGTATCTGCGCAAGCTCAAGTCCTTCGAGGATACGGAAGCCGTGGTGCGGGGCTACAACCCCGGTCGCGGCAAGTACACGGGCATGACCGGCTCGCTGGTGGTGGAGTTGCCAAACGGAAAGCGCTTTGCCGTCGGCACGGGATTGAGCGATGCGGAGCGCCGTACACCACCGCCCATCGGCAGCACCATCACCTTCAAGCACCAGGGATGGACCCGCACAGGAAAGCCCCGCTTTCCGGTGTTCTGGCGTGTACGGAAGCCTGCGCCAACAGGGTCAGGCGCGGAGTGAGCGTTAACTCACGATTGTCGTGCGCGCGCCTTCCGTGCGGTCATGGAAAACTGAACTGATTCTAAAAATACTTGAACCCATAAAGGCACATAGTTAGCATGCGTTAGTGGGAAAAAAAGACCAATTACAGAGCGCTCATGTACACTGATCGTCCGTGGCAAAACCCTTGTTTCAGATGGCGACTGCGCCTGCTTATGCGTTGCGCCATGGACATGGTGTTGATCAGCCTCAGTGCCATGGTGGCCATAGCGGGTTTTTTCGGCAAGGACGTTTCCTTCTACATGGCCGGCACCTGAACACGGTCGTCGTCCCGCCCACCCTGCGGGTTACGATTATGCATCGCTCACAAAGCGATAAGTCCAAGCTTATCAGTTGAATCAGAACACCTGACTGGCCAGGATCGAAACCCCCGTTAGAATACCGAGCAACTTACTCGGTAATACACACAGACGGGGATCGCGAGCATGGTCGACTTGGCGCAGTACAAGGTCAAAAAAGCGCCTTACTACGAGGCTCAAGGCGAGGAGGTGGCCGTCTATGAGGCGGCCTATGCGGAGCGCCTGCCTGTCATGCTGAAAGGGCCCACGGGCTGCGGCAAGTCGCGTTTCGTGGAGTACATGGCCTGGAAACTCGACCGGCCGCTGATCTCGGTGGCCTGCAACGAGGACATGACCGCCTCCGACCTGGTGGGCCGCTTCCTGCTCGACCGGGAGGGCACGCGCTGGGCCGATGGCCCGCTCACCCTGGCCGCACGCCTCGGCGCCATCTGCTACCTGGACGAGGTGGTGGAGGCGCGCCAGGACACCACCGTGGTAATCCACCCGCTCACCGACTACCGCCGTACCCTGCCGTTGGACCGCAAGGGTGAACTGGTGGAGGCGCACCCCGATTTCCAACTGGTGGTCTCTTACAACCCCGGCTACCAGAGCCTCATGAAGGACCTGAAGCAGTCCACCAGGCAGCGCTTCACGGCCCTCGAATTCGACTATGCACAGGCCGAGACCGAGGCACTGATCGTTGGCCGGGAGACGGGCGTCGAACCCGCCGTGGCAGAGAAGCTGGTGCAGATCGCCCAGCGTGCCCGCGCCCTCAAGGGCCACGGCCTCACCGAAGGCATCTCCACGCGCCTGCTGGTCTACGCCGCGCGCCTCATCCAACGCGGCATCATCCCCCGCACCGCCTGCCGTACGGCCCTGGTGCGGCCCATCACCGACGATGCCGACATCCGCGACACGCTGGAGCACGCCATCGACGTGATTTTCCCGTGATGGAAGAAGTCCAACGCAAAGACGCGAAGAGCGCAAAGAACGCAAAAAGCCACGAGGTCTTTTTAGAGATGCCGCGCCCAAGTCTTCCCCCTTTGCGCCTTTTGCGTCTTTGCGTTGACCCTGTTTCGTGAACATGCACCTGACCGCATACCGCGAACGCCTGCGCTGCAACGTGGCGCGCATCGACGAGATCTTTCCGGCGGCCATGGCCGAGGCGACGGTGGTGTTTTCACCGGTCGGCGTGGAAAGCTATCTCGACGGCGCCGGCGCCATCTGTGGCATGGGGCGGGGGCAGGAACTGCCGGTGCTGTTTCTCGAGGGCATGCCGGAGGTGGCGCGTCATTGTGGTGAAGAGGTGATCGACGACGTGGTCGCCATGGTGCGATTGCTGTCGCGTACCGGCAACGCGAGGGCACTCCATCCCTTCCTGGCCACGCTCCCCGCGGTGGCCGCACGCCTGAGTGCGCGCGAACTCATCGAGGCCTGGTTCAGCCTGGTAAGCCGCATGGCACAGGTCGTGAGCGGCGGCCTGGTGCCGTTGCTGAACCAGGTGGAGCACCTGCTCGGCAGCCTCACGATCGGGGCACTCCATACCTGGGTAGCCCAAGGGATCAAGGCCTACCAGAACCAGCCTTGGCGCTACGGCGACTGGTTCAGCCTGCAGACACCGGACAGCCGCGCTGCACTGCAGCGCCTGCGCAACGGCACACTGTTCATCGACCATGAGGTGCGTATCGCCCACACGCTGCGCGCCCTGTGGGACTCGGAAGAGGCATGCCATCCGTTCTCGTCCAGCTTCGACATCCTGCGTGCACAACGTCCGCATCTGGACAGCAAGGGCTATCACGTCCCCGACGTCTATCACGATGCCAACGGCGTCCGCGGCATCGATCGTTATCGCGCCCTGCTCGCACATCTGCTGGCGCACCGCACCTGGACGCGCCCCTTCGTCGCCGACAACTTCAATCGTTACCAGCAGCTCGCCATGGAGACCTTCGAAGATGCACGCGTGGAGTGGTTGGCCATGCAACGCTACCCGGGCCTGCGGCAGCTGTGGCTGGCGCTGCATCCGGTGCCGCAAGAGGGAGACTGTCCACCCGGCTGGTCGTGCCTGCGCCACAAGGTGACCATGCTCTCCCGCGCGCTGCTCGATCCGAATCACACCTACACCGACCCCATCCTGCGCGATTTCGTGGGCCGCTTCCATGCGCACACGGCGCGTGATCCCCACGACCCGCGCCTGGTGATCGAGCTGGCCACCACCTACATCGTCGCCGTGCATCACCCGGACTTCCGCTCGCCCAAGATCTGGTTCGAGGGCACCGAAGTCTCCTACCGCGACGACAACCGGTACATGTGGATCTTCATGGAGGACACCGACGACGAAAACGATTTCCACTCGGACCACAACGCGGCCAATCCGCGTGCGCAGGAGCATGCAGAGCCGCCCTTGCACGTGCACCACCTGCGCGAGTGGGACGCCGACGAGCAGCGCTACAAGCACGACTTCGTCACCGTGCAGGAGCATATCGCGCCGGCCGGTGATGCGGCCCATATCGACACGTTGCTGACCCGCCACGCGGGCTTGGCGAAGCAACTCAGACGCATCGTCGACCTGTTGAAACCGCAGCAGCACAAGCGTGTGCACAAGCAGGAAGACGGCACCGAACTGGACCTGGATGTGGCGGTACGCGCCGTGGTGGAGCAGCGCGCCGGCGTCACCCCTGACCCGCGCATACATACGCGTCATGTGACCGCCGGGCGTGACATCGCCGTGACCCTGTTGCTCGACCTTTCAGAATCCATCAATACCGTTCCGCCGGGCGCCGGGCACTCGATCCTGCAGCTGTCGCAAGAGGCGGCATCCCTGCTGGGCTGGGCCATCGACGCGCTGGGTGACGAATTCTCCATCGGTGGCTTCGCCTCCAATACCCGCCACGAGGTGCACTACCTGCACTTCAAGGGTTTCAATGAACCATGGGGTGACGTCCCCAAGGCGCGCCTCGCTGCCATGCAGGGCGGGCTGTCTACACGCATGGGCGCGGCCCTGCGCGTCGCCGGCCATTACCTGGCGGCACGCCCCAAGGAACGCAGACTGCTGCTGGTGCTCTCCGATGGTGAACCCCATGACGTGGACGTGGACGACCCCGCCTATCTGCGCGCGGACACGAAAAAGGCCGTGGAGGAGTTGGCGGCCAAGGGCGTCGCAACCTATTGCATCACCCTCGATCCGGCGGCGGACACGTACGTCGGCGAGGTGTTCGGCGCAGCCAATTTCACGGTCATCGACCGCATCGAACGACTACCCGAACGCCTGCCCAGATTGTTCATGGCGCTGACCCGCTGATCGCGCAGGCTTCCTACTGCTCATTCCCAGCGCAAGGCCGGAATCCATGTCACGCCGCTGGGAAATGGACCTTGGCTTTCGCCGGGGTGACGGGAAGGGCAGTGGACCTGCTGCCGCTATGACGTAAAGTGAGATGGCTCATGAGTGCTCTCATTCCCCGATCTGTCTTCGCTCTGTTCGTACTCGCTTCCATGGCAGGTTGCGAACGCGATCCCGGCAACCGCATACACGGAGAGGTCGCACGCCTGCAGGACCCCTCCCTCATCACCCGTGGGAAGGCGCTGTTCGCACGGCACTGCGCGAGTTGTCATGGTATCCGTGCCGAGGGGTCGCCCGACTGGCGTCACCGCGATGCCAATGGTTTTTTCCCGCCGCCGCCGCTCAACGGCACGGCACACGCCTGGCACCATCCGCTGCAGGACCTGCGCAACACCATCCGCCGGGGCAGTCCGCCCGGTCAGGGCCGCATGCCCGCTTGGGGTGGCGCACGGTCCGACGAGGACATCGACGCACTGATCGCCTGGATTCAATCCCTGTGGTCCGCAGAGGTCTACGCGGCCTGGCTGGAGATCGATCAGCGCGCCCGCAAACGCTGAATTCACGGCATACACTAAGGCGAGTGCAGCCGAGAAGGAGGCGAAGTCGTGAGAACTGTGCGCACGAGTATCAACGTTTTGTTTGGGCTGTTCCTCGTCATGGCCATGGGTGGGGCATCGGCACAGCCCGGACCTGGCGGTTGCCCTGGCGTGATGGGCGGCATGGGCCCCGGGATGATGGGGCGCATGGGTCC
>JBAYQE010000125.1:0-5691 GCA_041677345.1 Thiohalomonadaceae bacterium
GTTCAGTTCCCCTTAAGTACTCGAATTCGTATCCGGCCGGTCAGACCGCCGCGGCGCCCGCAACGATCTCGGAGATCTCTTGCGTGATGGCCGCCTGGCGCGCCTTGTTGTAGGCCAGCTGCAGTTGGTCGATGAGGTTGCCCGCGTTGTCGGACGCCGCCTTCATGGCGACCATTCGTGCAGCCTGCTCGCAAGCGATGTTTTCCACCACGCCCTGATACACCTGGGACTCCACGAAACGCGGCAGTAGCTGATCGAGCACGATCTCGGCCTGCGGCTCGTAGATGTAATCCCAGTGGTGCTTGAGTTCGGCTTCGGTGGCCTCGGCCTTCACGGGGAGCAGCTGGCTCAACGTGGGCTTCTGGGTCATCGTGTTGACGAACTCGTTGTTCAGGATGTGGAGCTGATCGATGCGGCCTTCGTTGAACGCGTCGAGCATCACCTTGACCGTGCCGATAAGCTGGTCAAGGCCCGGCGCGTCGCCCAGGTGCGAAGCCTGAGCCACGATGTTGCCACCAAAGCGACGGAAGAAACCCGTCGCCTTCTGACCGATCACGCACAGCTCAACCTCGAGGCCGGCCTTCTGCCACTCCTTCAGCTGGCGCAGGGCCAGACGGAGCAGGTTGGCATTCAGGCCGCCGCACAGGCCGCGATCCGAGGAGACCACGACCAAGCCGACACGCCGCACCGGGCGCTCAACCATATACGGGTGGCGGTACTCGGGATGCGCGTGCGCCAAGTGACCAATCACGCCGCGAATACGCTGTGCGTACGGGCGGGAGGCCGCCATGCGGTCTTGCGCCTTACGCATCTTGCTGGCGGCCACCATCTCCATGGCGCGCGTGATCTTCTGAGTATTCTTGATACTCTTGATCTTGCCGCGAATCTCTTTTCCGCTTGCCATCGCTGCCTACCCCGTTACCAGGTGTGATTGGCTTTGAAGTCGTCGATCGCGGCCTTCATGCTCGCCTCGATCTCCGCCGTCCAGTCGCCGGACTCGTTGATCTGGTCGAGCAGCGCCTTGTGCTGGGCCTTCATGAAGTCCTGCAGGGCGCTCTCGAAATCCACGACCTTCTTGACATCGATGTCGTCCAGGTAACCCTGGTTGACCGCGTACAGCGAAACGGCCATCTGGGCGATGGACATGGGTGCGTACTGACCCTGCTTCATGAGCTCGGTGACGCGCTGGCCGCGGTTGATCTGCTTGCGGGTGGCCTCGTCCAGGTCGGAAGCAAACTGCGCGAAGGCCGCCAGCTCGCGGTACTGAGCCAGGTCCAGACGCACGCCGCCGCCGAGCTTCTTGATGACCTTGGTCTGCGCGGCACCACCGACGCGGGACACGGAAATACCAGCGTTGATGGCAGGACGGATACCGGCGTTGAACAGATCGGATTCCAGGAAGATCTGGCCATCGGTGATGGAGATGACGTTGGTCGGCACGAACGCGGACACGTCACCGGCCTGGGTCTCGATGATGGGCAGCGCGGTCAGCGAACCGGTCTTGCCCTTGACTTCACCACCCGTCAGACGCTCCACATAGTCGGCGTTGACGCGCGAGGCGCGCTCCAGCAGGCGGGAGTGCAGGTAGAACACGTCGCCGGGATAGGCTTCACGACCCGGCGGACGACGCAGCAGCAGGGAGACCTGACGATAGGCCCAGGCCTGCTTGGTGAGGTCGTCGTACACGATCAGGGCGTCTTCGCCGCGATCGCGGAAGTACTCGCCCATGGCGCAACCGGCGTAGGGGGCGATGTACTGCATGGCGGCGGAGTCGGACGCGGTGGCGGCCACTACGATGGTATGCGCCAGGGCGCCGTGCTCTTCCAGCTTGCGCACCACGTTGGCGACGGAGGAGGCCTTCTGGCCCACCGCCACGTAGATGCACTTAACGCCGGTGCCCTTCTGGTTGATGATGGCGTCGACGGCCACGGCGGTCTTGCCGGTTTGACGGTCACCGATGATCAGCTCGCGCTGGCCGCGGCCGATGGGGATCATCGCGTCGACGGACTTCAGGCCGGTCTGCAGCGGCTGGTCGACCGACTTACGATCGATAACGCCGGGGGCGATCTTCTCGATCGGAGAAGATGTCTTGCTGTCGATGGGTCCCTTACCGTCGATGGGCTGACCCAGGGCATTCACCACGCGACCCAGCAGGGCCTCGCCGGTGGGCACTTCCATGATGCGACCGGTGCAGGTGACCTTGTCGCCTTCGGAGATGTGCTCGTAGGCACCCAGGATAACGGCACCCACGGAGTCACGCTCCAGGTTCAGCGCCATACCGAAGGTGTTGCCGGGGAACTCCAGCATCTCGCCGGACATAACGTCGGAGAGACCGTGGATACGTGCGATACCGTCGGTCAGGGAGACCACGGTGCCCTCGGTACGGGCCTCGGTGGTGACCTGGTATCCGGCGATCCGCTTTTTGATCAGATCACTGATTTCGGAAGCATTGAGTTGCATGTGTCTGTCCTCTAGAGGGCGATCAGCGCATCAGCTCGGCGCCGAGCTTCTCGAGCCGGCTGACGGCCGAGCCGTCGATGACCATATCGCCCGCGCGAATGATGGCGCCGCCCAGCAACGATCCGTCGACTTTGACGTTCAGGCTGATGTCACGACCGAGGCGCTTCTTGAGAGCGGCTGCCAGATCTTTTTTCTGGCCGTCGGTCAGTTCCAGCGCCGAGACCACTTCCGCCTCGATCGTGCCTTCTGCCTGGGCGCGTTCGATTTCGAAAAGCGCCGCGATCTCGGGGAGCAGGTCGAGGCGGCCGTTGTCGGCCAGCACCTGCACCATATTCTTGCCGTGCTCGTTCAGCCGCTCACCACACACGCCCAGGAAGATTTCCACCACCTGTGCGCGGGAGAAGCGCGGAGTGTCGATGACCTTTGCCATTTCGGGATCGGCGGCCACATTGGCCGCCAGCCCCAGCATCTCGGACCAGCGCTTCAGGTCCTTCTGCTCGCTGGCGAGCTTGAAGACGGCCTGGGCGTAGGGGCGCGCAATCGTCGTTATTTCAGCCATTGCCGCTGACCTTAGATTTGGGCCACGAGGTCTTTGAGCATCGACTCGTGGGACTTGGCGTCGATCTCCTTGCGGAGAACCTTGCCGGCGCCTGCCACGGCGAGCGATACCACCTGACCGCGAAGCTGTTCCTTGGCGCGGAACACTTCCTGCTCGATTTCCGCATTGGCGGCCGCCTTCAGGCGGTCACCCTCGGAACGAGCGGCATTCTTCGCGTCTTCGATGATCTCGTTGGCGCGTTGTTCGGCCTTGGCAATGATCTCGGCGGCGCGGTCGCGCGCCTCGTGGATCACCTCGGAAGCGCGCTTCTCGGCGAGCTCCTGCTGGTGCTTGCCACGTTCGGCGGCGGCGAGGCCATCGGCGATCGTGTTCTTGCGTTCGTTTAGTACGTTGATGAGCGGAGGCCACACGTACTTCATCACGAACCAGACAAACACGAAGAATGCGATGGCCTGACCGATCAGCGTCAGATTGATGTTCATAGTCGCACCTCGTGCTGTGTTACACGGACGGAAATTCTTGACGGAGCGTCAAGCAGGGGGCCTTAGCCTCCGACCACCGCGAACAGCACGTAGAAGGCGATACCGACCGCGATCATCGGCACGGCGTCCACCAGACCCATGATGATGAAGAACTGAGTGCGGAGCAGCGGAATGAGCTCGGGCTGGCGAGCGGCACCATCAAGGAAGCGGGCGCCGAGGATGGCAATGCCGATGGCGGCGCCGAGGGCACCGAAGGACAGCATCAGAGCGCCGGCGATGTAGATCAGGGCTTGTTCCATGGTTCTCTCCTACAAGGTTTCAGAAGTTGTTGTTAAGACGAAATCAGTGGTGTTCGGCGTGGGCCATGTCCAGATACACGATGGTCAGCGTCATGAAGATGAACGCCTGCAGGGTGATGATCAGGATGTGGAAAATGGCCCAACCGAGCTGCAGCACGCCGCCGAACAGGCCGAGCGCCCAGCCCGCGCCATACATGAGCGCGATCAGGATGAAGATCATCTCGCCAGCATACATGTTGCCGAAAAGTCGCAGGGCGAGCGAAATGGGGCGCGCCAGCAGCGAGACACCTTCAAGAAGCAGGTTGACGGGAGCGAGCCACTTGGGAAACGGCTGGAATGCCAGTTCCGCGGCGAAACCGCCAAGGCCCTTCACCTTCACGCTGTAATAAAGGATCAGCCAGAACACGGCGATGGCCATACCGAAGGTGATGTTCGGGTCGGTGGTGGGGACCACCTTGAAGTAGACGTGATGCGGGTCCATACCCAGGAAGGTCGCGCCCACCCACCCGGCAACCTGGGGCAGGAAGTCAACGGCGATCAGGTCCATGAAGTTCATCAGGAAGATCCAGACGAACACGGTAAGGGCGATGGGCGCCACGAGGTCGTTCTTGCCGGAGAAGGACCCGCGCACGCTGTGGTCGATGAACTCGACGATCCACTCCACGAAGTTCTGCAGGCCGCCGGGGGTGCCTGCGGTAGCCTTCTTGGCGGCGGCGCGGAATACGAAGAAAAACAACAGGCCAAGGAGCAGCGACCAGCCCAGGGAGTCCACGTGGAAGGCCCAAAAGCCCATTTCCTTAGCTTCTTGCGCGGTGTGGGCAAAACCCCAATGGCCATCGGGAAACTGGCCGTAGGTGAGATTTGTCAGGTGGTGCTGGATGTACCCTGATGAAGTCAGCGCTTCGGTCGCCATATCTTCTTCCCAGAAACAAATGCCGTAGAAATCAGTTGTGCGCCCTGGCCCACGATGAAGCCCAGCATGAGGGCGAGCGGTGGCAGGCGCAGGATGGCGAAACCCGCAGCGAACAGGCCGATGGCCATCGCCAGGCGGGAGATCGCAGTCCCATAAATCAGGGCGGCGTTGGCGGCAGGACTGGAGCCCGTCCGCTCAGCGCGACGCGTGGCACGGATGAGAATTAACGTTCCGGCAATCGCAATGGAGCCGCCGTACAGCAATGCCCCCGTGGTCGGCGCTCCGTATCGGAAATAGCCGATCGCAGCCGCTGCCAGGACCGCCAGCACCTGGATAATCAGGACTCTGTGCGTGTAATGCCGTAACTGCGCGTGAGTGATGCTCATGGCATCCTTTGGTTCACCGGCCACAAGAGGGACCGTCACGGCACACGTCTGGATGATCCGGTCGGCTCGGCGACGACCAGGGGTATGTCTTTTTAGGCGGCGCGGAGTATATCGGCGGCCATCCCGAGGGTCAAGGAACATGCAAATATCCTGATAAAGTAAATTTTGGGTAATACCTCACTGCGGAGCTCGGGCTAGGGCCGCAGGAAGCTGGTGGTGAGCCCTGAGTGGGGAGCCCCGCGTGCCTGATGCCCTTTGGGGGCCGTCCGCCGTGAGGTTGGATCTTGTTCTTGCCGGCTCAAAGGCCAGCGTGTGAATCTCGGACGTACCCGGCTCCGGATGAAAGAAGCATCGCAGGTTGGATTTTGCAGGCAGCAAGCGGACAACTTGGGGTCGGTTTCCACGGGTTCGACCGGAACACCGCTCAGCTCTGACAGAAAAAAACCTGGTAACTACTCGCCCCCTGTCATGCTGACAGAGTGGCCGGCGAGAGCCATTTGGATGGCGATGAGTGGATTATGTCCGAGATTGGCCATGGTTTGCAGGTAGCTTGAGATGCGGCAATAGGCTCGGGCATAGCGGGTTGTCCGGA
>JBAYQE010000126.1:0-5617 GCA_041677345.1 Thiohalomonadaceae bacterium
AAGCCCAGGGACTTCAGCTGCATCTTCATGTAGGCGATGTTGTCGTAGGTCCACTTGGCGGGCGGCACGCCGTTCTTCATGGCGGCGTTTTCCGCGGGCAGGCCGAAGGCGTCCCAGCCCATGGGCTGCAGCACGTTGCGGCCGAGCATGCGCTGGTAACGGGTGATCACGTCGCCGATGGTATAGTTGCGCACGTGGCCCATGTGCAGCCGGCCACTCGGATAGGGGAACATGGACAGGCAATAGAACTTCTCCCTGCCCGGGTCCTCGCTCACCTGGAAGGCCCGCGCGACCTCCCACTGCTGCTGCACGTCGCGCTCGATCGCTTGCGGTTCGTAATGCTCGTTCACGCCGCCTCCAAAGGCTGGAATGGGCCGTTTCCCGGCCCTTAAAAAGCCGTTAAGGATACCGTAGGAGCCGAGGTACCACCAAGAAACCCGACTCGGGGAATACGCGGAGAACGCGGAGGCGCGGAGGACGCGGAGAAATCCGTATTTCTGACACCTGTCATCTGTCCCGTTTTCTGACGCCGGAGTGACCTCGCGCCGCGCTGGGCTTGACCGCCGACAACAGGAATCGCCGTCTTGGCAATGATTCTCCGCGTCCTCCGCGCCTCCGCGTTGTCACATCCGGTTGGCACGCCCGTGCCGCTCGTTCACACTAGCGGAAAAGCCGTTGGAGGCCGCCGTGAGCGAACAGGACAACAAGCACCGCCTCGCCGAGGCGTACGAACGCATGTTGGAACGGGTGCAGGGTTTCGTGCAGGAGGTGGAACACGAGACCGGACCCGCCCTCAAGCACGCCATCGAGCGTGCCCGTGACACCGCCGCCGAGTTGGGTGAACTCACCCGCGAGGAGGCTGAGCGCGTGGCCTATTACCTGCGCCACGACCTGGAAGACGCCGGCAGATTCCTGAAGGATTCGGGGGATGAACTGGGCGGCTGGTTGCGCTTCGACGTACAGCTCATCGAACGCACCTTGGCCGGGCTGTTCCTGCGGGCGGCAGACCGCACCAAGGTGGAACTGGAACGGTTGCACCTGGAGGCCGAGGCCGTGGGCGAATGGCACAGCGGTGAAGTGACCGGCCCGGGCACCCTGATCTGCAAGAGTTGCGGCAACGAGCTGGTAATGCGGCGTGCCGCCCACATCCCGCCCTGCCCGCGCTGCGGCGGTACGGTTTTCCGCCGCTCCATCACCTAGCGGGCACGTTCCGGGCGTGGGGGCGTCCTGCGGACGCGCGGGCGTGCCGGTACGCCGGAAGCGCAGTGCGACCGGCCGGCCGATGTGGCCATGGGCGGGCTCACGAAGCCGCGCGGCGGATCGGCGGCTGCAGCGGCATGGGCATGTCGTGGAAGCCCCGTACCAGAATGTTGGTTAGGCAGATTCGAGATCCGTGCTGCCTACCATGCGAACGCGCCACAGCAAGGCGCCTCCCAGGGCGAGCACCAGAGTGAGCATCGCGTAATTGCCCCAGCGTACGTAAGGGGTGGCGCCATGCATCGGCTGGATGGCGCCCTGTAGCACGAAGGTCTCGAACTGGGGCGAACGGCCGGCCATCTCACCGCGGTGGTCGACGATGGCGGAGATGCCGTTGGTGGTGGCGCGCAACAGCGGACGGCCGGTCTCCAGGCTGCGCATGCGCGCGATCTGCAGATGCTGGTGCGGGGCCAGGGAGTCACCGTACCAGGCATTGTTGGAGCCGTTGATGAGCAGGCGCGCCGCGGGCAGGCGGCCGATCACCTCGCTGCCGAAGGCGTCCTCGTAACAGATGGTGACGGCGGCGGGCAGTCCCGCCACCTGCAGCGGCGGCTGTGTGGGCGCACCGGGGCTGAACCCGGACATGGGCAGGTCGAAGAACCCGATGAGGCCGCGCAGCCAATCCTCCATCGGTACGAACTCACCGAAGGGCACCAGGTGGGATTTGCGATGAAACTGCCGGCTGCCGAGCGCCATCATGGTGGTGTAATAGTGCTCACCATCGTCATCCAGCAGGGGCACGCCCAGCACGACGTCGGTGCCGACGGCCTGTGCCTGTACCGTAAGCTCGGCGAGATAGTTATCGCGCAGGTCCTGGTAGAACACGGTAACCGCGTTCTCCGGCCACACCACCAGATCCACGCTACCCAGGAGAGGCCGGGTCAGGTCACCGTATATGGCCAAGTGGCGTTCGATGGCCCCCGGTTCCCACTTGGTGAGCTGGGGCAGATTGCCTTGTACCAACGCCACGCGCAGCGGTTTGCCCTCGGGTGCGACCCAGTCCATGGCACTAAACGCCAGTCCCAGACCCCAGATGGCCAGCAACCCTCCCACAGGCGCGCGCATCGCCCGGCGCGCGGTCCATAACTGTGCCAGCGCGCCGGCACTCACCGCGGCCAGCCAGCTCACACCGTACACGCCAAGCACCGGGGCATAGCCCGCAAGCGGTGTGTCAATCTGGCTATAGCCGATACTCAGCCAGGGAAAACCGGTGAGAAACCAGCCGCGGAACCACTCCACTGCCACCCAGAGCAGGGGCAGGGCAAGCAGGAAGGCCTGTGGTGCGGACAGGCGTCGACCGGCCCAGGCCGCCAACGCACCGAACAGCCCCGTGTACAAGGCGAACAGCGCCACGAACAGCCCGGTGAGTATGGCGGCTACCGGGGCCGAGGTGAAGCCGAAATCGTGGATCGCCACATAGACCCAGGATACGCCCACACCGAAGGCGCCCAGGCCGAACAGGAAACCGCGCAGGAAACCGCGGCGGGCGCTGTCGGCCCGCACCACGATGAAAAGCACGGCCAGCGCCAAAAAGACCAGCGCGGACAGCTGGAGCGGGGCGAAGGCCAGCGGCAGCACGCCGCCCGCGGCGAGCGCTGCGGCATGGCCGCGCCAGGGGGACTCAGCTCGCGAGGTGCTCACCGGAGGTCGCCGTGCCGTTACCGGCACCTTCCCTGACGACCGCCGGGGCCACGTGCAGCAGGTGGATGCGGCGGTTGTCCGCGCGCAGCACCTTGAAGCGGTAGCCGTCGATCTCGGCCTCCTCGTCACGCTTCGGCAGATGACCGAAGGCGCTCATGACCAGGCCGCCAATCGTGTCGAACTCTTCATCACTGAAAGAGGTGCCCACTTCTTCGTTGAAGTCCTCGATGGGCATGAGGGCGCGCACGGTGTACTCACCGTTGCCCATGGCGAAGATATTGGTGTCTTCCTCGTCGATGTCGTGCTCGTCCTCGATCTCACCGACGATCTGTTCGATGACATCCTCAATGGTAACCAGGCCCGCCACGCCGCCGTACTCATCTACCACGACGGCCATGTGGTTGCGGTTTTGACGAAATTCCTTGAGGAGCACGTTCAAGCGCTTGCTCTCCGGCACGAAGAAGGCCGGGCGCAGCACCTCGCGAATGTCGAAGCGGGCGTCCTCGCCACGTGCCACGAAGGGCAGCAGGTCCTTGGCGAGCAGGATACCGATGACCTCGTCACGGCTGTCACCGATAACCGGGTAACGGGAGTGTGCGGATTCGATGATGGTGGGCAGGAACTCCTTCGGCGAGGCGTCACGCTCCACCACCGCCATCTGGGAACGCGGCACCATGACGTCACGCACCTGCATCTCTGAAACTGCAAGCACGCCTTCGGTCATGGACAACGCATCGGCGTCCATGAGCCCGCGTCGATAGGCATCGCGCAGGGTCTCGATGAGCTCTTCCCGATCCCTCGGTTCGGCTTGCAGGACCTGACCGAGCCGTTCCAGCCAGCTTCTATGGGGCCGCTCGTCGGCGGCAGTACTACTAGGTCGATCTTCCTTCATTCAGGGACATACTCGTAGGGGTTGGGATAGCCTAGGCCAGCGAGGACGGTGGTTTCAAGCGCCTCCATCTCCTCGGCCTCGCCCGGCTCCAGATGATCATAGCCGAGCAGATGAAGGGTGCCGTGGACCACCATGTGGGCCCAGTGGGCCTCGGAGGTCTTGCCCTGCTCGCCCGCCTCGCGCGCCACCACGGGCGCACAGATCACGATATCGCCGAGCAGCGGCAGGTCGAGGCCCGGCGGGGCCTCGAAGGGAAACGACAGGACGTTAGTGGGTCCTTGCTTCTTGCGATAGAGCCCGTTCAGCTCAGCGCTCTCGTCCTCGTCCACCACGCGCACCGTGAGCTCCGCCTCACTGCGCCGCCCGGCCAGGGCCGCCTCCACCCAGCGGCGCACCAGCACCTCGGTGGGTACGCCAGACCCGCCTTCCTGGGCCAGCTGGTAGTCCAGCTCCAGGTTCATGGGGCGCGGGAACCGAAGAAAAAGCAGAACGCGGAGGTCGCGGAGGGGAACGCGGAGGACGCGGAGAAATGAACAGCGAAAACCCCCTTCTCCTCTGCGACCTCCTTCTTCCCTTCGCGTCCTCCGCGTCGAAGTCTTTTTGTGATCACGCCTTCGGCTCCGATGCCTCGTGGCGCTCGTAGGCGTTGACGATGCGCTGCACCAGGGGGTGGCGCACCACGTCCTTGGCAAGGAAGAACGCAAAGCTGATGCCGTCCACGTCCTTCAGCACCTCGACCACGTGGCGCAGGCCGGATTGGGTGCCGCGCGGCAGGTCGATCTGGGTGACATCGCCGGTGACCACGGCGGTGGAACCGAAGCCGATGCGGGTCAGGAACATCTTCATCTGCTCGATGGTGGTGTTCTGCGCCTCGTCGAGGATGATGAAGGCGTCGTTGAGGGTGCGCCCGCGCATATAGGCGAGCGGCGCCACCTCGATGACATTGCGCTCCATCAGCCGTGCCACGGCTTCAAAGCCCAACATCTCGTACAGGGCGTCGTAGAGCGGGCGCAGGTAGGGGTCCACCTTCTGGGACAGGTCGCCCGGCAGAAAGCCCAGGCGCTCGCCGGCCTCCACGGCCGGGCGGGTGAGCACCACCTTGCGCACCAGGTCACGCTCCAGGGCGTCCACGGCACAGGCCACGGCCAGGTAGGTCTTGCCGGTACCGGCCGGACCGATGCCGAAGTTGATGTCGTGGGACAGGATGTTCTTGAGATAGCGCTTCTGGTTCGGACCGCGGCCACGGATGACGCCGCGCTTGGTGCGAATGGCGACCTCTTCCTCCTCCTCGGTCTCCAGCAGCGATTCCACCCCCGATTCCTGCAGGAACAGGTGCACGGCAGACGGGCTCAACACCTCACCGGCGGTGCTCTTGTACAGCCCCTTCAGCACCTCACCGGCCGCGCGCACCGACTCACCCTCGCCGATCACCCGGAAGGTGTTGCCACGGTTGTTCACCTCCACCCCGAGACGACGCTCGATAAGGCGCAGGTGTTCATCCCATTGGCCACAGAGATTGGCGAGACGCCGGTTGTCGGCGGGTTCCAGGACCAAGTCCAGGCTTTCAGGCAGTTCGTTCAAAGATGCGGGTATCGCGGACATCAATGCAGTAAGGATAACCCAGGTGGGATTGAAGTCACTACTGTGACAGCGGCACGGGTCGGCGGTTCAGCCCACAGGCGCAACGCGGAGGGCGCGGAGACACGGAGGACGCGGAGAACAGAGAAAACGCTCAAGGGTTCGTGCGTTCGGGACTGCATGGTCCCTTGCCGCCCGCGCTTCGCCGTTTGAACATCGCGCAACTGACGGGGAACAAGGGGGTTGAAT
>JBAYQE010000127.1:0-5528 GCA_041677345.1 Thiohalomonadaceae bacterium
AGGTTGCGACCCGGGGCCACCGGGAGCTGGATCTCGGCCACCTCGACTTCCAGGATTTCGCGGGTGTGGCGCGTGCCGTGCAGGCGGTCCAGTTCCAGGGTCCCGGGGGCGGCCGGCATGAGGTTTACCACGAGCCGCAGGTTCTTGCCTTTCTTGATGGCACTGTCGCCGAACATGGCGCGGATGTTCAGTACTCCCAGGCCGCGCACCTCGAGGAAATCCCGCAGCAGTTCCGGGCAGGCGCCGTAGAGGGTATCGGGTGAGGTACGCGAGAACTCGGGGGCATCGTCGGCAATGAGCCGGTGGCCGCGGGAGATGAGTTCCAGCGCCAGCTCGCTCTTGCCCACCGCGCTCTCACCGGTGAGCAGCACACCGATACCCATGACGTCCATGAATACGCCATGCAGGATGATCTTGTCGGCCAGCATGGCCGACAGGTAATAGCTCACGTGGTCGATGAGCTTGTCGGTGGCGAGGCGGGAGGCGAACAGCGGTATACTGCCGGCTTCGGCACGGGCGATGAATTCGGCCGAGACTTCACGGCCGTCGGTGATGATGACGGCGGCGGCCTCACCTGAGAACAGGGTGGCGAGGGTATCCTCGAGGGAGTTCTTGCCCAGCCCGGCCAGATAGTCGAACTCGGAATTGCCCAACACCTGGATGCGGTGCGGGTGGATGAAATTCATGTGGCCGATGAGTGAAATGCGACCGGGTTCGGCACCGGGCGGCATCAGGGGACGCTCGCCATGGCCGTGGCCCGCCAGCCACTCCATTTCCAGGCGCCGGGCATAGCTGGCATGCAGCTTGGCAATGGTGACCGACGGGGCGGTCATGGTTCAGGCCATCCCGGGTTGCCAGGCATCGATGATCCGCTTCACTGCCTCGGCGTCGGCGGCCTCCCGCAGGCGCCGGCGCATGTCGGCGTCGCTGAACATCTCTGCCAGCTGGGCGAGCAACTGCAGGTGCTCATCGGTCGAGTGCTCGGGTACCAGCATGGCGAACATCAGGTCCACGGGTTCCCGGTCCACGGCGTCGAAATCCACGCCCTTGCGCAGGCGCACGAAGGCGCCCACGGTCCGCTCGCTGGTCTTGACACGACCATGGGGGAGGGCCACGCCGTGGCCCAGCCCCGTGCTGCCGAGGCGTTCGCGGGCCAGCAGGCTCTCGAACACTTCGGCATCGGCCAGTCCGGTCTCACCGCGGGCGATGAGGGCACTCACCAGTTCGAGTGCACGCTTTTTGCTGCCCGCCTCGGTGTCGCAGTCGATGCGGTCTACGCTGATGAGATCGGACACGCGCATAAGCTGCCGGGCCTCGCGGTTATTCTTCGAAGGCCTGCTTCAGGCCGCCGCTCTCACCACGATGGTCTGTGACCTTCTCCTTGTGTTTCTTGATCTGGCGGTCGAGCTTGTCCACCAGGGCGTCAATGGCCGCGTACATATCCTCGTCCACACAGTCGGCGAACAGCTCGTTGCCGGCAACGTGAATGGTAGCCTCAGCCTTCTGGCGCAGCTTCTCCACGGAGAGCACCACGTGGACATTGGTCACGTGATCGAAGTGGCGCTCCAGGCGATCGAGCTTGTCGCTCACGTAGGCACGGAGGGCATCGGTGATCTCCACGTGATGACCGGTGATGTTCAGTTGCATGGCGGTTCCTTCTGGGAGTTGGGCGCCTAGGCCAGGCGCTTGCGTTCATTGGAGGGTGGAATGGCCATCGCTTCGCGGTACTTGGCGACCGTGCGACGGGCCACGTTGATCCCCTGTTCGGAGAGGATTTCGGCGATCTTGCTGTCGCTCAAGGGCTTGGCGGGATTTTCCTCCGCCAACAGCTTCTTGATCAAGGCCCGGATGGCGGTGGAGGAACATTCGCCGCCGCCTGCCGTGGAAACATGGCTGGAGAAAAAGTATTTCAGCTCGAAAATGCCTCGCGGGGTGTGCATGTACTTGCGTGTGGTGACACGGGAGATGGTGGATTCATGCATCCCCACCGCTTCGGCAATGTCATGCAGCACCAGTGCGCGCATGGCCACCTCGCCGTGCTCGAGGAAATCGCGCTGGCGTTCGACGATGGTGCTGGCCACCTTGAGCAGGGTCTCGTTGCGGCTCAGGAGACTCTTGATGAACCAGCGCGCTTCCTGGAGCTGGTTTTTCATATAAGTGGAATCGCTGGCATTGTGCACCTGCTTGGCCAGGTCCGCGTACTGGGCGTTGATGCGCAGCCGCGGTGCCGCCTCCGGATTGAGCTCCACGCGCCACTTGCCGCTGCGCTTGTGCACGATGACATCGGGCACGATGTACTGGGTCCGGGTATCGCTGATCTGGCCACCCGGACGCGGATTCAGGGACTGGATGAGGCGCAGCACCTGGGCCAGGGGGCCGTCCTCCAGCTTGAGGCGGCGCCTGAGCTGGGCGTAGTCGCGGCCGGCGAGCAGCTCGAAGTGCTCGGCCACGGTGCGCTTGGCCTCGGCCAACCACAGGGTGGCGGCCGGCAGCTGGCGCAGCTGGATGGCCAGGCTCTCGCGCAGGTCGCGCGCGGCCACGCCCGGTGGGTCGAAATTCTGCACCACGTGCAGCACGGCCATGACCTCGTCCAGATCGGCTTCCAGCTCGGTGGGCAGTCCCTCCTGGATCTCCTCCACGGACTGGGTGAGAAAGCCGTCCTCGTTCACGGCGTCAATCACGGCTTCGCCGATGAGTCGGTCCTTGTCGGACAAGGGGGTGAGGGTGAGCTGCCAGTGCAGGTGGGACTTGAGGCTCTCGGGGGCGCTGTCACCTGCCTCGAAGTCACGCTCGCCCGAGTCACCTGCGCTGCCGGTGCCGGTGCCGATATTCTCGAAGACGTCGTCCCAGGCGCTGTCCACCGGGAGGTCGTCGGGCATCTCGGATTGCGCCAGTTCGAGGTCCGCCTCGCCTTCGCCGCGTTCCTCGCCGAGGCCGGCGTCGTCGTCGGTGGCCGTGCGCTCGACCGGTTCCTCGCGCGAGGGAGGCTCGTAATCCTCGCCGCCACCCTCGTCTTCCAGTTCGAGCATGGGGTTGCTCTCGAGGGCCTGTTGCACCTCGGTGCGCAGCTCGAGCGTGGACAGCTGCAGCAGGCGGATGGCCTGTTGCAGCTGGGGTGTCATGGTCAGGTGTTGCCCGAGGCGGAGTTGCAGCGATTGTTTCATGTGTTCGTTACCGCGGCCGTAGACGGCAAGCCCCCGTGGCCTGCGGGAAAACGAAGTCTAACGCATTTTTCGTGCCGGAAGGCAGGGCCATAGTCACAGCTGGAAGTGCTGCCCCAGGTAGACTTCCTTGACTTTCTGATTCGCCATCAGGGTTTCCGGCCGGCCCTCGGCGATCACCCCGCCCTCGGAAAGGATGTAGGCGCGTCCACAGATGCGCAGGGTTTCACGCACGTTGTGGTCGGTAATGAGCACGCCGATGCCACGCTCGGTGAGGTGGTTCACGATGCCCTGGATATCGATGACCGAAATCGGGTCCACACCGGCAAAGGGCTCGTCCAACAGAATGAAGCGCGGCTCAGTGGCCAGGGCACGGGCGATCTCCACACGCCGGCGTTCGCCGCCGGAGAGGGCCATGCCCACGCTGTCACGGATGTGGTGGATGTGCAGCTCGCCCAGCAGCCCGTCCAGGCGCTGTTCGCGCTGCTGGGGCGTCAGTTCCTTGCGCGTCTCCAGGATGGCCATGATGTTCTCGGCCACGGTGAGCTTGCGGAACACCGAGGCCTCCTGGGGCAGGTAGCCGATGCCCAGGCGGGCGCGCTCGTGCATGGGCAGGCGGGTGATCTCGCGCCCTTCCAGGGTGATGCGCCCCTGATCGGCGGGAACCAGGCCCACTACCATGTAGAAACAGGTGGTCTTGCCGGCGCCATTCGGGCCGAGCAGGCCGACGACCTCGCCGCTGTCGATGTGCAGGGAAACGTCACGCACCACGGTGCGCTTGCCGTAGCTCTTGGCCAAGTGTTCTGCGGCCAGCCTGACCGTGCTCATTGACCCGCCTTGCCGTTCTGGGGGTGGATGATGGCTTGTACCCGGCCCTTGCCTTCCGCGCGCACCCGGTTGGCCGCAGACTCGTAGCTGATGTGCGGGCCGGAGAACTCGTCGCGGCCCTGCCACAGGTGGGCGTCGCCGATGAGTTCCAGCAGGGCGCTGGCGGCGCTGTATTCCACGCGCGCCGCCTGGCCACGGATGTCGTCATCACTGTCGTCGGGGCGCTGGCGGAAGGTCACCGGGGCACCCGTGGCCACCAGGCGTTCCACGCCGTTTGCGGAGCGCAGCACCTCCACGCGTTCAGCGGTCACGTGCAGCGTGCCCTGGGTGAGTTCCACGTTGCCTTCGTAGGTGCTGACCTTGCGCGCCTCGTCCACCAGCACGCGGTCGGCCTGGATCCTGATGGGTTGCTCGCGGTCACTTTGCAGGGCCACGGCGGGTCCTGCCAGCAGCGCGAGCAGTATGAGCAAGGGCTTATGGTACATAGGTTCCCTTCACCTCGGATTTGAGCAGCAGGTGCTGGTCGGCCAGGGAGAGTTCCATGCCCACGGCCTCAATATGCCGGTCGTCGCCGCGGTAGGTGACCGGGGCGGCGGTTTCCGCATAGCGCTGCTCCGGGAATACCTGCAAGGTCTCGGTGGTGATCTCCTCCACCCCGTCCAGCTCACGGCTGAGCCGGACACCGCCGTCCAGCAGCACACGCTCGCCGCCGGCCTCGATCCGGCCACGGGCAGCTTGGGCGGCCCAGGGGGCGGGTGGCTCGTAGATCCACAGGCGCGGACGCACCATCACCGCGCTGTCGTCGTGGGGAAAATGGGTGTACTCGCTCGCCTGCAGGCGTTGGTGCAGGCGGCCGTCGAGGCCGGTCTCGGTGGCCACCAAACCGGTGAGGAAGTAGTCCGGCCCGCGTGCGGCCACGTCCCGAGGCGGTACCCGGTCGGGCTCGCGGGTGAGCAGGGCGGTGGCCAGGATGAGCACCAGGGCGGCCAGCAGCAAGGGGAGAAGGCGGCGCATTACTGAAGGTATTTCGCCATCTGATCGGACAAGGTGCCCTGCGCTTCCATGATGAGCTCACAAAGGTCACGGGCGGCGCCACGGCCGCCACCGTTGGGGGTGATCCAGTGGGCGTGGCGCTTGGCCAGGTGGTGCGCGTCCTGCACCGCCACGGCGAAACCGGTGCGCCGCATCACGGGCACGTCCACCACGTCGTCACCCACGTACGCCACTTCATGGGGCGACAGCCCCAGCTTGGCCATGAGCTCCTCGAAGAACGGCAGTTTCTCCACGCAGCCCTGATAGACGTGCTGGATGCCCAGGTTTTCCATGCGGTGGCGGACCACCTGGGAGGTACGGCCGGTGATGATGGCGATCTCCACGCCGGTGCGAAGCAGCATCTTCATGCCATGGCCGTCGCGGGAATTGAACGCCTTGTACTCCTGCCCGTCATCGCCGATGAACAGGCTTCCGTCGGTCAGCACACCGTCCACGTCGAAGATGACGAGACGGACGGCGGCGGCTTTCTGCATGAGATCTTGCATC
>JBAYQE010000128.1:0-5409 GCA_041677345.1 Thiohalomonadaceae bacterium
CGCCGCAACGGCAAGAACTACGTGGGCTTCCCCACCCACAACCGCCTCATCAACGTGCGCGTGGACGAGTGGGGCGAGTATGGCTTCAACCCCATGCCCACCTTCAAGCGCGTGCCTTGGCACGAGAACATGAAGGATGACGAGCTGGTGCTCACCACCTTCAAGATCAACGTGCACAAGCAGTCGCGCACGGCGGCGGTGAAGTGGCTGGCGGAGATCTACCACGCCAACCCGGCGTGGATGAATCCCGAAACCGCCAAGCGCATCGGCGTGAAGACGGGCGACCTGGTGCGCGTGGAAAGCCCGGTGGGTTATCTGGTCACCAAGGCGTTCGTCACCGAGGGCGTGCATCCCAAGGTGGTGTCCATCTCCACCGCCGCCGGTCACTGGGCCTACGGTCGCCTGGCGACCCTCAAGCTCAAGGACAAGGCGCAGTTCGGCGCTGATGAGGATCCGGATATGAAGAACGTGTGGTGGGACGACAACGGTGTGCATCCCAACGCCATCATCCCCACCGTGGTCGATCCCATCGGCGGTTCCCAAGGCTGGTACGACACCGTAGTGAAGGTGACCAAGGCGCAGCCGGGCGACAAGTACGGTGACGTGAACGCCGACTTCGCCAAGCACCTGGCCGCGAGCCGTGAGACCGAACGCTACGCCTACACCGGCGACCTGCACCGCAAGATGCATCCCGAGATGGCCCACTGGGCCGGTCCCGAGAGCGTCAAGCACAAGAAGCCGAGCGGCGGTCACTGAGGCGCGTGACACCTGATTAGCTGACGCATTGGACGTGGAGGTGGGAACGCGCTTGGCGTTCCCACCGCTCCACGACGATCCCGAACGCTTACCGGAGAACAGGATGAGCACGACAGAGACGATGACCGCCGAGACCGTGGTGGAAATCACCCCCGAGGAATGCACGGCGCGCGCAGGCTTCTACCGCCTGATCGCCGGCGCTTTCGTGGAAGAACCGACACGCGCCTATCTGGAGGCCTTGCGCAGCGAAGCCAGCCTGGGGGCCCTGGCCGAACTGGGCGTGGCATTCGATGCCGATGTCCGTGACACGCCCATCGAAAGGCTGGAACACGATCTGGCCTGCGAGTACACCGCCATGTTCGCCTCCTCGGGCGGCTTCCCGCCGGTGGAATCGGTGCGTCGCCAAGGCGGCTTCCAGCAACAGGCGCACACGGAGATTTGCGAAGTTTACCGGCGCAACGGCTTCACCGTGGTGCCCGCACGTTTCCACGTGTTCGAAGATAACCTCGGCACGGAACTGCAATTTGCCGCGGCCCTGCTCGATCGCATGGGCGCGGCCCTGACGGCCGGTGATGGCGCCGCCGCACGCGCTGCCGAGAAGGAACTGAAGCGCTTCTGGGCCCTTCACCTCGGCCTGTGGGTGCGCGGCTACGCCTCCCTGGTCGCCAAGGCATCCGAACACTCGTTCTATCGGGAAATGGCACGTCTGCTGCGCGCCTTCGCCGAATCCGAACTGGAGACGCTCGGCGTGAATGTGCTGGACGAAGACGGCGGACGCTACAAGGCGCCCAAGCCTGAAATGCCCGCGGGCGGCACCTGCGGCTCGGCCTGGAGCTGAACCATGATCCCGCTTCTCATCTGGGACGAACTGGCCGCCCTGTGGGACGAGGGCGACTTTCGCACCGTGCACGACTGGATCAACGAGCGCTGGTCGCGCGTGATCCAGACCAGCCCACAGGGCGATCGCGATCCCTTCGCCCGCTTCCTGCAGGGACTCGCCTTCGCGGCGCTGGCCTTCCACTTCGCCCGCGAGCAGAACACGGAAAGCACACGCCTGTTCGTGGACGATGCCCTGGCGGTCCTGCCGAACTTCGCGCCGATCTATGCGGGTGTCGAACTCAATCCGATCATCGATTCCTTACACACGCTGGCGGCGGCTCTGCCGGGCGACGGTTCGGACATGCATATCCCCGAGCGCGCCCTGGTGTGCGGCCCGCTGCGTTTTTCCAGCCGAGTGGCCCTATGAGCATCCTGGAAACCCTGCCTTTGTTTTCTTCCGTCGCGGCGGCACGGCAAACCACCGGCGCCGCCTTCGTCGTTGCCTCCACGCTTCCCGAGGGCGATCTCGCCACGCTGCGCATCGTGTTGCCTGCCGCCGACGAGGCGAGCGCCTGTGCCGGCCTGGAACGCGGGGCAGCCCAGGTGCTGCTGGGTTCAGCGGCACTGGCGGACAACACCCTCATCGCCCGCCTGGCGGAGCGCTTCGGCAGCGAGCGCGTCGGCGTCTTCGTGCCGGTACGCCGCGCCGCCGTGTCATGGTCCCTGGACACCCACACCAATGCCGATTTTTCCTGCATGGTGACCGCCACGCCCGTACCCCGCTGGGAAGTGACCGATGCATCCGGCGCCTCCACCGGTACCGACGCCCTGTGGTGGACAGAGCAGATGCTGCAGGCAGGCGCGTCGTCTGCCCTGGTAAGCGCCCCTGTTGCGGAAGGCGATTTACTGCTCTGCGCCGAACTGGTGGAACGCCTCGGCGACCGGCTGTGGCTCACGCCCGCGGACGCCGGCATGGACCCGACGCCCTGGGTCAGCCTGGTGGGCGCGCGCCGCCTGGCCCTTCCCTCGCCCTGGCAAGAACCCCAGCGCCTCGCCACGCTCGCCCATGCCGCCGCGATGCGGGAGGTGGCGTGAGGCCGCCTTCGATCTCTCTCATGCTGATGGCGACACTCATCTCGTTCCCGGCGGCCGGTGCTGAACTGGTGGATGGCGCGGAACTGAACAAGCGCATCTTCGACATCACCCGCGCGCCTGTGGTCGATGCCCGCGACACCGCCGATCGCAGCATGCTGCCGGTACCCGGAGCCCTGGTTTACCAACGCAACATGCCACTGGACGCAGTGCAGGTGATCGTCATCGCGGACACCGACAGTGACGCCCTGGTCGCGGCAGAGCAACTGGAGAGCATGCACAGCAGACTCAAGTCCTACGCCCTGAGCGGCGGCTACGACACCTTGCGGCTGTTGCTTCCGGACGCAAAGCTGCCGGCCCGCGCCGACAGCATCATGCCGCCCGTGTTCACCATCCCGAGCGATACCTGCCAGACCGGACCGGCGCTGCATATCTACGAGGCCCGTTGAGCATGAGCACGTCCATGTACCCCACCCTCAGGAACGAACGCTGTGTGCGTTACCGTTTTCGCTACAGCGCCTGCAGCCGCTGTGCCGATGTCTGCCCGCACGAGGCGCTGACACTTTCGGGCGAGGGCGCGGCCATCGACCAAGGCCAGTGCCGCAACTGCGGCCTGTGCGTGGGCGCCTGTCCCACGGCGGCCTTTCAGTCCGGCGATGTCCCTGGCGCTACCGTGGTGCGCGAGGCGCTGGAGCGGGGCCGCTGCCGCTTCGCCTGCCGGCCGTCCGGTGCCAAGGGCGATCAGGTAGTTGCCTGCCTGGGTGCCCTCGACGCCGCCATGCTGGCGTATCTCGCCAAGCGCGGCGTGGCCGTGTCGCTGGCGGGCGCAGGCCATTGCGCGCAATGCGCCCACGCACCGAAGGGCGATGCGCGCCTGATGGCGCTTCTGGATGCGGTCGCGGTACTGCGGGAGAAGGTCGGTGATGAGCAGTGGACCGGGGTGACACTGGAAGACGACGCCGGAGACGGGTTCTATCGGGATCAGTCTGCGCGCCGCCAGTTTTTCCGTCGCCTAGTCGGACGCCGTGTGGCCGCGGCCATGGTACCTGAGGAACACAGCGCGCCCGTCCCCGCGCGCGCCGTACGCGCTGCCGCCCCTTACGTCCCCCTCGCCCGCGAACTCTTGTCCGCGCTGTGGCGCGAAGACGCGCGCCTGCCTGCTCACGGCATGATTTTCGCCGGCGACATGCAACCGGGTGAAAACTGTACCGGCTGCGAGTTGTGCGAGCGCGTCTGTCCCACGGCGGCGTTTCGCATTTCCGAGCAGGACGGCAGCTGGCATCTGCTCTTTCGCAGCGAACGTTGCGTGGGTTGCGGCGTGTGCGTGGAGGCCTGCCAGCCGGGCGCACTGAAGGCCGTTGAGGAACTCGCCGCCCCCGAGGCCGAGCCTCGCCTGATGAAGCAGTTGCGCCGTACCCGCTGCGAGCGCTGCGGCCGCATCTACCTGCCTGTGGACGATGGGGACGACTGCCCCGCGTGCCGCGACGACATTGAAGATTTCAACGCCATCTTCGGCTGAGGAAAGACACATGCAATGGGAATTCACCGCAGAGCAGGTGGTCAAGGGCGAGATCGACTACGACATCAAGGCCTTTAGGCGTGACTTCTTCAATGAGGTTTGCTCGAACATGGGCAGCATGCTCGACGACCACCAGTTGCAGGCTTGCTTCGACCAGTTGTACGACCTGACCTATTGGCTGGCCACCGGCCGCCCCCTGGAGAGCTTCCCCCAACAAAGCCCGATCGACGCCGTTTCCCTGGCAGCCGTCGCACCCAACCTTGCCTCCAATGTGGAGATGTTGGGCGCAATACTGCAGCGCCTCGTCATGGATAACGTCGCGGCGGGGTTTCCGCTGGATGCGGCGCTCGCTGGCGCTGCCGAAAGACACGCCGCGATAGTCGATGAATCCCCTGTTCTCAGCCAGTAAGGGATCGGTCGTGGAGAACCCTTCCGAGAACGACGAAGCCCTGACAAGCCGCACAGGGTGACCTCACAAGCCTTCGCAGTCGGCAAATCGTAAGATGCCGGTTGCTCACCTGCGGGCTTTCTATCCTTAATGCAAGAGCACTCCGGTCCACGTGGCCAGGAGGAAGGCATGAAGACTGCGATTGGCGCGGCGATGCTCGCAACGACCCTCCCCGCCCACACCATCGAAGCCCCATGTGAGACCGATCGTGTCCTTGAAGATCAGGGCTGGGTCATCCACAAACCCGACGAATTCAACGCTGCCTTGCAGCGGGTCCTGGAACGTATCCGGGAGGGGACCGATCTCGGTCCCGTTTCCACCACTCCGGTCTACAACGAAGAATTGGGCAAGTTCATCGAGCGCATCACTATCGATCAGGTTTCCACGCCGACAGAGATCATGATCGACGATCTGGTGTTATACGCGGATGAGGACTCGCAGGCGGTCTACGAGGTGCGCTGGTTCGATGGCGAGCTGAAGCACATCGCCTACACGTCCCTGACGTGTGCAAATCCACCGCTGCCATGGGCCGAGAATTCCATGTGGTAGCTGGCCGGGCCAACGGGCATCCTTCGCGCGATGGATGACCCTTGAGAACCTGAACGGTGAGATTGCAGAAAGAAAAAGGCCGGCTTTTCAGCCGGCCTTTTCTGTATGGCGCGCCCGGAGAGATTCGAACTCCCGACCACCTAGTTCGTAGCCAGGTACTCTATCCAGCTGAGCTACGGGCGCTGTGAGGGTGCGAATTATACGGAACACCCAATCTTTGTCAACA
>JBAYQE010000129.1:0-5398 GCA_041677345.1 Thiohalomonadaceae bacterium
CTGGTGAACGAGCACGGTTACACGCTGCAGAAGGCGGGTGTGATGGACATGTTCCCGCACACCGCCCACGTGGAGTCCATCGCCCTGTTCACGCGCAAGCGCCGATGAAGACGCGCTACGCGGACGTCGTTCCCTACGTGACGCGTGACGGCTCGCTCATCCGCGAGCTGATGCACCCGCGCGTGCACGGCAGCGCCGCGCAGAGCCTGGCGGAAGCGGAAGTGGCGCCCGGCGGCGCGACGCTTCTGCATCTGCACCGCGTGACCGAAGAGCTGTACCACGTGACCGCAGGCGAGGGCGTGATGGTGCTCGGTGACATGCGCCTTGCCATCGGTGCGGGCGACACCGTGTGCATCCCGCCGGGTACGCCCCATTGCGTGGAGAACACGGGCAGGGGCGCCTTGAAGATCCTCTGCTGTTGCAGTCCCGCCTACAGCCACGAAGACACCGTTCTGCTCTGAATCAGGTGTTACGCGGTGGACCTGCGGTCCTTCGGGGGCATCCACGGCGGTCATAGTCGGCCCTTCATTGGCGCCTGCTCGCCGAGCGGCGTGCTGGGCGCCAAGCTTTAATGCAGCTCTCACCGGCCCGTGGCCGTTCAGGCTATGATGCGCAGCCTATGGCCACTGAAATCGAACGCAAATTCCTCGTCATCAGTGATGCCTGGCGCGCCGCAGCGGCACCAGGCACACGTTTCCGCCAAGGCTATCTGTCCGGTACCGGCAAGGCCTCCGTGCGCGTGCGCGTGGAGGGCCGGGAAGCGAACCTCAACATCAAGGGCGCGACCCTGGGCGTGCGCCGCCGCGAATTCGAATACGCCATCCCCCTGGCCGAGGCCAACGAGATGCTCGATGAACTCTGTACCGGGGGCATCGTCGAAAAGACACGTTACCTCGTGCCCGTGGCTGGCCACACCTGGGAGGTGGACGTTTTCGAGGGCGCCAACGCGGGCCTGGTGGTGGCGGAGATCGAGCTCGAACACGAGGATGAGGCCTTTGAGAAACCGGCCTGGGCCGGTGCCGAGGTCTCGGACGACCCGCGGTATTACAACGTGTATCTGGCCGAGCATCCCTATACGAGCTGGTGATGGGCGAGCGCATCATCCACGTGAGCATCCCTGCGCAGCGGCTTCGACTACTGGAGGACGGGTGCGTGCTCATGGACGTGGCGGTGTCCACCGCTGCCAACGGCGCGGGTGAGCGCCGCGGCAGTCATTGCACGCCGCGTGGCTGGCACGTGGTGCGTGCCAGGATCGGCGCAGGCTGTGCACCGGGCACGGTTTTCGTGGGACGCCGGCCCACCGGCGAGATCTACAGCCCGCAACTGCGCGAACAGCATCCTGGGCGTGACTGGATCCTCACGCGCATCCTGTGGCTCTCGGGGCTGGAACCCGGCAGGAACCGCCTGGGCGAGGTGGATACCATGCGCCGCTATATCTACATCCACGGCTGTCCCGACGAGGAACCTATGGGTGTACCTCTATCACACGGCTGCATCCGCATGCGTAATGGTGATCTGATCGCACTGTTCGATCAGGTGCCCGCAGGTACGCGCGTCCATATCAGCGACGACGATACCGGGCCACTGGCCCGTTGAACGAAAGGAAGAACGGATGTCACTCGGACCCGTCATGGTGGATCTGCGCGGCACGGCGCTGATGGACGATGAGCGCGAGCTGCTCCGGCACCCCAACGTGGGCGGCGTTATCCTGTTCACGCGCAACTTCGAGTCACCTGCGCAGGTCGCGGCGCTGGTGCAGCGAGTCCACGCCCTGCGCGAACCCCGCCTGCTGGTGTGTGTGGATCACGAAGGCGGGCGCGTGCAGCGCTTTCGCGATGGCTTCACGCGCTTGCCGCCGGCACGGGTGTTCGGGCGCCTGTACGACCACGATGCGCGGCGGGCACGATTGCTGGCGGAGGCCGCGGGCTGGGTGATGGCCAGTGAGTTGCGTAGCGTGGGCGTGGACTTCAGTTTCGCGCCGGTGCTGGACCTGGACCGTGGTATCAGTACGGTAATCGGCGATCGCGCCTTCCACGGCGATCCGCAGGCGGTCGCCGATCTCGCCGGCGCCTTCGTGCAGGGCATGCGCAAGGCCGGCATGGCCGCCACGGGCAAGCACTTCCCCGGCCACGGCGGTGTGGCCGCGGATTCACACGAGGCCATCCCCGTGGACAGGCGCGAGTTGCCGGTGATTCTTGATGAAGACGTACTGCCGTTCCGGCGCCTGTTTGCCGACGGGCTCGCCGCGGTCATGCCTGCGCACGTCATCTACCCACATGCCGACGAGCGGCCGGCCGGATTCTCACCGTTCTGGCTGCAGGAGGTGCTGCGCAGGCGCCTCGGTTTCCAGGGGCTGATCTTCAGTGATGACCTGAGCATGGAAGGGGCCAGTGTGGCCGGTGATCACCTTGACCGCGCCCGGGCCGCCCTCGCCGCCGGCTGTGACATGGTGCTGGTGTGCAATCGTCCGGAGGCCGCGATCCAGGTGGTCGAGGGTCTTCGTCTTGCCAGCGATCCGGTGGCGCACGCACGCATGGCCCGTATGCATGGCCGGCACGGTATCACGCCTGATGAACTGCATCGGGATCACCATTGGTACACGGCGCGCGAGGCCCTTGGGCGCCTGGCGGAAGATCCGAGTCTGGACCTCCATCTGGTCTGATGGGAAACGGCGGCACAGCCGCCGGTGCCGGTTGTGCCGCGCCTGCTCCGCCGGGTGGAATGCGGTATCATGCGCGCATTTTGGAAGAGGGTGCACCGACATGCCCATCACCCCCGAACACGCGCTCGCCGTCTACCACTCCGCAGACTGCCTGGCTAGCGAGGCGCAAGTGAATGAGTCCCTGGCGCGCATGGCGCACGAGATCGGCGCACGGATCGCAGACAGCAATCCGCTGGTGCTCGTGGTGCTCACGGGCGCTTTGGTCCCTGCGGGTTGTCTGTTGCCCATGCTGAATTTTCCGCTGGAACTCGATTACATCCACGCCACGCGTTATTCCGGGTCGACCGCCGGCGGCGAGTTGTTCTGGATTGCCCATCCGCGTACGCCCATCGCCGGGCGCACGGTGCTCATCATCGATGACATCCTGGATGAGGGGCCGACGCTCAAGGCTATCATTGAACATTGCCGTGCCGAAGGTGCCGCCGAGGTTCTGTCTGCCGTGCTGGTGGAGAAGCACCACGAACGCAAGAACGGCCTCAAGGCCGATTTCGTGGGGATCGAGGTGGAGGATCGTTACGTGTTCGGCTATGGCATGGACTACAAGGGATACTGGCGTAATGCCCCAGGCATCTACGCTGTAAAAGAAAGCTAAAAAGGTTCGAGAGGAAAACGCGTGGCCAAGCTCGCGATCATTGGCGGTACCGGACTGACCTCCCTTACGGGTGTGGAAATCACCAACCGGGAAGTGATGCACACCCCTTACGGTGAGCCTTCGGGCCCGCTGGTCCATGGCCGTTTCTCCGGCACCGAGGTGGTCTTTCTGCCGCGCCACGGCTCCGGCCATACCATCCCACCCCACAAGGTGAATTACCGCGCCAACGTGTGGGCGCTGAAGGAAGCGGGCGCGGACAAGGTCATTGCGGTGAACGCAGTCGGCGGGATCCGCGCCGACATGCTGCCGGGCCGCCTGGTGTTCCCTAACCAGATCATCGATTACACCTGGAACCGGGTGAACACCTATTTCGAGGAAGGTCTCACCCACGTCACCCACGTGGATTTCACCCATCCCTATTGCGAGGAACTGCGGCAGATGCTGATCCGTGGCGCCCGCGAGGCAGGGCTGGATGCGGTGGACGAAGGTACCTACGGTGCCACCCAGGGCCCGCGCCTCGAGACTTCGGCCGAGATCAACCGCATGGAGCGTGATGGCTGCCACCTGGTAGGCATGACCGGCATGCCCGAAGCAGCCCTCGCCCGTGAACTCGACCTTTGCTATGCCTGCTGCGCCGTAGTAGCCAACATGGGTGCGGGCCGGGGATCGGGCGAGATCACCATGGCAGAGATCGAGCAGAATCTCATCTCCGGCATGAACCAGGTGAAGACGCTGCTGGAATACGTGCTGCCGGCGTTGCGCCGCTGAGCGCCGATCCCCGGTGGGAGCCCACACTGTAGGCGGTGCCTGCTCAGGCATCGCCCATAGTGCCGGGGTCGTCAAGGCGATGTTTCGGTGTGGAAAAACCCGTGCCTGTTTAAGGCACCTCGCGCGGGGTGATAAGGACCACCGCCCCGAACAGGGGATGATCCAGATAGTGCACTTCCTTGCTGCGCATGCGGCGTGATTCCTTGAGCCTGAACAACGGCTGAGGTGCCTGGAAGATATCGCTTTCCAGGGCCTCCATACGAATGTCTTCCGGACGCTGGTAGCGCAGGTCCGCTTCCACATGCAGGTAGCGGGACAGAATGACCCGCAGGGTGCCGTCCACGCTTCCCCCCGTTTCGCTGCCCCCCTCGATGTGCACCGGCACCGATTGCTCACGGGCGAGCCCGGGTTGCACCCAAGCCACGTGCAGAATGGGTTCAAACGTGTCGGCAGCCAGCAAGCGATCATGTTCCCGTTTCAATTGCAACGCGTCTGTGGGCAGACGATGGAAGGCCTTGCCGGCCGCCGAAGGGGGGGCGAGTCTGCGCGCACCCTCGCTTTCCTCACGCAGGGCGAGTTCGGAACGATCAGGCCAGCGCTCACCCTGGGCATCGGCGGAAGGACGTGAAAATACAAGTACTTCCACGCCATACATGGGGGGCTGGTCGGCGGCAGGAAGAGGCAGGGCGAGGAGCAGGCCGGTGGCCAGAAACAGGCTTCGGAGCATGGCTTGGGACATGGGTGGACCGGGACGGAATGACCCCGAATATTAACACCTTTCCCCCACGTGGGTGCCTGAACGCCTGCGCACTGGCCGTATTGACAAGGTTACGGGCCTCGTTGATGCTTCCCGGTGTACGGGCATAGGGGGGCTCTTTTCAGCGCTCTATTCAGTACGGGTTGGGGGTGACGGCGCTGAGCTGCACCCGATTGAGTGCCCCCGCGGGGGGCGGCGAACGTCCGAAGACGCTCGCAACATAGTTCCGGGAGTTTTTGAGCATGAAGACCATTTATGTAGGCAACCTGCCGTTCAGTGCGTCTGCGGACGACGTTCGTAACCTGTTCGCACAGCACGGCAACGTGCAGTCCGTCAAGCTGGTAACCGACCGTGAAACCGGCCGCCCCCGTGGTTTCGGCTTCGTGGAAATGGATGCCGGCGGTGCTGATGCCGCCATCCGAGCCCTCGACAATACCAATTTCGGTGGGCGCAACCTGCGAGTGAACGAAGCGCAGGAGCGCAAACCCGCACCCCGCGTCAGCCAGCCCCGTCGCTGATCTCCCCGGACGTGGCTGCGCCCGCGGCCACGTCCGTTCTC
>JBAYQE010000130.1:0-5397 GCA_041677345.1 Thiohalomonadaceae bacterium
ATAGTTATCAGGCCTCGCTGTGTAGCATTGCGCGACGAATGACTCGGCCAACTGTCGCGAGATGGATGCCGAAAAACTCGGCAATCTGCCTGTAGCTGTAACACCCCGTGGCATTGGCTGCGACAATCGCATCATTTCGGTTGCGGTGCTTGGTGGCGATTGACTTCAACGAAGGTGCAGGACCTCTGCGTTGCGCCTTCGGGATGCTCAACTCGTCGCTGACAGGTTTCGCCTTCTTGAGCATTCGCTGGATGAACTTGTCATTGCCCAGGTAGATCTGCTGACGTAGCTCCGTCCAGATGCCGGGCAGCCCAATACCCTCTTCTACGAAACGCGTATATCGGCGCCGCGCTTCTGCTCGACGGCTACCGAATTGTGCGAGCAAGCCATCCGTTGCGAGCCATTTGGGCGTTGGTGCGTTCCCCACCATTGCACCATAGCTGCTCCATGCATGGTCTCCAGGGTGCTTCACCATTCCTACCCTGACCGGGTTCAATACCACATACCGTGCAAGCTCCAGCAGGTAGCTCTCCTTGTCCACCAGAATCCCTTTGAACCGCCCCTGGAAGAGATGCCCCGTGCGCTTGTGGCGGCGATTGGACGCCTGCGTGTACACCCCGTTCAGTTGTCGCATTCCCTTCGAGAGATTACCGTCAGGCGTTTCCACCACCAGATGGTAATGATTGGCCATCAGACAGTAGGCGTGGCAGAGCCAGTTGAAATGGTTTACCACGTCGGCCAGGATGCTGAGAAATATCCGCCGGTCTTCATCGTCCTCAAAGATCGGCTCTTGCCTGTCACCCCGTGAAGTCACGTGGTACAGCGCACCTGCAAACTCGATACGTAGGGGCCTCGCCATGGGGGCAGAATACGCTAAGAGAATGAATGCCACAATGCGAGACCTGACCCCGGTTCTGCGGTTCCTTTGCGGTTCCTTTTGTGTTGTGACCCCGGTTCCTTTGTGACCCCGGTTCCTTCGCGAAACCCTGACCTGGTCTCCTTCGCGGTTCTTCGTTCTTTGCGCCCAGTCACTTCAACTGACCACCCGGTTTTTCCCCGTGCGCTTGGCCTCGTAGAGCTTCCGATCGGCCTGATTCACCAGTTCGTCGAGGTCGGCGGCCTCGTCACCCTGTACCTCTGCCACGCCGAGGCTGATGGTCACGTTGAGATCGACGCCGTCGCATTGGAATACGTTCTCTGCGATGGTCCGGCGCACGTTTTCCGCGAGTATCACACCACCCTCCAGGGAGGTATCGTTGAGTACCAGCAGGAATTCCTCGCCGCCATAGCGGAAGGCATAGTCGGTGGAGCGGATGTATCGGCGTATGACATCGGCCACGTGGCGAAGCACGCAGTCACCAACGACGTGCCCATGGGCATCGTTGATTTTCTTGAAGTCGTCGATATCACCCATCACCACCGAGAACGGCCGATTCGAGAGGCGTGCCAGGTGCAAGCCCTGGGACAGGGTGTCTTCCAGGGTGGTGCGGTCGTAAAGATGCGTGAGTGGATCACGCATCAGTTCCTTCATCTTGAGGCGGGCAATCAACACCGTGACGATGTTATTCGCTGTGAGGATGTATTTGGAGATTTTGTCATAGATCATCAGCACCTCGACGTGGTGCTGATGATTGACGAAATAGAACAGGTTGCTCGCATGGTTGAAAACACGCCGGTTCAGGTCCAACAGGTGGCGGCGCTCTTCGGGGCCCGGCAGGTAGTGTTCGGCCTCTGGGGACACCAGCCAGTTGTGAAAGACCGAGCGTTTCAGATCGGGCAACAGGTCTTCGCGCTCCAGTTCGATGGCATGCACTACCTGCTGCAACCAGGAAAGCTGCGCGGCGAGTAGACCGGACGTGATTTCGCGGGATTCCCGCAGGCTCTGGCTGAACAATTCCAAGTCACGGCTATCATCCTTGAGCATGCACTCCAGATAACCTTTTGCGGTGTTGTCCTTGATCAGCTCGAAGAAGACGTGGACGTCGTTCGCGACGTCCGCACCGAGGCGCTCTTCGGCCACCGTGCGCAGGAATTCCCGGGCCAGGAAATCGACACCCACGGCAAAGTCTTCGAAAGGCACAAAAATCCTGTGGTGAAAGCGCCCCAGCTCCACGTAGCGCGCCCGCATCGTCGGTAGGTCTTCCTGGATGGCTTGGCGCACGTTCTCCCGCTGACGGGCGACCAGGCTGCGCACATGGGCGTCGTCACGGAAGAACACGGCAAAGTGGCTGTCTGATATCAGTCTTCGATAAAAGGCCTCGAAGATGTCGTTCAGCCGGTTGTCGAGCACGGCGAGGCTTTCCTGCATGAACATTCCTTGCCAACCGTACGTGGGGGATACACCAAGGAAAGGTTAGCAGGTGGCGGACGCAACCCCGAGGTGTGCACACTGGCCACGTCACTGGCGCTGGGCCGGTACAAGGGTCACTGTGCGGCGCTGATCCCGCCAGCTTCCGTCACCGCTGTCCATCGGTACGCCACGGCCAGAACGCGGCTGAGCTTGTCCGCCTGAAGCGGTTTGTGGATGACGGCGTTCATGCCCGCGTCGATGCAGGCACGTTCCTGCTCCGGCAACACGTGGGCGGTAAGCCCAATCACGGGCAGGGTTTGCCCGCGTGCGCGCAAACGCCGGGTGGTGTCCGGGCCGTCGATCCCGGGCATGCTCACGTCCATGAGCACGAGATCGAAGTGCTCCTGTTCCAGGCAGGCGAGTGCCGCGGCGCCACTGTCCACTGCCACCGCCTTGTGTCCGTCGCGCGACAGCAGCACAGTGCTCACCAGGCGGTTGATGCGGTCATCATCCACGACCAGGATACGCATCTGCGGCAGGCGCATGCGCTCGTTATCGTCGGTTTCGTCCTCGGGTGGCATGCTTGGCGGCAATACCAGTTCCACATGGAAATGACTGCCGTGGCCGATGCTGCTATCCACCCGCAATTTGCCGCCCATGAGTCCCACCAGTTCCCGCACGATGGCAAGTCCCAGGCCGGTGCCGCCGTAGCGCCGGGCAACGGAATTATCGGCCTGTTGGAACCGCTCGAACACTTGGCCCAGCATGTCGGGTTCGATGCCGATGCCGGTGTCGCTCACAGTGAAAACCAGGCGATGGCCGGTTGCCTCCTCACCGCCGTGCGCAAGCTTCACGTGCACCTCGCCACGCTCCGTGAATTTCACGGCATTACCGATGAGGTTCGCCAGCACCTGGCGGATGCGCATGGGATCGCCGAGCAGCACCCGGGGCACGGCCGGCTCCACCGTGAGCCGTAGCTGCAGGCCTTTTCGCTCGGCTTGGGGCGACAACATGAACACGACCTCCTCGAGCAGGCGGCGCGGCTGAAAGTCCATGCGCTCCAAATGCAGGCAGCCAGCCTCCGCACGGGTGTAGTCGAGTACGTCGTTGAGCATGTCCAGCAGGGCGGTACCACACTGACGGACGTTCTCAAGGTATTCCCGCTGGGTTGCATCGAGCCGTGTCCCGCGCAGCACGTCCACCATGCCCAGCACGCCATTGAGCGGCGTGCGGATCTCATGGCTCATGTTGGCCAGGAACGTGGATTTCGCCTCGGCCGCCGCCTCGGCAGCCTCTTTCTCACGGTTGAGGCGGCGCACGCGGTCGGCAAGTGCCAACGACAGGAAGAACATCTCGAACAGTATCGCCCACAGCGCCCACACGCCGGCGTCCACCGTGAGTGTGACCACCCCCAGGACCCCCAGCATGCCTTTGGCGGTCATGGCCACCAGTCCGCCCCAGCCCACAAGGATGTAGAGCGCTTCCCGTTTGTGCCGGATGACGCCCCACAGTGCCGCAGCGAGTACCAGCACCACGAGCACAAGATGACTGGCGCGCACACAAGTCACGAGTACGTGGGGCCCGGCGATCGGCAACAGTAGCGGCGAAGCCAGCAGGCCGCCCATGAAGAGGCGGTAAAGATGCGCGAGGCGCGGTGCGAGTGCCGGCAAGTCCAGGAAACGGTAAACAAAAAACGCGCCGCAGAGCACTCCCAGGGCGATGCCGGGCACGTTGAGGTACAGGTAACGCTCGAGCACGGGCAGGCCTGCCCCCACCATGCCCAGGGCAGTGAGCAGGTACAACAGGTGGCCGCCGGCATGGCCCACGTAGGCCAAATACATGGGCAGGCGCAGACTGAGGCCGAGGAAAAGGTTGTAGAGGATGAGCGCGGCGATGGCCCCGCTGGCGCTCCAGATCGCCACCTGGTGGAAACGGGCCTCCGCCCGCGCGGTCGCTTGCGGCCGCACGAAAACGAGGCCGCCGTGGCTTACCTCGGTCTCAAGCCACAGTACCACCGTACGCAGCTCCTGCGCCGGCAGCGTCAGGGGGAAATGGTGGCCTATGGCGTCGTCGTTGTGGCCGCTGCGGGCCACGGCCATGAGGTCGACGGCGGCTTCGTGTACCCGCCGGTCGCCCGCGAACACGAACAACTCGGCGCGCTCAATGGCCGTATTGCCGACGTGAACCACCCAGGCTGCATCTTCAGTCGCATTCCGCACCTGGGCCACCCACCAGTAGCCGTGGGTATCGATAGCCAAAGGGATTGCGGCGCCGGTATCTGCCCGGACCGCGGCCCGGCGCAGCGCCTCTTCCGGCGTCAAGGCGCGGGCAGCGTCACCAATCAGTACGGGCGCACCCAGGAGGACCGATGGGGCATCGAACAGCGGACGCGCGCTCAGCCAGGCAGCCGCAAAAAAAGAAAGCAACAACAGCGCCGACCGGGTAATCGCCTTTGCGGTTCCATGCATACTGCCAAGCCTTGTCGCTACGCGTGTCTTTGCGGCAGCACACGGCCGCCACCCTTCCCGGCCGACGGGACGTGCAAGCCGCGATTATAAGGACTCCCTGCCGGCCGGTGTCACCCCGCGGGCAGAAAGTGACCACAGCGCGGGAATACCCGCCCGACCAAGTCACAGCCCCATTGGGCACCCTGGCGCTCCGGGTAAAGCAAAATGCAGAAGCCCTTGCGCCGAGCGTACGGTGATGCCCAGTGCCCATTGCTGGCAAGGTCCTGATCGCCCGCTTTTACACAGGTGTGGGTCGAGGCTGCATCAGGGCCCTGTCTCGTAATTGCTGCCTGGACCCACGGTTTTGCCGAACGATCGGGTTACCTTGGAGGCATTACCGATTAGCACCAGGCCGATCGCCCCCACTGCAATGAGACCGGCATCCTGCGGCACGCCCAGTAGAAAGGCGGCTTGGCCACCAATAAATGCCCAGAGGACAGGAATGACAAGTGGACTGCGTGGATGCGGGCGGACCAGGAAGGCGAGGATGCCAAGCGTAAATATCGTGGTCGGGCAGGGGAGGCCGAAGGTTGGTAATTCGGGGTAAGCATGGCCGGACGCTACTGACCACATCGGGTAGATCACCAACGCAAAAATCAC
>JBAYQE010000131.1:0-5231 GCA_041677345.1 Thiohalomonadaceae bacterium
AAGCGGTCGCGCCGGCGGGTGTTCCCTGCATGACGATGGCACGGCCGGCGTCGTCGGCCGCGTGGGCGGCTGGCGCAGCGCAAACGGCGAGCGCCAGCCCGAGTTTTCTCCGGGACATGTGGTTGGCTCCAGTGATTGGTGGTTTAAACCGGGGCTTGCCCGGCTGCACGACAGGGCTGGAG
The DNA here is from genome assembly GCA_041677345.1 of Thiohalomonadaceae bacterium. Classification (GTDB taxonomy): domain Bacteria; phylum Pseudomonadota; class Gammaproteobacteria; order Thiohalomonadales; family Thiohalomonadaceae; genus JALOAT01. The sequence continues at coordinate 183 of JBAYQE010000131.1, forward strand.
CGGCAGGGCCTCAGGAAATGCGTATGAACACCAGGTCCCACACGCCATGTCCGAGGCGCTGTCCGCGCCTCTCGAACTTGGTGAGCACGCGATGTTCGGGACGGGGCACGTAATCGCCCCCGGGCGAGAGATTCCGGTACCCGGGCGCTGCCTGCATCACCGCAAGCATGTGATGGGCATAGTCTTCCCAGTCGGTCGCCATGTGGAAGCGGCCGCCGATGACCAGCTTGCGCCGCACCAGCTCTGCAAACTCCGGCTGGACGATGCGCCGCTTGTGGTGACGCATCTTGTGCCAGGGATCGGGAAAGAACAGCAACACCGCATCCAGTGACGCATCCGGAATCTGTCGCGTGAGCACCTCGACCGCATCCGTGCACATGACCCTCACATTGGCGAGCCCCTTCTCGCCGACCTCCATGAGCAGGCGCCCCACACCCGGGCGATGCACCTCGATGCCGAGGTAATCGGTGTCCGGGTGCGCTTCGGCCATGGCGACCAGATTGCCGCCGTCACCGAAACCGATCTCGAGCACCCGCGCCGCCTGGCGGCCGAAGAGTGCGTCCAGATCGAGCAGCTCATCCCCCGCCTCGACGCCGAACCGCGGCCACATCTCCTCCAGTGCGCGTTCCTGCGCGACGGTAATGCGGCCCTGACGGCGGACGAAACTGCGCACGGTGCGCAGGTGCGGGACGTGAGTGGTCACGGAAACTCCTTAGTCGAGAGGACGGTAATGTTAGACGTGGTCCGATTTTTGCATACATCCGCAAGGGGATAGGCCCGACGCCGGCACGATGCCATTACCAGGCATCGCAGGCGACGGCCGACCCGGGTCGGCCATGGTGCATTGATATACTCGGGATCCTACCTTGGATCTCAATGCATGGATTTGACCAACCAGATCATCGCCGCCGCCGGGATACTGCTGCTCGTCAGCGTGTTCGCGAGCGTCATCTCCTCACGCGTGGGCATGCCGTTGCTGCTGGTGTTCCTGCTGCTCGGCATGCTCCTGGGCGAAGGTGGTCCTGGCGGTATCCAGTTCAACGACGTCCAGGTGGCCCATCTGGTGGGCAGCCTGGCGCTCGCCATTATCCTCTTCGACGGCGGACTGCGCACCGATGCCAAGACCTTCCGGGTAGGACTGCGGCCCGCCCTCGGACTGGCGACCATCGGCGTGGTCATCACCGCCGCGATCACGGGCCTGTTTGCCGCCTGGTTACTGGATCTGGGTTGGTTGGAAGGCCTGCTGGTGGGTGCCATCGTGGGTTCCACCGATGCGGCGGCGGTATTCGCCCTGCTGCATTCCCACGGACTGGAACTGAAGCGTCGCGTAGGGGCAACGCTGGAGATCGAATCCGGAAGCAACGATCCGGTGGCCATATTCCTCACGGTGCTGCTGGTGGAGGCACTTGCCACAGGCAGTACACCGACCGTGTTCTCCCTGGGCTGGGCCTTCGTGCTGCAGATGGGCCTCGGGGCCATGGTGGGCATCGCCGGCGGCCGTGTGCTCGCCCGCCTCATCAACAATACGCGCCTGGGCGCCGGACTTTATCCGCTGGCCGCCTTCGCCGGCGGCCTCGCCGTGTTCGGCATCACTTCCCTGCTGGGCGGCAGCGGCTTCCTTGCGGTTTATCTGGCCGGTTTGTTGCTGGGCAACCGTCCGTTGCAGGCGTCCTACAACATCCATCGCTTCCATGACGGCATGGCGTGGTTGTCGCAGATCGTGTTGTTCCTGATGCTGGGTCTGCTGGTCACACCGTCGGCACTGCTGGAAGAGGCGCCGGCCGCGCTGGCGGTGGCCGTGTTGCTCATGCTGGTGGCACGCCCGGCGGCCGTACTGCTGTGCCTTGCGCCGTTTCGCCTCCCTTGGCGCGAGCAGGCCTACATCTCCTGGGTGGGGCTGCGCGGTGCCGTACCCATCGTCTTGGCCATGTTCCCCCTGCTCGCCGGCTTGCCCGAGGCGCCCACGTTCTTCAACGCGGCCTTCGTGGTGGTCCTGGTCTCGCTGGTGGTGCAGGGCTGGACCGTGGCGCCCGCGGCACGCTGGCTGGGGCTGGAGGTGCCCTACCGCAGTGCGGCGTTTCAGCGCGTGGAGCTGGATGTGCCCGGGCAGGTCGACCTGGAATTGATAGGTTACGAGTTGGGCGCGGAGAGCCCCGGTGCCTTCCATGCGGCCGCGGAACTGCCGCTGCCGGAGGGGTGCCGGCTGGCGTCGGTGATAAGGCGGCGCGAGGCGCTCACCGCCGCCGAGGCCGGGGTGCTCGAGGTGGGCGACTACGTCTATGTGTTCGCACCGCGCGACCGCCTGGAGGCGCTCGATCGCCTGTTCGGCCAGGCGAGCGGCACGCTGGAGCAGGCCGAGCGCCAGTTCTTCGGCGAATTCGTGCTCGATGGTGAGGCGCGTGTGGCCGATGTCACCACCGTGTACGCCCTGGAACTCCCCACGGGAGATGGGCAGACGCTCTCGGACTTCCTGGCGGCCCGCTTCAATCGTCGCCAGGTGGTAGGCGATCGCGTACGTGTAGGCGGCGTGGAGTTCGTGGTGCGCGAGGTGGACGGGTCGCGGGTGGCGAAGGTCGGTCTGAAACTGCCGCGGCGTTGAGTCGCTTGTGGGAGTCGCCTCGAGCATCGCGTACCGAAGCGTCCACCAGAGGTGACGCCCCCCGGTGCCACAACCTTGTCGGGGCTCGGGGGGCACCGGCTCAGAACCAGTGCTTCATCCGAAACACCAGCAACAGGATGGTGGCCAGCACCAGCATCCCGCCAGACGTGAGAAAAAAAGCGGCCTGCATATGCAGTGCCGGCAGGTACTCGAAATTCATGCCAAAGATCCCCGCCAGCAGGTTGAGCGGCAGGAAGATGGCCGAGACCACCGTGAGGGTGCGCATGATCTCGTTGGTGCGCGTGGATACCGCAGAGAAGTGCAACTGGATAAGGTTCTCCACTTCCTGCTGTTGCTGCGAAGCAAAGCGTGTGATGCGGCGGATATGTTCCACGAGGTCGGTGTAGCGTACCGCGAGTTGCTCATCCATGGGGAGCAACGTACTGTCGCGCCAGCCAATCACGGCGTCTTCCTGTTCCTCGGAAAGTGACTCCAGCCGCCGCAGCACACTGCGATGCTCCATGATGCTGCGCAGGTCTTCGGCGCTGCGTGGATCCAGCATCTCGGCGGCCCACGCCTCCATGCGCATCGTGAGCGGTTCGCGCAGGGCGAGGAAGCGATCGACCATGGCGTTGAGGATCAGGTGCATCAACGCCGGCGGGTCGGGGGGTATGCGCGTGGGCTGTGCGAGCAGGCGCTGGCGCACCGATGCCTCGGGGTGGCTCCCGGCGGGGTGCACGGTGACGAGGACGCGATCGAGCAGGAAGAAGGTGGATGGATGAGTGAAGAATACCTCGCCGGATTCCGGTACGTGACTGCGGAACACGACCATGTCGTAGTCACCGGTGCTGTCGTAGAACGAGGGGTGGGCAAGATTGAGGCTGTCCCGTACATGGCGCTCGTGGAAGCGCACGCCGGTGACGCGTTCGGCCAGCACGGGCCAGTCCACGTCGGTGTGATGGAAGTCGAGCCAGAGAAAGCCGTCGGCGGGCACCACCGCACGCGCCGCCTCCACGGAGAGGGGCAGCGCGCCGGCGGTGAACTGCAGGGCATCCATGCCTGTGCGTGGATCAGAAGAAGGTGCCGTCGATAGGCGAGGAGGCGCTGGCATAGCGCTTGCGCGGCATGCGCCCGGCGCGGAAGGCCTCGCGCCCGGCCTCGATGGCCTTCTTCATGGCCCCGGCCATGAGCACCGGGTCTTTGGCCTCGGCGATGGCGGTATTCATGAGTACACCGTCGCAACCCAACTCCATGGCAATGGCCGCGTCGGAGGCCGTGCCCACGCCGGCATCCACCAGGATGGGTACCTTGGCGTTCTGCACGATCTCGAGGATATTGTAGCGGTTCTGGATACCAAGGCCCGACCCGATGGGTGCAGCCAGCGGCATCACCGCCACGCATCCCATCTCCTCCAGGCGCTTGGCGATGATGGGATCGTCACTGGTGTACACCATCACCTTGAAACCGTCCTGCACCAGGGTCTCGGCGGCCTTGAGGGTAGCGGTCACGTCCGGATAGAGGGTCTTCTGATCGCCGAGCACCTCCAGCTTCACCAGGTCGTGCCCGTCAAGCAGTTCGCGCGCCAGGCGGCAGGTACGGATGGCGTCCTCGGCGGTGTAGCAGCCGGCGGTGTTCGGCAGGCAGGTGTACTGGGACGGCGGCAGCACATCCAGCAGGTTGGGCTCGCCCGGGTTTTGGCCGATGTTGGTACGACGGATGGCCACCGTAACGATCTCGGCACCGCTCGCCTCGATGGCACGGCGGGTCTCGTCAAAGTCCTTGTACTTGCCGGTACCGACCAGCAGACGGGACGTGTAGGTCTTGCCGGCGATCACCAGGGGATCGGAATGCTGTGCCATGTGGTTGCTCCGGAATGCTTGGGAAAGGCGCTCAACGACGGGACGGCGCCGCGGAGGCTGGCGAGCACCGCTTGGTGCTGTCCGGGCCCGTCGTGGATTCGTGTTATGGCGAGGCCGGAATTATAGACCCGAGCCGCCACCGATGGCGTGGACGATTTCCACCCGATCATCAGGCTTGAAGCGATGGGCGGGATAGGCGCTGCGCGGCACGATTTCAAGATTCACTTCCATGGCAAGCCGCCGACCCGTCAGGCCCAGGGCGACCACCAACTGCTCCGCGGTACAGTCCTCCGGCACCTCGCGTGCCTCACCATTCACGTAGATTCGCATGGCGGGCAAGCCTACGACCCGCGCCCGCAGGCGTCAACTGCGCCCGTTGAGGGGCTTTGGGTCCGGTGCTATCATCCCCGTCTCATGCGGGTGTAGTTCAATGGTAGAACAGGAGCTTCCCAAGCTTCTAACGTGGGTTCGATTCCCATCACCCGCTCCATCCAGCTTCATCTCCCTCTGAAAGCGCAAACGTGGGTTGACTCGGGCCTGACGGCCCTCGCCCTTCGGGCGCCTGCGGCGTCCCGTTTCGCCAATGCGAAA
>JBAYQE010000132.1:0-4764 GCA_041677345.1 Thiohalomonadaceae bacterium
ATAAACCTGCGCGATCACCAGACCGAAACGCGGTACCAGTGCGGGCTGACGCAGCAGGATGGCGAGCAGCAGCAGATGACCACGGCCCAGCCGCTCGAAGAAGTTCAGGGCGCGGCGCCCCAGTTCACCCAGCAGGCCCGTCATGCGCCGTCGCCTCCGGCAAGCAGGTCGTCGACATACCCGGGCGCCGGATAGTGGAAAGGCACGGGGCCGTCCGGATGGCCGTGCAGGAACTGCTGCGCCCACTCGGACCTGGAACGCTGCAATTCGTCGGGCGTGCCGTGGGCCACCACGCGCCCTTCCGACAAGAGATAGATGTAATCGGAAATGGCCGCCGTCTCGGCCACGTCATGGGATACCACGATACTGGTGAGACCCAGGCTGTCGTTGAGGTGGCGGATCAGTTTGAGAAGCACGCCCATGGAAATGGGGTCCTGTCCGGCGAAAGGCTCGTCGTACATGATCATCATGGGGTCGAGGGCGATGGCGCGCGCCAGCGCCACACGGCGCGCCATGCCGCCCGAGAGCTGGCTGGGCATGAGCCGGCGCGCACCGCGCAGGCCCACCGCCTCCAGCTTCATGAGCACCAGGTCGCGGATCATGCTCTCGGGGAGATCGGTGTGCTCACGCAGCGGGAAGGCGACGTTCTCGAACACGTCCAGGTCGGTGAGCAGGGCACCGCTCTGGAACAACATGCCCATGCGCTTGCGCAGCTCATAAAGCTGTCGTGTGGGCAGGCGGGGCACATCCCTGCCTTGCACGAGGATACTGCCGGCCTGGGGTTTGAGCTGGCCACCCAACAGCCGCAGCAGGGTGGTCTTGCCGGTGCCGCTGGGTCCCATGATGGCGGTGATTCGCCCGCGGCGGATATCGATGTCGATGCCGTCGAAGATCGTGCGCGCGCCGCGCGCAAAGCGCAGCCCCCGGATCTCCCCCAGCATGCCGTTTTTATCAGGACTTTCCATGCGTCACTCTTGTACGGACGCGGCATAGTGTCTGGAAGTTGTCCCCCGGCGTCAACTTGGTCACCCCAGGAGCCCGGCCAGGGTGCGTGCAGCGCGTAGGGTGGTCAGTGCGGGCGGCTCCCCCTTGATGAGCAACAGCGCGGGATCGCGCGCCGCGAGAGACTGCATACGTCCGCACAGCAGGCGCAGGTCGGGGGTGCGGGCCTCCTCGGTCTCGACGACGAGTTTACCCGGGCCGGGTATCCCGGCCGGAAGGCGTTCGCGCCACCAGGCGAGATAGGCAGGTGACAGCCCAGGCGCGGCGATGACGCCGGCAAGCCGCGGCCCAAGCCGCCGCGCGGCAGCGACAACCTGCCCGGCTAGGGCACCGGGCCGAGGCAGTTCGAGGAAGAAGGACGCCGCAGGCGGGCTATCCTCGCACCAGGTTGCCGGGTCCGCGCCGGCCGACCAGACGGCCGCGGGTACGACCACCGCATCGAACTCATTGAAAAAAAAAGCAAGCCGCCAGGCAGGCGGCAGATCATCGGGGTAGAATTCGCCGTCCCAGCCGGGGTGGTCCCAGCCATGGGGAGCAATGTAAAGTGCCATGTTTTCCGGAATTGATGCGGTCGCGCTGGCGGATGATAGCCCAGAGTGCCGCCAAGCGGGTCTAGCCATGGGCGAAATCGTCCGATTCAAGCGTCCTTCGGCCCAGGAGAGGCACAAGGGCAGATTCCTCTGCACGCGCGGTTTCCATCAGTGGGAAATCGTGAACGAGCGCCCATTTGATGTGAAGTCGGGGCGACTGGTCACACAGCGCCGCTGTACGCGCTGCGGCACCGTTCGCACGGAGACCCGTTGATGCGAGTCGCCTCCCTGCTGTGCGCGGGCGTGCTGTTGTCGGGCTGCGCCACCATGCATGCACCACCCGAGGAACACGACCCGTTCGAGCAGGTCAACCGTTCCGTCTACCGCTTCAATGATGCGGTGGACCGAAACCTGCTCAAACCTGTGGCCGAGGTCTACGACCAAGTCGTACCCACCTTCATCAGCACGGGCGTGAGCAATTTCTTCTCCAACATCGATGACGTGTTGGTGCTGGTCAATGACGTGTTGCAGGCCAAGCCCGAACAGGCCCTGTCGGACTTCTCACGTATCGTGTGGAACACCACGGTGGGCCTGTTCGGTCTGATCGACGTGGCCACGGCCCTCGACCTGCCCAAGCACAACGAGGACTTTGGCCAGACCCTCGGCTATTGGGGCGTGAATCCCGGCCCCTACCTGGTGTTGCCCCTGCTTGGCCCAAGCACCGTGCGCGACGGCACCGGTTCGGCGGCCTCCTGGTACCTGGATCCGCTGGCGGATGTGAGTGTGGACCAAGCCGCCTACTGGAGCGCGGTGGGGCTGAGCGCCGTGGACACGCGCGCCGACCTTCTCGGCACCACCAACCTGCTCGAACAGGCGGCACTGGACCCCTACGTCTTCACGCGCGAGGCCTACCTGCAGCACCGCCAGAACCTGGTCTATGACGGCAAACCGCCGGTACCGGAGTTCGACATCTTCGAGGAAGGTTTCGAAGACGAGGAAGACCCGCTGTTCCCGGGGCCGTGACGTTCCATGCTGCTGTCCATGCTCGCCATCCTCGTCGGCTTCGCCTTGCTGGTGTGGGCCGCCGACCGCTTCGTGTTCGGCGCTTCGGCCCTGGCGCGGAACCTGGGCATCGCCCCCATTATCATCGGCCTGACCATCGTCGGCATGGGCACCTCGGCACCGGAGATGGTGGTATCCGCCGTGGCCGCCTGGCAGGGCAGCCCGGCGCTGGGCATCGGCAATGCCATCGGCTCCAACATCACCAACGTAGCCCTGGTGCTTGGCGCCACGGCCGTCGTGGCACCTCTGGCGGTGCGCTCGGAAACGCTGCGTCGTGAATTCCCTGTGCTGTTCGCCATCATGCTTGCCAGCCTGTTGCTGCTGCTCGACGGCGAGCTGGGCTTCTGGGACGGGGCTTTGCTGCTGGCCGGCTTGGTCCTCATGATCTATTGGGTGACCAGCCTGGGACTGAGCGAGCGGTGCGCCGCGGAGGCGGACCCGCTGGAAGGCGAGTTCGAGGAGGAGATCCCGACCGGTGTCGCCACCGGGCGCGCCCTGCTGTGGGTCGCCGCCGGACTGGTGCTGCTGTTACTGAGCTCCCGCCTGCTGGTATGGGGCGCGGTGAACGTGGCCCTGGCGCTCGGCATCAGTGAACTGGTGGTGGGCCTCACCGTGGTGGCGGTGGGCACCAGCCTGCCGGAGCTCGCCGCCTCGGTGACCAGCGCCCTGCGCAACGAACACGACATCGCCATCGGCAACGTGCTCGGGTCGAACATGTTCAACCTGCTCGCCGTACTGGGCTTCCCGGGCCTGCTCGCACCCGGTGCGGTTCCCGAGGCGATACTCGAGCGCGACTACCCGGTCATGGTCGTGCTGACCCTCGCGCTGTTCGCCATGGGCTACGGCTTCCGCCGGCCGGGGCATATCAGCCGGCTCAATGGCCTGCTGCTGGTGGCCGTGTTTGTCGGCTATGTGACGGTACTCTATGTTGCGGGCGCCTGAGGCTGGCGCCCGCCACGGACTTTCCCTGACAATACACTGCAAGAGGAAAACACCATGCAAACCGAAAACTTCACTGTAAAGAACATCAAGTGCGGCGGCTGTGTCGCCAATGTACAGAAGGGCCTCAAGGACGTGCCGGGTGTGGAGAACGTGGAGGTCACCATCGACGGCGGCCTCGTCAAGGTGACCGGAGAGGGCCTGTCCCGCGTCCAGCTCGCCGAACGCCTGCGCGAACTGGGCTATCCCGAAGCCTGATGACCCGCACCATCGACAACCAGCGGCTGTGCGAGCTTGGCCGCGCCGTCATCGACACCGAGGCCGGCGCTGTGGCCGACCTCGCCGCGCGCATCGACGAAGGCTTTGCCCGTGCCTGCCGCTTCATGCTGGCTTGTGAGGGTCGCGTGGTGGTCACGGGCATGGGCAAGTCGGGGCATGTGGGCGGCAAGATCGCCGCCACCCTGGCGAGTACCGGCACCCCAGCCTTTTTCGTCCATCCGGGGGAGGCAAGTCACGGCGACCTGGGGATGATCACCGCCAAGGACGTGGTGCTCGCCCTGTCCAACTCGGGCGAGACCGAGGAGATCCTCACCATCCTGCCCATCATCAAGCGTCTGGATGTGCCTCTCGTGGCGCTCACCGGCCAGCCCCGCTCGCGCCTGGGCCAGGCCGCCGATGTGGTACTGGACGTGAGCGTGGCGAAAGAGGCCTGCCCCCTGGGCCTCGCCCCCACCGCCAGCACCACGGTCACCCTCGCCATGGGTGATGCATTGGCGGTGGCGCTGCTGGAAGCACGCGGCTTTACCGCCCAGGACTTCGCCCTGTCTCACCCGGCGGGCGCACTCGGCCGACGCCTGTTACTGCGTATCGACGACCTCATGCACACGGGTGACGCCGTACCGCGGGTGGATGAGACGGCCGCGCTGTCCGCTGCCCTGGCCGAGATGAGCCGCAAGGGCCTGGGCATGACGGTGGTGGTGGACAACGAAGAATGCGTGACCGGCATCTTCACGGACGGTGACCTGCGCCGCCTGCTGGATCATGGCGAGGTGAACATCCAGACCATCGTCATCGGTGAGGTCATGAAGCGCGGCTGTCTCACCGTGCGGCCCGGCCTGCTTGCTGCCGAGGCCCTGCAGATCATGGACAGCCGCCGCATCAACGCCCTGCCGGTGGTGGACACCGACGGCCGCCTGGTCGGCGCCCTCAACATGCACGACCTCCTGCGCGC
>JBAYQE010000133.1:0-4415 GCA_041677345.1 Thiohalomonadaceae bacterium
GCGCGACACCGGCGCATGGCAGTTGGCGGTGGCGTCGAGCACCATCTCGACCACGCCCTCGACGTGGCGATCGACCGGAGCGAGCGCGCCGATGTCTACGCCCAACCTGCGGGCGATGGACGAACGCACGGATTCGACGTTGAGCTGCTCACCCTCGATCTCGCTGGTTTTGACAACATCCTCGGTAAGCGCAGCGAGGCTTGCCTGGTCGCGCAGGGCCATGCCCACATCGGCCAGGCGCCCCATCAACAGCCCCTGGGCACGACTGACCTCGACCATAGTGCCAGCGAGTGCCGCCAGATCGAAGCGCTAGTTCGGCCAGTCACCGGCCTGCCAGATGTGTTGGTAATCACCGCTATTCATGCGGAGATTACTCCGCATGCGCAAGTCATTCGCCGCATGTAATGCGGTGAATAGGAACGCCATTCGCCGCACGGTGGCGGAATTGACGTTCCCTATCGATTGAGTATTGGCGGATGATCCAGCCCCCAAATATGCGTTTTGGATCCCGTGCGTTTGAGCATTACCGATCGGGAACAATTTTTCTCTACCCCCTCCTCAAGCAGCAAACTTTCCCGTTCGGGAAATTATGGTTGCAGGACGGTGCTGAGTTGCGCACAATTTCCCGAACGGGAAATTTATGACACCGATCCACAGCACTCAACAACTTGGCGAAGCCCTGCGCACCGCCCGCAAGCAGCTGGGACTGACCCAGTCCCAGTTGGCGCTGGCGGCCGGCGTGGGCCTGCGCTTCATCGTGGAGTTGGAGGCCGGCAAGCCCACGCTGCGGCTGGAGCATGTCCTGCGTGTCGTCGAGGCACTGGGGGGAGAGCTCCGCCTGAGCGGGTTGCCGGCGGTGACCGGCGAGGGCGGCGACGATGGCGCATGAGCTCGCGGTCTGGCTGTTTGCCGATCGCGTCGGCACGTTGGCGCTGGTGGAGGGGCGGCTCACGTTCCGGTACGCGGCCGACTGGCTGATGCGGCCGGATGCGGTGCCCCTCTCCCGCTCGCTGCCGCTGCAGGCGGAAGCCTTCGATGACCACCAGGCACGCCCATTTTTCGCCGGCCTGCTCCCCGAGGGTCACCTGCGCCGGTTGATCGCACAGCAGTTCCACGTCTCGGGACAGAATGACTTTGCCCTCCTGGACCACATCGGCGGTGAGTGTGCAGGGGCGGTCACCTTTCTGGAGCCCGGCCGGCCGCTGCCGCCTCCGGCCACCGACGGCGAGGTGGAGTGGCTGGGCGATGAGAGCCTCGTCGCCATGCTCGATGAACTGCCCCGGCGGCCGATGCTGGCCGGCAAGGAGGGGCTGCGTCTGTCGCTGGCCGGCGCCCAGGACAAGCTGCCGGTGGTCGTCGAGGGCGAGCGGATCGGCCTGCCCCGCGGCGGCACGCCGAGCACCCATATCCTCAAGCCCGCCATTCCCGCGGTGGAGGACAGCGTCACCAACGAGGCGTTCTGCCTGGCCTTGGCCGAGGCGCTCACGCTCGATGCGGCGCGCTCCCGGATCCACGCCGTGGGCGGCCGCCGCTTCCTGCTGGTGGAGCGCTATGACCGGCTGACCGGCGCCGGGGGAAGGATTCAGCGCGTGCATCAGGAAGATTTCTGCCAGGCGCTGGGCGTAGTGCCCGAGATGAAGTACCAGAGCGAGGGCGGCCCCGACCTTGCGCAGTGCTTCGATCTGGTCCGCCGCGCCACCCGGCCCAGCGCACCCCAGGTGCTGCGGCTGTTCGACTATGTGGTGTTCAACGCCCTGATCGGCAATCACGACGCCCACGCCAAGAACTTCTCGTTGCTCTATGTGGGCAAGGCACCGGTGCTGGCCCCGCTCTACGACACCCTCTCGACGGCGGTGTATCCCAACCTCACGCCGAAGATGGCGATGAAGCTCGGCAGCAAGGTCCGGTTCAGCGAGGTGCAGGCGCGGCACTGGGCTCAATTTGCCGAGGGCGCCGGGCTGGCCAAGGCGCAAACCCGCAAACGCGTTCTGGCGTTGGCAAGAGCGCTACCGACGCTGGCGCGCCAACTCCAATCCGCGCCGGACAGCGGCTTTGCCGACCACCCGCTGGTGGAGCGCATCGTCAGTCTGATCGAGCAGCGCACCATGCTGACAGTACGGCGACTGACCGAGCCCACAGAAAACGCCTGATGGAAGAATGACACGCATCGGCCAGAGCCGAACTTCACAAAGCGGGGGCCAGAAATCTCAGGCGCGAAGGCGGACGACGCGCTGGCTGGTCGACACTGAGTCGATCAGCCGGTACAGCGCGGATGGCGCTTGCCGGGTGCTTTGCTCGCCGTGGCCAGCGTGGAGCCACGGTCGTAAGCGTTTCGTGGGTTGTACTGAGTTCCATGGGGTTGCACCCGTTTGGCTGTGCCTTCACTGCACGCCCGGGTAGAATTCCCACGAAGCCCACTATGCCCATCGCCTGCACCGCTCCTTCCGACCCGCTGCTGCTCGATGCCGACCAGCTCTATGCGCTTTCCACCGAGAGGCTTGTGCGCGTGGGCCTCGAGGATTTCCAGTCCAAGCGGGTCACACGGGTGGTACGCGAGGAGGAACTGTTGCGGGCCGAGGTGGAGGACGCCGAGAGCGGTATGATATTGACCACTGAGGTCTCGCGGGATACCGACGGAACCCTACTGGTAGCCTGCCCCTGCGAGCGGGACGAGGCACTCTGCCGTCACGCCGTGGCGGCCCGTGCCGCCTTCCTCGCGGGTAATGGCCGTGCCCTGCTCGCCGACGACATGGGGCTTGGCAAGACCCTCCAGGCCATCACCGCTGCGATCTGGCTGCACACCCAGGCCGGGGCCGAACGCGTCCCCGCCGTCCATGAGGCGGCGCTCTGGGTTTATGCCGAAGCCCTCCCGCGCGGCTGGATAGATGCTGCCCCCGCGGTGGCGTCGCGCAGCGGTGAATAAAGGCGCCGAAAGGGATATGAGGTGAGTGATGGCCGGGAAACGTGAATACCAACCACCCTACGCCGTTACGCCTGCCATCGTGACATTGGCCGCGCAGATCGGCGAGGCCGTGGGGCGGCTCGCGGCTGTCGCGGATTCACCTCGAGCGCTGCGCCTGCGGCGCATCAACCGCATCCGCACCATCCGCGGCTCGCTGGCTATCGAGGGAAACACGCTGAGCGAGGAGCAGGTGACTGCCGTGCTGAACGGCAAGCCCGTGGTGGCGCCGCCGCGCGAAATCCAGGAGGTGCGCAACGCCATCGCTGCCTATGACCGGCTTGAACAGTGGCAACCGGATTCAGAGGCGGACTTGCTGGCGGCCCACCGCCACCTGATGCAAGGGCTCATCGACGAGGCGGGCACCTACCGGCGTGGAGGCGTGGGCGTCATTGCAGGGGATCAGATGCTCCACATGGCCCCACCGGCCCACCGGGTGCCTGTACTGATGGACAATCTTCTTCGCTGGCTCTCTGTCAGCGAAGCCCACCCGCTGGTCGCCAGTTCGGTATCTCATTATGAATTCGAATTCATTCACCCGTTCGCCGATGGCAATGGCCGCATAGGACGCCTCTGGCAGACGGTGATCCTGAGCCGCTGGAATCCCGTGTTCACCGACATCCCCATTGAAAGCCTCGTCCATGCACACCAGGCGGAGTACTACCGGGCGCTCGATGAGAGCACACAAGGCAACGATTCGGCGCCCTTTATCGCGTTCATGCTGAGGATGATCCTCGACGCCGTCGTGACCACCACCCCCCAAGTCGCCCGCCAAGTCACCCCCCAAGTCATGCGCTTGCTGGCGGCCATGCGGGGCGACGAGATGAGCCGGGAGGCGATCCAGGGTGCGCTCGGGCTGCAAGACCGCAAGTCCTTCCGCGAGCGCTATCTCAAGCCGGCCCTTGCGGCAGGTCTGGTGGAAATGACTCTCCCGGACAAGCCCAACAGCCGCCTGCAACGGTATCGGTTGACTCAAAAGGGCCGCCGGTACCTGCCCGGTTGAACCGTCATGACCCTCGACTTCACCACCCTCGACACCCTGCGCAGCCATCATCCCGCCTGGCGGCTATTGCGTTCGGACCATGCGCCTTTGGTGGCCAGTTTTCTCCATCGGGTGTTCGTGGCGCCCAACGTGCGGGGGATGGCGGCGGCGGACCTGGCCGAGGCGCTGGAGGACGAGCTCTACGCCCTGCGCCGGCAGCTCGGCGAGGACGCCTTTCCCAAAGCGGCGCTCGATTACCTCAACGACTGGGCCGCGCCCGACAAGGGCTGGCTGCGCAAGTACTACCGCCCCGGCAGCGACGAGCCGCAGTTCGATCTGACACCGGCGACGGAAAAGGCCATCGCCTGGCTGGGCCAGCTCACGGAGCGCAGCTTCGTGGGCACCGAGTCGCGGCTGCTCACCCTGTTCGAGCTGCTCAAGCAGATGTCGGAAGGCAGCGAAGCAGACCCGGCC
>JBAYQE010000134.1:0-4360 GCA_041677345.1 Thiohalomonadaceae bacterium
ACGCCCGAGCAGGCGCAGGTAACGCAGCACCACTTCCAGCGTGAGGCCGGCACGTACGGTGACCGTGTCAACATTCATGAGGCCGCCGGCGGTGTCTTCGGGATAGGGCAGCACCGCCTCCAGACGCGCACGCTCCTGGGCGTCCATGGTGGACAGCAACTGAGCGATGACGGCATCGGGGAGTTCGGGGATGAGGTCGGCCAGGTCGTCTGGGTCCAGATCCTCCGTGGCCGCGATCAGTTCGGCGGTTTCCATATCACGGATGAGGCCCGCGCGCACGGTCTCGTGCAGGTGTGTAAGTACTTTACCCACCATGGCCTCATGCACCTGCTCCCAGACCAGCAGCCGCTCGTCATGGGGCAGCGACTCCAGGAGTGTGCCAATCTCCGCTGGATGCAGGCTGTTCACCAGCTGCTGCACGCGCGACACATCGTCCTCGCGCAGCGCCGCATACAGGCGTTCAGAGACTTCTTCAAACGGATCGGGTTCGCTCATGCGGGGATTCTAAATCCCCTCACTTGAAAAAGCCCAACGCAAAGACGCAAAGGCGCGGAGGACGCAAAGAGGCTGCACACAGGTACATTCGCCCGCAGGGTCTCAAGGTCCAGAGGTCCATTCTCGCTGTAGACCTTCGCGTCCTCTGCGGCCTTTGCGCCTTTGCGTTGAAACGGCCTCAACTACGTTCAGGCGTTGAGCTGAGCGAGGTGGTGGGTGAGCTGTTCAGGATCGGTGCAGCGCAGCAGGCGTGCGACACGGCGGCGTAGTTCGCCGGTGTTACTTTGGGTAATCACGCGCTTGACTTCGAGCATGGCACTCGGGGGCATGGAGAACTCGCGCAGGCCCAGGCCCAGCAGCAGCCGGGTGTAGCGTGGGTCTCCCGCCATCTCGCCACACATGCCCACGGGGATGCCGGCGTCGGTGCCGCTGCGCAGGGTCTGCTGGATGAGGCGCAGCACCGCGGGATGGACGGGATCATAGAGGTGGTTGACCTCCTCATCCATACGGTCGGTGGCGAGGGTGTACTGGATGAGGTCGTTGGTGCCGATGGAAAGAAAATCGAGCCGCGCGGCGAAACTGTCGGCACACAGGGCGGCGGCAGGGACCTCGATCATTGCACCCAGCGGTGTCGCGGCGTTGAAGCGCAGGCCGTCACGGGTGAGATCGCGCTTCACCCCTTCCACGAGCCGAATTACCTGCTGCAGCTCGTGCAGATTGGTCAGCATGGGCACCAGCATGCGTACCGGGCCGAAGGCCGAAGCGCGCAGTATGGCGCGCACCTGGGGCACGAACAGATCGGCCTCCTTCAGGCACAGGCGTACGCCGCGCAGGCCGAGGGCCGGGTTGGGGCCGGCGAATTCGGCGAAGGCGCCCACCGGCTTGTCAGCGCCAAGGTCGAGGGTGCGGATCGTGAGCAGCCCCCCGCGCAGGCGGCGCAGCATTTGACGATAGGCCTCGAACTGTTCCGCTTCGTCCGGTGGCGTATCGCGGTTCATGAACAGGAATTCGGTGCGGAACAGCCCCACGCCCGTGGCGCCAGCGCGCCGCATGGCGGCCACGTCCTCGGGCAGTTCCACGTTGGCCTGCAATTCGATGGGGATACCGTCTGCGGTCACCGCGGGCACGTCGCGCAGTTTGCGCAACTCGTTGCGGTGGCGGCGCTCGGCCTGTTGGCGGCGGCGGTAATAGGCGAGGTCGGCCTCGTCCACACCGGCCAGCAGCACGCCCTGGGCACCGTCCAGCACCACCAGTTCATCGTCTCGTACCGCCTGATCGGGGTGGGGTACGCCGACCACCGCCGGGATGCTCAGGCTGCGCGCCAGGATGGCAGTGTGCGACACGGGGCCACCCCGTTCGGTGGCGATGCCGGCGATGTTCTGGTGATGCAGCAGTACCAGCTCGGCGGGTGAGAGTTCGTCGGCGAGGATGATGCGGCCGTCCTCGCCACTGGCGGCTACGCGTTCGTGCCGATCCTGATCGAGCAGGATGTGCTGCACGCGTCGCACCACGTGTTCGATGTCGTCGCGCCGTGTGCGCAGGTAGGGATCGTCCATGGATTCGAACACCCGCACTACAGCGTCCTTCTGCAGCTTCAGCGCCCACTCGGCGTTGCATTGGCGGCTGCGGATGATCTCCTCCGTACCCTGCCGCAAGGTGTGGTCCTCGAGCATGAGCAGGTGGGTGTCTATGAAGGCGGCGATATCCTGGGGTGTGCCGTGCGGAATGCGTTCACGAATGGCGCGCAGCTGTGCCTTAGCCGCCTCGAGTGCCGCGAAGAAGCGTTCCACTTCTTCGTCGATGAGGCGGGTGGGGAGGGCGTATTCGGGGACTTCGACCTGGCCGTGCTGGATGATGCGGGCTCGGCCGATGGCCGTGCCTCGGGAGACGCCGATGCCGAGTAAAGCGACCGTCATGCCAGAGCCTGCTCAATCATGGCCGCAGAGCGCCCCGTGCGTCGTTGCACGCCTTGCCCGGGCCGCCAGCATGTGCTGCGGCGTGCGCCTCGATGGTGGCGGTTTGCGGCCATGGGGGTTCCATGAAAACACATTGAACGGGTCTCTCAGGCTTCCTCGCCGAAGCGTTGTTCGATCAGTTCTTCCAATTCGTTGAGGGCCTGCTGTTCGTCTTCGCCCTCCACGTCCAGAACCACAGTGGTGCCGCGTGCGGCAGCCAGCATCATCACACCCATGATGCTCTTGCCGTTCACCCGGCGCCCGTCGCGGGCGACGTGGACCTCGCTCTTGAAACGCGAGGCCAGGCTCACGAACTTGGCGGCGGCCCGCGCATGCAGGCCGAGCTTGTTCACGATGGTGACTTCCTTGCTGAGCATGGCGGCCCTTATTGCTGCGGGCGCGGCTGCTCGCCGCACTGCAGGACGCCGGCACTACCCCCGGTCACCGCCTTTTCCGTCAAGGCACCCAGATCCAGGTCGGAGTAGTTGAACACACGGAACAGCATGGGCAGATTCACCCCGGCGATCACCTGCACCTTGCCGTCATCGAGCAGGCGGCAGGCGATATTGCCCGGGGTGGAGCCGTACATGTCGGTGAGTACCAGAACGCCATCACCCGCGTCCAGCTCCCGCACCAAGGCACGGGCACGGGCCAGCAGTGCGTCCGGATCCTCGTCCCGGGAGACGGCGAGCGTCTTTGCCGGCAGGGGAAGCGTCCCCAGGGTGCCTACGGCCGTGTCGAGCAGTACCTGCCCGAGCTGGTCGTGGGCGATGATGAGTACTCCCACTTTCATGACAATTCCCGATGTCTGGTCAGTACCCGCATATCGCGGTTACGGAAGTGTTGCGAAAGGCGTTCGGTGAAGTAGACCGAGCGGTGTTGTCCACCGGTGCAGCCCACAGCGACCGTCATGTAGCTACGGTTGTCGGCCTCGAAGCGCGGGATCCAGGTGGCCAGGAAGGTGGCGATGTCGTCGAACATGCATTCCACCTGCGGGTCGCGACCGAGAAATTCAATGACTTCCGGCGACCTGCCGGTGAGTGCGCGCAACTGCGGGTCCCAGTGGGGATTGGGCAGGCAACGCACGTCGAACACGAAGTCCGCATCCACTGGGATGCCATGCTTGAAGCCGAAGGATTCGAAGAGTATGGACATGCGCCCGCCGGGCGTCTGCCCGAGGCGATCGCGTACCAGCTCGCGCAACTGGTGGATGTTGGTGCGGCTGGTGTCGATGGTCAGATCGGCACGCGAGGAAATGGGGCCGAGCAGTGTCCGTTCCTGGCGGATGGCCTCTGCCAGCGGGGTATTGCTCCGGGTGAGCGGGTGCATGCGCCGGGTCTCGGAGAAGCGGGTGATGACCACGCCGTCCTCCGCATCCAGGAAGATGATGCGGGTCTCCACGCCAGCGCTGTGCAACTGGCTGATGAGTTCGGGGAATACGCTCAGGTCGTTGGCCAGGTTGCGCGCGTCGATGCCTACCGCGGCGTTGCTGTAATGCTTGGGGCTGCCCAGCAGTTCGGTGGCGAAGGCGGGCAGCAGCGCCACAGGCAGGTTGTCGATGCAGTAGAAGCCGAGGTCCTCAAGGGCATAGAGCACCGTACTCTTACCGGCTCCGGAGATGCCGCTGACGATGAACAGCTTCACGACCGGACACCCCCGCGCAGCATTGGGTTCATAGCGGCTCGGAATTCATGATGCGCCGCTGGCGCTCAACAAAGTCGGCGGCTGCATCATAGCCGTTGTGGAACAGGATCTGGCTGCGCGCTGCGGCCTCCACCAGCACTGCCAGGTTGCGACCCGGGGCCACCGGGAGCTGGATCTCGGCCACCTCGACTTCCAGGATTTCGCGGGTGTGGCGCGTGCCGTGCAGGCGGTCCAGTTCCAGGGTCCCGGGGGCGGCCGGCATGAGG
>JBAYQE010000135.1:0-4341 GCA_041677345.1 Thiohalomonadaceae bacterium
GGCGCGCCTACAGGTGTGCACCGGAACCGCGGTGGGGTATGGCTACGGGTTACACGCGGTAATTGGGGGCTTCCTTGGTGATCTGCACGTCGTGCACATGGCTCTCGGAGATACCCGCGTTGGTGATGCGCACGAATTCGGGGCGGGTGCGCATCTGCTCTACGGTGGAGCAACCGCAATAACCCATGCTGGAACGGAGGCCGCCGATGAGCTGGTGTATCACGGGGGCGAGTGGTCCCTTGTAGGGCACGCGGCCCTCGATGCCTTCGGGCACCAGCTTGTCGGCCTCGCTGCCTTCCTGGAAGTAGCGGTCGCTCGAACCCATGGACGAGGCCATGGCGCCAAGGGAGCCCATGCCACGGTAGGACTTGTAGGAACGGCCCTGGAACAGCTCCACTTCGCCGGGGGCCTCCTCGGTGCCGGCGAACATGCCGCCGACCATCACCGAATAGGCGCCTGCCGCGATGGCCTTGGCGAAGTCGCCGGAATAACGAATGCCGCCGTCGGCGATGAGCGGCACACCCGTGCCTTCGAGGGCCTTGGCGACATTGTCGATGGCCGTGATCTGCGGCACGCCCACACCGGCGACGATGCGGGTGGTGCAGATGGAACCGGGACCGATACCCACTTTCACGCCGTCGGCGCCGGCTTCGACCAAGGCCTTGGCGGCTGCAGCGGTCGCGATGTTGCCGCCGATCACCTGCAGTTGGGGGAAATTCTTCTTGACCCAGGCCACGCGCTCGAGCACGCCCTGGGAATGGCCATGCGCCGTGTCGACCACCACCACGTCCACACCGGCCGCCACCAGCGCGGCCACGCGCTCATCGGTACCGGCACCCACGCCCACCGCCGCGCCCACGCGCAGGCGGCCCAGTTCATCCTTGCAGGCGTTGGGCTTGTCTGTCGCCTTCTGGATGTCCTTGACCGTGATGAGGCCCTTGAGGTGGAAGTTGTCGTCGACCACCAGCACCTTCTCGATGCGGTACTGGTGCAGCACGCGCTGTACCTCGTCGCGCGATGCGCCTTCCCGCACGGTGACCAGGCGCTCCTTGGAGGTCATGACCTCGGATACAGGGCTGTCGTAGCGGGTTTCGAACCGCAGGTCGCGGTTGGTGACGATGCCGCAGAGCTGGCCGGCGGCGTCCACCACGGGCACACCAGAGATGTCTTCGGCGCGGGTGAGCTTGAGTACGTCGCGGATGGACGTGTCGGGGGTGACGGTGATGGGGTCCTTGATGACCCCGGCCTCGAACTTCTTCACTATCCTGACCTGCTCGGCCTGCTGCTCGGCGGTCATGTTCTTGTGAACGATGCCGATACCGCCTTCCTGGGCCAGGGCGATGGCGAGGCGGGCTTCGGTCACGGTGTCCATGGCAGCGGAGACCAGCGGCAGGTTCAGGGTGATCCCACGCGTCAATTGGGTACGTAGGTCGACTTGGCGGGGGAGGACGTTGGAGTGGGCCGGGACGAGGAGGACGTCGTCGAACGTGAGGGCTTCCTGGACGATGCGCATGGGGAATCCGTCTCGCAGTATATAGATAAACCGGCCATTATAGGTTTCTCGCTGTGGAACGCAATGGAGAATCAATGGCCGTGCACCTGGCACGGTTCGGTCCACTAGCCCGCGCGACCGGCGTGTGCTGTAATTTCCCGCGACTTATAACCACAAAAGCAGTCCGACCACCAAAGACCTTCGGAGGATGAAATGAAGAAACACGTACTGGTGCTTGCCGCCGCCCTGCTCGCTTCCGCTTGCACCAACCAGGTTTCCAGCCAGCCGGCACCCACCGCCGATTCCGCCCAAGAGGCCATCGCCGCTGCCGAGGCCTCGGTGAACAAGGCGCAGAAAGTCGGCTACGAGTGGCGCGATACGGCGAAGCTGATCGCCCAGGCCAAGGAAGCCGCCGCCAAGCAGGACTTCGCCACCGCGCAGGCGCTGGCCAACCAGGCCGAACAGCAGGGCAAGCTCGCCGTCAAGCAGTACGAGCAGGAAACCGCGGCTTTCAAGACTTCCAAGTAAGTCACTGAAATCCTGCGAAAAGGCCGGCAATGCCGGCCTTTTCGCGTTTTTGCCGTATCGCAACTGCGCAGCCCATCATGGTCCGCCCATGGACACGGGCTGGTAAAATCCCCGACATGATCGAACCCTCCTCGTCAGGCCCGCTCGCCGGGCAGGCACCGCGCCAGGTGTTCACGGTCTCGCAGCTCAACCGCGAGGCGCGGGCAGTACTGGAAGGCCATTTCCCGCTGTTGTGGGTGGAGGGCGAGATCTCCAATCTTGCGAGACCTGCCTCCGGGCATCTTTACTTCTCGCTCAAGGATGAGCATGCCCAAGTGCGCTGCGCCATGTTCCGCGTGCGCAACCTGCATCTGCGCTTCGAACCGCGCAACGGCATGCACGTGGTGGCGCGGGTGCGCATCTCCATGTTCGAGCCCCGGGGTGAATTCCAGCTCATCGTCGAACACATGGAAGAAGCCGGCGACGGTGCACTGCGTCGCGCCTTCGAGGCGCTCAAGATGCGTCTCCAGACTGAAGGTCTGTTCGCGACCGAGCGCAAGCGTCCCCTGCCGCAAGTGCCGCGTACGGTCGGCGTGGTCACCTCCCCCACCGGTGCCGCCATCCGCGACGTACTCACGGTGCTGCGTCGCCGCTGCCCGGCCATCCAGGTGATCGTCTATCCGGTGCCCGTGCAGGGTGCGGGCGCGGCGCAGAAGATCGCCGCGGCCATCCAGCGTGCCGGCATGCGTGGCGAGTGTGACGTACTCATCGTTGGGCGTGGCGGTGGTTCGTTGGAGGACCTGTGGGCCTTCAACGAGGAGGTGGTGGCACGCGCCATCCACACCTCGCCCATTCCCGTGGTGAGTGCCGTCGGCCATGAGATCGATTTCACCATCGCCGATTTCGTCTCCGACGTACGGGCCGCCACACCCTCCGCCGCGGCCGAACTGGTCAGCCCCGACAGCACAGAACAGATGAAGCGGGTCGCGCGTCTCGAGGCACGACTCCACCGCTGCACCCAGGCCGTGTTGACGCGCAAACGTCAGACACTGGCCTGGATGGACAAGCGGCTCAAGCACCCGGGGCGGCGACTGCAGGAAATGGCACAACGCGTGGACGAACTGCAGGCCAGGCTGTTGCGGGCGCAGCAACGCTGGTGGCGCCATGCCGGCACGCGACTGGCGGCACTTACGGCGCGACTGGCTCAGCACACCCCGCTGCACCGGGTGATGCGGCTGTCCGATCGACAGCAAAACCTCACCCGTCGCCTGGGCGCGGCCATGGGCCATACACACAGCGAGCGTGTGCAATACCTGCGCACCAACGTGCGCGCATTGCATGCCGTGAGCCCCCTCGCCACACTGGGTCGCGGCTACGCCATCTTGCAACGTGAAGGTGGTAGGGTGGTTCGCAATCCCGATGATGTCAGCGTCGGCGAGCGCGTGCGCGCGCGTCTGGCCCATGGCGCCATCGATGTGCGTGTGGAGGAGAAGATTTCCGATGATTAGGACAAGCTTGCTGTGCGCCGCCCTGCTGTTCGGACCGGCTGCCTTGGCAGTGGAACTCCCGCAGGCGGCCCCGGTACCGGGCGGGGTTGCCGTGGTAACCATTGCGCCCGCCGACACGCCCATGCCGGTGGTGCATTACGCAGGCAAACGCGCCCTGGTGACCATGAGCGACGAAGGTTGGGTCGCCGTGGTCGGCATCCCGCTCGGCGCCCAAACCGGCACCCATTCCCTGAAGGTGCAGCGTGACGGCCGCGAAGACATCCAGCACTTCGAGGTGTCATCGAAGGCGTATGCCACGCAGCACATCACCCTCAAAAACAAGCGCATGGTGAATCCCTACGCCAAGGACCTGCAGCGCATCCTGGCCGAACAGGCCCGCTCGCGGGCGGCCTTCACCAACTGGAGTGACCCGGAACCGTCCAGCCTGCGCTTTGCCCTGCCCGTGGACGGGCGCAACAGCGGCACCTTCGGCCTGCGTCGCTACTTCAACGGCGAACCGCGCAAGCCGCACGGTGGCATGGACATCGCGGCGCCGACCGGCACGCCCGTGCAGGCGCCGGCCGCCGGTCGCGTGATCGAAACGGGCGATTACTTCTTCAATGGCAAGACCGTATTCGTGGACCATGGCCGCGGATTGGTGACCATGTATTGCCATCTCGATCGCATCGATGTGCAGGTGGGCGATGATGTGCGTGCGGGACAGGTGATTGCCGTCGTCGGCGCCACCGGCCGCGTCACCGGTCCGCACCTGCACTGGACCGTAAGCCTGAACGGCACCGCGGTAGACCCACAGTTGTTCCTGCTTCCTCCCGCCGAAATGGCGGCCGTCAGCGA
>JBAYQE010000136.1:0-4173 GCA_041677345.1 Thiohalomonadaceae bacterium
GTCATCCACAGCCCATGGACCAGCACCACGGCAGACGGCTCACCCATGGAAAATCCCCGTCACTGGCACGCTCAGAAGGATAACGCGGAGGACGCGGAGGCGCGGAGATCGCGGAGGGATTGAAAATTTCACCACGGAGGGGACGGAGCCGGATTGCCACCGCTTTCCGGCATCTGAGCTTTGTAGCCTTTGTCAGTCGAACCCATCGCGGCCTGAGCGGCTCCCACGCTCTTCCCTTCCTTCACGGGGATTTCCTCCGCGATCTCCGCGTCCTCCGCGTCGATCCATGGACGGACTAAGGCGAAACGTCGAGCATGCGCTCCAGGGCGAGGCGGGCCAGGCGGGCGTCTTCGGCGGGGACCTGAATGCGGTTGACCACGTTGCCGGCGGCCAGGCTTTCCAGGGTCCAGGCCAGGTGCTGGGGGTCGATACGGAACATGGTGGAGCACATGCACACGGTGGGCGACATGAAGTGCACCTGCTTGTCTTCGTGCCTGTACTGATCGTTGAGACGGTTGACCAGATTGAGCTCGGTACCCACCAGCCAGCGCGTACCGGGCGCGGACTCAGCGACGGTCTTGATGATGAATTCGGTAGAGCCCACGTAATCGGACTTTTCGCACACCTCGAAGGGCGATTCCGGGTGCGAGATGATCTTCGCTTCGGGGAAGCGCGCCTTGAAGCGATCGATGTGCTCGGGCTGGAACATCTGGTGCACCGAGCAAAAGCCCTCCCACAGGATCATGCGCGCACGCCGGATCTGCTCCGGCGTGAGCCCACCCAGGGGCTTGTTGAAGTTCCACACCACCATTTCATCCAGCGGAATACCCATGCGGTAGCCGGTATTGCGACCCAGGTGCTGGTCCGGGAAGAACAACACCTTCTCGCGCTGCCCGAAGGACCACTCCAACACCTTGCCGGCATTGGATGAGGTGCACACGATGCCGCCGTGACGACCACAAAAGGCCTTCAGGTCGGCGGCGGAATTGATGTAGGTGACGGGAGTAACGTGCTCATCCGGGTCGAGCACCGTATGGAGTTCTTCCCACGCGCGCTCTACCGCGGGCAGGCTGGCCATGTCTGCCATGGAGCAACCGGCTGCCATGTCGGGCAGGATGGAAACCTGTTCAGGGCGCGACAGGATATCGGCCACCTCGGCCATGAAGTGCACGCCACAGAACACGATGTATTCAGCTTCTGACGTGGCGGCCTGGCGCGAGAGCTTCAGGGAATCGCCGGCAAAGTCCGCATGGCGGAATACTTCGTCGCGCTGGTAGTGATGGCCGAGAATGACCAAGCGCCTGCCGAGCCGGGCCTTGGCATCCAGGATGCGCGCCTCGCACTCGGCATCGTCCATCAATGAATAGCGGTGCATCGCCAGAGTCATGGTTTGGATCCCGGTCCGCAAACGAACGCAAATAACGCAAAGAAGAGGTGACCAGTTCCCGTCATCACGGTTCCCAACGGCAGGAACTCAGGGAGTTAGAACACCCCACTCCATTTAGCGTTCAGTGGCGTTCACTTGCGGACGTTCTTCTTCATTCCGTTTTTGGCTGTTCCTTGGCCGGTTTGTTCACGCGGATGCCGAGCTCACGCAGCTGCTCGAAGGCGATCTCCGAGGGTGCCTGGGTGAGCGGATCGGCGGCGGTCTGGGTCTTGGGGAAGGCCATGACATCGCGGATGGACTTGGCGCCGGTCATGAGCATGACCAGGCGATCCAGGCCAAAGGCCAGTCCCCCGTGCGGCGGGCAGCCGTACTTCAGGGCATCCAGCAGGAAGCCGAACTTGTCCTGGGCCTCTTCGTCGGAAATGCCCAGGGCCTTGAACACGCTGGCCTGTACCTGCGGGCGGTAGATACGCATGGAGCCGCCACCGATCTCGGTACCGTTCAGCACCATGTCATAGGCGCGCGACAGACAGGTACCCGGGTCGGATTCCAGCAGTTCAATGTGCTCCTCCTTGGGGGAGGTGAACGGGTGGTGCAGGGAATACCAGCGGTTGTCTTTCTCGTCCCACTCGAACATGGGGAAGTCCACCACCCACAGGGGCTTCCAGGTGCCTTCCAGCATGCCAAGGTCGTGGCCCAGCTTGATGCGCAGGGCGCCCAGGGCCTCGTTGACCACCTTGGCCTTGTCCGCACCGAAGAACACCAGGTCGCCATCCGCCGCCTGGGTGCGCTCCAAAATGGCGGCAATCACGTCGTCCGGCAGGAACTTGAGGATGGGCGACTGCAGACCGTCGCGCCCCTTGGCCTTTTCATTCACCTTGATGTAGGCCAGGCCCTTGGCCCCGTAGATGCCCACGAACTTGGTGTACTCGTCGATCTGTGAACGCGACAGCTCGCCGCCCTTGGGCAGGCGCATGGCGGCCACGCGGCACTTGGGGTCGTTGGCGGGGCCGGAGAACACCTTGAACTCCACCGCCTTCATCAGGTCGTCCACGTCCACCAGTTCCAGGGGCACGCGCAGGTCCGGCTTGTCGGAGCCGTAACGGCGCATGGCCTCGGCATAGCTCATGCGCGGGAATGGGTTGGGCAGGGCCTCGCCCAGCACCTCCGCGAACAGCTCGCGGATCATGCCCTCCATCAGGCCCATGATCTGCTCCTCGGAGAGGAACGAGGTCTCGATGTCCACCTGGGTGAACTCGGGCTGGCGGTCGGCACGCAGATCCTCATCGCGGAAGCAGCGCACGATCTGGTAGTAACGGTCCACGCCCGCGATCATGAGCAGCTGCTTGAAAAGCTGCGGGGACTGCGGCAGGGCGAAGAAATGGCCCGGATGGGTGCGCGAGGGCACCAGGTAGTCGCGCGCGCCCTCGGGGGTGGCACGGGTCAGCATGGGTGTTTCCACGTCCATGAAGCCCTGGTCGTCCAGGTAGCGGCGGATGGCCTTGCTCACCCGCGAGCGCAGGCGCAGGCGGCTGTGCATTTCGGGGCGACGCAGATCCAGGTAGCGGAAGCGCAGGCGCACCTCTTCACTGATGTCCTCGTCGTCGGAGTCCAGCTGGAACGGGGGCGGCTCGGAGCGGTTCAGGATCTCGATGCCGAGGGCCAGCACCTCGATCTTGCCCGTGGGCAGGTTGGGGTTCTCCGTGCCCGCCGGACGCGGACGCACCTTGCCGCGCACCTTCAACACGTATTCATTGCGTACCGCCTCGGCGGTCTTGAAGGCCTCGGCGTAGTCCGGGTCGAACACCACTTGCACCAAGCCCTCGCGGTCGCGCAGGTCCACAAAAATGACCCCCCCGTGGTCACGGCGGCGATGGACCCAACCGGCCAGCTCCACTTCGTGGTCCAGATTGAATTCGGTGACTTGCCCGCAGTAATGGGTGCGCATTTGGGAAAAACCTGTTGGTGGTGCGGAGTTAAAGGCGGGAATGTTACGGTCCTGCCGGGATCGGCGCAACCGGAAAGGGGAGTGGGGAAAAGCTAAACCAGGGACATGGAGTATGGCCTCGTGGGTTACGGTGGCTCGTCGCGAGCGGAAGCTCGCTCCCACAAGTCAGGGTTCGGGCGGCGAGGTTGTCAGGTAGCGCTACGCGCAACCTGACCTACACCACCTCGTGCCTATCTCCGTGTTCCCTGTGTCCCCCGTGGTTAATGCTTTTTTCTCGCGGTCAGCTATTACCACCACAGGCGCCGCCGCAGCCGCCGCCGGCGCAGGCGGGGGCTGGGGCGGCGGATTCGGCGACGTTTTTCTTGCTGCCGCTCTTGAAGTCGGTTTCGTACCAGCCGCCGCCCTTGAGGCGGAAACCGGCGGCGGAGATGAGCTTCTGCAGCTCGGCCTTGCCGCAGGACGGGCAGTCGGTCAGGACCGGGTCACTCATTTTCTGCATGGCTTCCATCTGATGGCCACAAGCCTTGCAGGCGTATTCGTAAATGGGCATTCGGAGCACCTCTGTCTGTGCAGATTCGGTGCGCAATTTGGGGCGTCACCGGGTGAAATCAAGGAGGGGATTATACGCCGGCGGCCAAAACGTGCATAAGAAGTCGTTAAAATGCCCGGTTGCATCCCTATACTTCCGTATCACTTCACTACACCAGGCCATGCATTACAAGCACACCGAGGCCCCCGCCGGGGGCAACGACTGGCGCGCCCTGCGCTCCCTCCTGCCCTTCCTGTGGAATTACCGTGGCCGGGCGGGGCTCGCACTGTTGTTCCTGGTGCTGGCCAA
>JBAYQE010000137.1:0-4172 GCA_041677345.1 Thiohalomonadaceae bacterium
ATGGGGAATATTTGCCGTTCACCCACGGCACAGGGTGCTTTCGAGCGCGTTGTCGCTGCTGCGGGTCTGGATGAGACGATCACGATCGATTCGGCGGGAACCCACGCCTATCACATCGGCGAGCCTCCCGATGCACGCTCGCAACAAACGGCACGCACGCGCGGTGTGGATTTGAGTGGGCAGCGGGCACGGCAGGTGGCATCCGCCGACTTCGAGCATTTTGATTATGTGCTCGCCATGGATCGGCAAAACCTGTCTGCCTTGGAGCAGATTTGCCCTGCGGACCACCGCCACAAGTTGCGTCTGTTTCTCCATTTCGCGCCGGGCTTGGGGGAGGACGAGGTGCCGGATCCGTATTATGGCGGTGCCAGCGGCTTCGAGCGTGTATTCGACCTCATCGAGGCGGCAGGGATGGGATTACTGGAAGAGATCCGCCGCAGGCACTTGTAGGCGCACGATGCACGATGGCGGCCTGGATTTGCCGCCATCGAAAGCAGGATCCAGTCGGCAGCGTGGTATCTAGCCCAAAGGTCACGTACACAAGGTGACCTACGATGGGTGGGGTGCGGTTGTTGCGAGCAGCCAATCAGCATGGCCGCCGTGAGGGCCCCTCGAGTGCCGTACCCGCTGAAAAAGAAAGGGGAGCTGGGCTCCCCTTTCCTGTTGTGAATGCGGCGAACTAGCGGGACTTTTCGTCCGGGTCCTCGCCGTCGATTGCGGGCGTGACAGAGTGTTCCTCAGGCGCGCTCAGGGTTTCCGGCGAGCGTTCCTCTGTCTCTGACTCACTGGACGAACGCTCTCCGGATATCGCCGTGGACTCCGCCACGGGGCGGGTGTCCGCTACGGGGTGTGCGGGGCCCTCCTGTGGTTCAGCCACAGGCTCGTACGCGGTCGGCGGGGATGTTTCGGCACCGGGCTGTTCCTGCGTGGCTGCTGCGGGTTGCGAATCGATGACAGTCTCCGCTTGCGCGCCAGCACCCTCTTGCGAAATGGGTTCATGGGACGCGGCATCAAGCTCATCCGGGCCTTGCGGCTGCGCATCGCTGGGTTCATGCGGTGCTGCCGCTGCCGCCGGTGCCGGGGCGTGGGTATCTGCGGCGCTCGGGGCCTCGGCGGTGGGTGCCGGAGCAACGGGAGGCATCTCGGCCGGTACGGAAAGCTCGTGCACCGGTGGTTCGCTGGGAACCACGACGCGAGGTGCCGGTTCGATGGTCACCGGGTTGCCGATGGGTGAGGTGCGTTCCGGCAGTTCCGCACGGGCCAATTGACGCTCACGCAGGGAAATCGCGGGGGCACCGGGGCCGTCGTTACCTTCCTCAGAGGTGACATCGTTGCCCTCGCGCGTGGCGGTTTCGGTGGCCGTGTACTGCTCACGTGGACGGCGGCGACGGCGGCCGCCGCGACGCCCGCGGCGGCTGCCGCCGGTGCGCTCGCCTTCGATGGCCTCGGCCCGGGCGCCGGCGATCTCGTTCTCTACGGCGGCACTATGTTCTTCGGACGTTTCCGTGGCCACCGGGGCCGGCAAGAGCTCCGGTTCCGGCCGCTCCTGGCGCTGCGGGCGTCCCTCACGTTCCTGACGCTCGGCACGTGGCGCGCGCTCCGGGCGCTCGGCACGTTCCTGCCGTGGTGCGCGTTCCTCGCGTTCGGCGCGGGCGGGGCGCTCGCGTTCGGGTCGCTCGGCACGCTCCTGACGTTCGCGGCGCGGCTGGCGTTCGGAGCGTTCCGAGTCGTTGCGGCCACGGGCGGTGTCGCCAGCGCGGCGGCGACCCCCGTTTGCCGCTTCGCTGCGTCGAGCGGACTGGGCCTCGCGGGCGGGTGCCGGTCGGCGGGATTCACGGCGCGGCTGGGCTGCTGTCTTCACCGTTTCGGCTTGGCTTTCGGCTTCGCCGCCGTTTGCAGTGCCAAACAAGGTGTTGATCAGGCGGCGCAGGAAGCCGGTGCCAGGTTTGGGATGAGCTATCGTCGGGCTGGCGGGCGCCGGGGCGGGTGGCGCCACGGACTTCACTGCGGGCTGTTCCGCGATGGCAGCGGCCTTGCGCGCTTCGGATGGGATATCCAGAGGCTCGTCGGCTTGGCCGATGAGCTGGTAACTGGTCTTTTCACCCATCTCATCCATGTCATCGAGGCGAATACGCTGGATATCGAACTTGGGTGTTTCCAGATGCGGATTGGGCACCAGGACCAAGCGCACGCCGTGGCGTGCCTCGATTTCCGCGAGTGCGCTGCGTTTCTCGTTGAGCAGGAAGGCGGCGACGTTGACCGGCGTGTGTGCGATCACTTTGCCGGTCTTCTCCTTCATGGATTCCTCTTCGAGGATGCGCAGGATGGAGAGGGCAAGGGACTCGACGCCGCGGATGGTGCCTTGGCCATTGCAACGCGGGCAGACCACCTGACTGGACTCACCCAGGGAGGGGCGCAGGCGCTGGCGCGACATCTCCAGCAGGCCAAAACGGGAGATGCGGCCGATCTGAACGCGGGCACGGTCCTGCTTGAGTGCCTCTTTAAGGCGGTTTTCCACCTCGCGCTGGTGCTTGGAGGGTGTCATGTCGATGAAATCGATGACGATGAGGCCACCGATGTCGCGCAGGCGCAATTGGCGGGCGATTTCGTCCGCCGCTTCAAGATTGGTGTTGAGCGCCGTCTCCTCGATGTCGCCGCCCTTGGTGGCGCGCGCTGAGTTGATATCGATGGAGATGAGGGCTTCGGTGTGGTCGATGACGATGGAGCCGCCGGAGGGCAGTTGTACCTCACGCTGAAAGGCGGTCTCGATCTGGCTTTCGATCTGGTAGCGCGTGAAGAGGGGGACGCGATCCTGATACAGCTTCACCTTGTTCAGGTTCTGCGGCATCACCTGCTTCATGAATTCGCGAGCCTGTTCGTAGATGGTGGGCTCGTCGATGAGGATTTCGGAGATGTCATTGCGCAGGTAGTCGCGGATGCCGCGGATGACCACGCTGCTTTCCTGATAGATGAGGAACGGTGCAGCCTGGCTTTGGGCCGCTTCCTCGATGGCGCGCCAGACCTGGAGCAGGTAGTCCAGGTCCCACTGCAGTTCCTCGGCGCTTTTGCCCACACCCGCGGTGCGCACGATCAGGCCCATGTCGGCGGGAATGTCGAGCTGTGCCATGGTATCGCGCATTTCCGAGCGGTCTTCACCCTCGATGCGGCGCGATACGCCGCCGGCGCGCGGATTGTTGGGCATGAGCACCAGGTAGCGCCCGGCAAGACTGATGAAGGTGGTGAGGGCGGCCCCCTTGTTGCCACGCTCTTCCTTCTCTACCTGGATCACCAGCTCCTGACCTTCGCGGAGCACGTCTTTGATGTTGACGCGGCCACCTGCCTCGGTGTCGCGGACGAAATAGCTGCGGGAGATTTCCTTCAGCGGCAGGAAGCCGTGGCGTTGGGCACCGTAATCAACGAAGGCCGCCTCGAGGCTGGGCTCGATGCGGGTGATGCGGCCTTTATAGATGTTGGATTTCTTCTGAGCCCGCGAGGTGCTTTCGATGTCGAGGTCGTACAGCTTCTGCCCGTCCACGAGCGCAACACGCAACTCTTCCGGCTGAGTTGCGTTGAACAGCATTCTTTTCATGTTTTTCCGTCTCTATGGCGCTCAACCACAGCCCGAACACGGACGCGGGTTCGCCAGATGCTTTTTTGAGGGACCCAAATCGAGACGGCCGAGGAGGGAAGTTCCGGTCGGCACCGCCGTGGCCACACTCAGTCAGCCCTGTCCTGCAGGAACACTATCCGACTGCGGGAGCGCGCTTGTTATTGGCACCCACCGCATACGCGGCGTGAATGCCTTAAACCTTACCGTTTGATCTCGCCGGCCGGTATACCGGGCAGCGTGGTTCCCATGGGCCGCGAATGGGGGATTCGCCTGGCCATGGAGCGCCAGCGGAAAAGTTTATCAGTCTCGCCCGCCCGCAGCAATGCGATGAATCCGGCGGGTCGTCCCAACACAGTGGTGTCCCCGGTAGCCGGTCGGGATGGCCCACGAAGGGTGGGGGAGTGAAATTCAGTGAATTATCCCGTGACATCTCCGCCCCGGGTCGACTCGCGGGGCTCGCAGGAGCCCACAATGTCGTCCCTTGGGCCACAGGCGAATGGTCCCGGGGTTCGGACACGTCCGACGTGGCAGGGAAATGCCATGGAACCCTGTATCATACGCG
>JBAYQE010000138.1:0-4170 GCA_041677345.1 Thiohalomonadaceae bacterium
CTTCTTCTTCAGCCCAGCCAATAGGCCACGCTCTGGGCCTCCAGAAACGCCTGTGCGCCCGCGCCATGCAGGATGGCGAAGGTGGCGAGCATGCCGGCTTCCAGGCAACTGCTTGCGGCGACGGTGACGGAGCGTGGCGCGTCAGGGACAGGCCAGCCGGTGCGTGGGTCGAGGATGTGGCTGTAACGCACGCCGTCCTTGATCAGGTAACGCCGCGCATCGCCGCTGGTGGCGAGGCCGCCGCCGGTGCTTGCCAGGTTGCCGCGTGCGGTGCCCGGGCGGCGCGGGTCTTCCAGGCCGATGCGCCAGGGCGAGCCGTCCGCGCGGGGGCCGCGCACGAACAGGTCGCCGCCGAAATTCACCACGAAACTGTCGTTCGTGTGTCCGGCGAGGAT
Organism: Thiohalomonadaceae bacterium; assembly: GCA_041677345.1. Taxonomy (GTDB): domain Bacteria; phylum Pseudomonadota; class Gammaproteobacteria; order Thiohalomonadales; family Thiohalomonadaceae; genus JALOAT01. Next base: position 396 of record JBAYQE010000138.1, read on the forward strand.
CTGCACCGTGCTGTCGACGGCGTACTCCTTGCCGATACCGCCGAGATCGATCTCCATGCCCGCGGGCAGGGTGAGGAAGGGGCGCTCCCAGCGCACGCGCTGCCATCCCACCCGGTCCATGAGCGCCGCCACGGCCGCGGGCTCGGGCACCCGATCGGAACCGTCGAAGCGCCAGGCCCGGCGCAGCACGCCGCAGGTGACGTCGAAACGCCCCTCGCTGAGGCGGTGGCAGGTGTCGGCGTAATCCAGGAGATTGGCCGTCTCCGTGTCCACCTCCAGCCGCCGACCGCCGCTTTCGTTGATGGCATGCACGATGTTGTCGCGGCGGTAGCGACTGAACTTGGCCTCCACGCGGCGGGCCTCGCGCATCGCGTGGGCGGTGAGCCGCTCCGCGCGTGCGCGATCCCGCGTTTCCACCAGCACTTCGCAGGGGCTCGCCATGGCCTCGAAGCAGCCGACGAAGTGCGCGCCGGCGTCGTGCACGGTCAGGCCCGTATTCACCATGGGGTGGAAAAACCGATGGTGTATAGGGTGGCATCCAGGTCCGGATGCAGATCCAGACCCTCCATCACGCCGAAGGCCTCCTTCACGTCCTCGCCCTCCTGGGTCATGGTGGCCGCACGGAAGTTGAGTTCGCCTTCGCCGATCCTGATGCCGACCTTGAGCCCCACGGTGGTGCTGGTCATTTCCGCCAGGCGCAGGTCGGCGCTGGCGGCGCTGAGCCATTCGCCGTTCACCACGAAGTAGCGGAAGAAATCCGCCGCGGTCTGCTGGTACCAGCGGTACTGCGGTTCCACGTAGAACCTGTCGCTCGGCTGCCAGCGATAGGCCACCTCCCAGGTGTGCGAGTCGATGCCCCAGTCATCGGTGAAGTATCGGTACGACGTGTTGAGCACGTCACCGCCGATGTTGTGCACCAGCTTCAGGTAGGCGATGTCGGCGGTGCGATCCGAGGGGCGTTTTTCGAACACGTAGTCGAGGGTGGCGCCCGTGTTCGCGTCCACGACGCTCAGTAACTTGTACGGGTCGGTGAGATAGCCCGAGCTGTAGCTGCGGCTCAGGTTGAACTGCACGAGGGTGCGGCGGCTGAGCACCTGGGTGACGCCCACCATGACGTCGATGATGGTCTTGCGTTCGCCGCTGAAGACCTCGTCGTCATCGTCGTCGTGATCGTCATCGTCATCGTCGTCATCATCATCGTCATCATCGCGCAGCATGCTGCGGCCGCTCGCCGAGGTGCCGGTGTCCGAGGGCGCGGCGCTGAGCAGGGTCAGGCCCCGCGGCGCGCCGCCGTGCGGTTGCACCGCGTCCAGGCTGACGCCGGCGCCCACGGCCACCGTGGTGAGCTTCTGGTTGAAGTCGCGCGCGAAGCTGAGATTGCCGCCCAGGGAGAAGTAGTCTTCCTCCTTCGAGATGTTCAGGCTCGAAGCGCGCAGCAGGGTGGGGGACACGCGCCGTTCCCAGTCCACGCCCGCGGCCACGCGCGTGTCGCTGAAGTCGCGCTTGGGCTGCTCGAAGGCGGGCGTGCTGTAGCCCATGCCGCCCGATGCACCCGTGAAGGTCTGCGCGCTGGTGGTGGGAATGGCGCCATTGGGCGAGGCGCCGCTGAGGGCATCGTAGAGGAGACGTACCGTGGTGACGCTTTCCTGGCCGTCGTCGGTTTTGATGAAGACCACGGGCTCCACCACGCTGACGCGGTCCACCTCGTCATAGAACAGCACTGAACCGCTTACGTGTGTCTGGGCGGCGTTTGCTTCGCCGCCGAGCAGGGCACAGGTGGCCAACGCGAGCGCGTGGCGCACCGGCTTGTCTTTCAATTGCATCCACAACCTCCACCGCCGACACCCTGCCCACCGAACGACCCCTCTTTTGAAAATTCGATGTGTTGATCCAGGAAGTTCTCATCTGCATCCGGCACGAGCTGCATTTCAGGCTTGGCCAGCAGGTCGCGCTCCCACGGGCGCACCGGTTCGAGGGTGCAGCCCGTGGCGAGCAGCGCCAGCGCAAGCGGCGCCAGTCGGGCGGTGTTCATCAGGAGCGGGCCTCGAGCAGGGCGCGCAACGTCCTTTCCAGTTCGCTGCGATCCTTGTCCCGGAAGCCCACGTGGCGGGTGTGCAGCCGGCCCTCGCGGTCGATGACGTAGGAGCTCGGCATGCCCTGCACGCCGTAGCGTTCGGCCACCTTGCCCTCGGCGTCGAAGGCGATGGTGAACTTGGGTTGGGTGGTCTCGATGAAGCGGGCGGCCAGTTCGGGCTCCTGATCCAGGTTGATCGCCACGATTTCCAGGCCCTGCTTGCCGTACTGGCGCTGCACCTCGTTCATCCAGGGGAAAGACTGACGGCAAGGCCCGCACCAGGAGGCCCAGAAGTCCACGTAGACCACCTTGCCTTTCAGTTCGGCGAGCTTTACGGGGCCATCCCGGCCCGGGAGATTGAAATCCGGGGCGGGAGCGGCATCTGCCGCCAAGGCCGCGGGGGCGACCGCCAGCATCAGGGAGAACAACGCATTCCGTAGTCTCATTGTCATTTCCCTCAGGGGACTGGTGGTTGAAAGTGACGCAGGTAAGCCTACATGAGCTTTCCTTAAATGGGAATTAAAGACCAAAAATGCGCAGGAGGGCACGGGGTAGCGCGGCCCCGGAACCCGGGCTATGGGGTAGGTGTACACCCAACCCATTCAGCGCCATGCGACAACACATTGAGGTGAAAAGGGTTTATGACCCGCGTGCACAGTCGGACGGGGCCCGGGTGCTGGTGGACCGGGTGTGGCCGCGGGGCGTGCGAAAGGAAGAGCTGGCGCTGGATGCCTGGGAGAAGGACGTGGCCCCAAGCCCCGCGCTGCGCACCTGGTTCGGGCATGACCCGGCCCGTTGGGAGGAATTCCGCCGCCGCTATTTCGCCGAACTCGACCGCCGTCCCGAGGCGCTGGCGCGCCTGCGCGCCCTGGCCAGGCGGGGCCGCCTCACCCTGTTGTTCTCCGCGCGCGACACCGAACACAACAATGCCGTGGCCCTGCGCGACTATCTGATTAGCGGCGGCGAGACCCGCACTCGCAGACCACAGAGCGCGCGGACGGACCGGCCGCGGTCCGACGCTTGAGCGGTTCCGCAGGTCGCTTGCGGCGGTGGGCGCGCGCGCCTATGGTTTCCTCCGGACCATCGCTTTCGTGGGGCCGGCGTGCTGCGTTTCTTTAGGAGATGGCTGGAACGACCGACCGCGACACCGGCCCGGGACGGCCTTTTCGCCGCGCGGCCGGAGCCCCGCGTCAGCCTCACGGCCTCGACCGTGCTCGCCGCCCATCTGGCAGGTTGCGATGGCGACCCCAACGGCGAGGAGACCATGGCATTCGAGCGCCTGTTCCGCTTCCCGCCGGCCGAACGTCTGCGCTACGCGCAACTCTTCGCCCAGAACTGCCGCCGCACCGACGCCTTCCAGCCTTTCGTCGCCCAACTCGAGGGAACGCGGGGAACGGGGTCTACCATCGGATTTAGCAGAGTGACGGTGAGCCCTAGAGCACGTTAGTATCAGCCTTGGCGGGGGTGTGGCTCTTGGGGTCGGTGGCCAACCTTTACCGGGTGGGATTTCAACCCACTGGGTCCCTCACGCAATTTCAGAGCAACTTCCTATTGCTCATTCCAAGCGACCAGGCTTTCTGATCTTGCCCCGCTTTCCCGGACACCCGGTTAAGCCGCAGGTCGTGCCTCATAGGCCTCGGGTGAGAGATACCCGATGCGGGAGTGCAGACGGCATCGATTGTAATATGCCTCAGTGTAATC
>JBAYQE010000139.1:0-4152 GCA_041677345.1 Thiohalomonadaceae bacterium
GATGATCACGTTTTCGATCTCGTCCAGGATTTCCTTGTCCATGGAGACGAAGTCGTCCATGGCGAACTCACCGGCTTCGATCAGGCGATCACGCAGGATGTTGATGGGGTCGCGCTTGGCCCAGGTTTCGATCTCCTCCTTGGTGCGGTAGGCACCCGAGTCGGACATGGAGTGGCCGCGGTAGCGGTAGGTCTTGAGTTCGAGGAAGTACGGGCCCTTGCCGGAACGCACGTAGTCCACCGCCTTCTTTGCGTGTTCCATCACCACTTCGATGTCCTGGCCGTCGCAGTGGTCGGCTGCCATGTTGTAGCCGCACACGCGCTTGTACTGGTCCAGCTCGGCGGTGGAACGCTCGATGGCGGTGCCGATGCCGTACAGGTTGTTCTCGCACACGAACAGCACCGGGAGTTTCCACACCGAGGCCATGTTCATGGTCTCGTGGAAGGTGCCCTGGTTGTTGGCGGCGTCACCGAGGAAGCAGATGGCGATCTCGTCGCCGCCCTTCATCTGGATGGCCTTGGCCATGCCTGCGGCCAGCGGGAACGGGCCGCCCACCAGGGCGTAGCCGCCCATGAAGTGGTGCTTGGCGTCGAAGATGTGCATGGAGCCGCCGCGTCCCTTGGACGAGCCGGTCTCCTTGCCGTACAGCTCGGCCATCACTTCCTTGGGATCGGAGCCGCACTTGATGGCGTGGATGTGATCGCGGTAGCCGGTGATGACGTAGTCGTGACCGGGACGGGCGGCTTCCATTACGCCAATGGCACAGGCTTCCTGGCCCGGATACAGATGCAGGAAGCCGCCGATTTTACGTTCCACGTAAGCTTCGTAGCAGCGCTCTTCGAAGCGGCGGGCAAACAGCATCTCGCGCAACAGCCGTTTTTTGTCAGCGGCGTTCATGGCGCTCCTTGATTCGTTAGTGTTGTGGAGAGAACGGTCCGCGCGCAGTCTGGCATGGTGACTGCGCCGGAAACACCTGTTTTTATAGGATAACGAAGCGGCGTATGATCGGTCGTTTGCCAGGGCAGGTCAAGGTAAGCGACCGCCCGCATACCCCGCGGCACAAAGAAAAATGCAAATAAAACAGCGAATTGGAGCCACGCCGCCGGCGCGCTTCGAGCGCCTGCCTGCCATCGGGGTGGTGCTTGGACCGGCCCCGGAGGCGCTCGCCTCCGCACCTCACGGTGAGGCCCTGCGCAAGCTCGCGGCCAAGGCCGATGTCGATACGGTCCGGGCGTTCGACCAACCCGACGGACGCCTGGCCCTCATCCGCCCCCGCCCGGACGGCCCTGCCTTCGATTGGCTGACAGCGGGGCGCAAGCTGGCCGGTGCGTTGCTGGAGGACGACCCGAAGGAAATCGCCCTGGCTGTGCTCGGCTTCGATACGCACGCCAAGGCCGTGGCCGAAGCGGCGCTGGCCGCCCTGCTCGCCGGGGCCCACCGCCTACCCAGTTTCAAGGCCAAGGCCCCCAAACCGCGGCGCCTCACCACGGTACACCTGTGGGGGCCGGACGAGGCGGTGGACACCGCCCGCCTGCTGGCCGAGGCCGAGGGCAATGCCCTGGCCCGCGATCTCACCGCCCTGCCCGCCAATCACCTCACGCCGGCCATTTACCGCGAACGCATCGCCACGCTCGCCCACGCCGAAGGCTGGGAGATGCGCTTCCTGGGCGTGCAGGCCCTCAGGCGCATGGGTGCCGGCGCCTTCCTGGCCGTGGCCCAGGGCAACACTGAGCAGGACGCAGGCATCGTGCACTTGCGCTATGCACCCACGCGCGGCATGCGCAAGTCGGCACTGGCCCTGGTGGGCAAGGGCATCTGCTTCGACACTGGCGGCGTGAATCTCAAGGCCGCGCGCCATATGCATGGCATGCACCAGGACATGGCCGGCAGTGCGGTGGCGCTCGGCGCGCTGCTGGCGCTGAGCCGCCTGAAGGTGGGCTTCCCCGTGGACTGCTGGCTGGCGCTGGCGCAGAACCCCATCGGACCCGCCGCCTACAAGCAGGGCGACGTGGTCACCGCCGCCAGCGGTACCACCATCGAGGTGGTGCACACCGATGCCGAAGGCCGCATGGTGCTGGCCGACGCGCTGGCGCTGGCGAGCGGCCGCAAGCCAGGGTTGCTTGTGGATTACGCCACGCTCACCGGCTCGATGATCACCGCCCTGGGCACCGCCTACAGTGGCGCACTCACCAACCGCGAAGACCTGCTGCCCACCCTCATTGCCGCGGGCCGCGACAGCGGCGAGCGTGTGTGGCCGTTTCCCTGCGACCAGGACTTCGACGCCCAACTGGAAAGCGACATCGCCGACGTGAAGCAATGCACCCTGGAAAGCGATGCCGACCACATCCTGGCGGCGCGCTTCCTCGGCCGCTTCGTCGCCCCAGGGGTGCCCTGGGTGCACCTGGACCTGGCGTCCGCCGCCAACAAGGGCGGCCTCGCCCACGTGCCCACGGACATCACCGGCTTCGGCGTGCGCTACAGCCTGAGCCTGCTGCTCGACCACCACGCAATGGAGCTACCGTGACGCCCCCGGACGACAGTCCCTTCAGCATCGCGCGCGAGCTGCTGGACGAACTTGCCTACACCGTCGCCGTGCGCGACCTCGAGGCCCACAGTGCCTGTTTTTCGCGCAGTCTGCGCGTGCTGGGCGTGCCCGGTGTGGACGCGCTCGATTACGACGGTTGGTACGCGCGCCGCAGCAACGAACTGCGCAAGCCCCTGCTCTACAGCCTGGGCTATCGTGATCTGGCCATCGCCAGGGCGGACGAACGGGAGATCACCTGCTCGGTGCGCGAGGTGATGAAGAGCATGCGAGGCATCACCATGGTGCTCGACAAGGACATGACGCTTGCCAGGGAGGTGGATGGCCGCTGGCGTGTGGTGCTGGATCACATCAAGGGTGTGAATTTCAAAGAGTGAGTTTTCGAGGAAAGCAATGACTACCGAGTACCGCATCGAACGCGACAGCATGGGCGAACTGCAGGTGCCCGCGGATGCCTTGTACGGCGCCCAGACCCAACGCGCCGTGGACAACTTCCCCATCAGCGGCAAACCGCTGCCGCGCGCCATGATCCGGGCGCTGGGGCTTATCAAGGGCGCGTGTGCGCGCGTGAACACGGAACTGGGACTCCTCCAGCCCGACATGGCCGTGGCGATCTTCGCCGCCGCCGAGGACGTGGCAGAGGGCCTGCACGACCGCCACTTCCCCATCGATGTCTTCCAGACCGGCTCGGGCACCTCGAGCAACATGAACACCAACGAGGTCATCGCCCATCTCGCGAGCGAGCGGCTCGGGCGCAAGGTGCACCCCAACGACCACGTCAACATGGGCCAGAGCTCGAATGACGTGTTCCCCAGCGCCATCCACGTGGCCGCCGCCCTGCTCGCCCACGAGCAGTTGCTGCCTGCGCTGGAGCATCTCGCCGCCACCATCGAGCGGCGCGCCGCCGAGACCATGGACGTGGTGAAGACCGGTCGCACCCACCTGATGGACGCCATGCCGGTGCGCCTGGGTCAGGAACTCTCCGGCTGGGCGGCGCAGGTGCGCCATGGCATGGAGCGCGTGAACGCCGCGCTGGTGCGCGTGCAGGCCTTGCCGCAGGGCGGCACGGCGGTGGGCACGGGCATCAACGCGCCCGAGGGTTTTGGACCACGCGTGGCCGCGGCACTGGCCTCGCACACCAAGGTGCCGTTCACGGCCATGGACAACTACTTCGAAGGGTTGTCGAGCCAGGATGCGGCGGTGGAGCTGTCCGGCCAACTGCGCACGGTGGCGGTGAGCCTCATGAAAATCGCCAACGACCTGCGCTGGATGAACTCGGGCCCCCTGGCCGGCATCGCCGAGATCGCCCTGCCCCCGCTGCAGCCCGGCAGCTCCATCATGCCCGGCAAGGTCAATCCCGTGATCCCGGAGGCCACCATGATGGTATGCGCGCAGGTGATGGGCAACGACGCCGCCATCGCCGTGGGCGGCCAGCACGGCAATTTCCAGCTCAATGTGATGCTGCCCATGATCGCGCGCAACCTGTGCGAGAGCCAGGAGCTGCTCGCCAACGCCGCGCGCGTGCTCGCCGACAAGGCCATCGCCGGCTTCACGGTGAACGGTGACGCCATGCGCGCCGCGCTGGACCGCAATCCCATCCTGGTGACGGC
>JBAYQE010000140.1:0-4128 GCA_041677345.1 Thiohalomonadaceae bacterium
AAGGTTCAAAGATAACCCCCAACAGCCGCGGAAACCTTCTTAATCAATGTATCCGCTGGCTTCGAAAGCTTTCCGAGATTAACCAAAGATATCGATTTGTCGTCTGACATTTTCCATCACCGAACTATATGTAGGCGACCTATTCGCCGCCTAAAATCCCGCGCGCTCGATGCGCGCATCTCGTTTTTACAGCTTGAACAACACGTTAGCAACCTTCGGTCGACATGACGAGAAGGGAAATAGGCGGCTGGGTTGCCGCGTAAGGGCGGGAATGGATTATGCGCGGCCTAATGGCGGGGGTGGGGAAGCCGATATTTGGCTTGGGTTCAAGGGGTTACGTGAAACGGGGGGTGAATAGGCGGCGCGGGGTTGTGTCGGGGTCGTTAATGGTGTAATTACGTACACCATTGATGTGAGCAAAGGAATGTTCGCCATGACCTGCTCTCCAGTCCCGGAAAAAGCCCCACGCCTTCTGCAGCAGGTTCGCGATCGGATTTGCGCGCTTCATTACAGCTACAGGACAGAGCAGGCGTATATCTACTGGATTAGAAACTTCGTTTTGTTCTCAGGAAAACGCCATCCGCGAGAATTGGGCAAGCGAGAGGTTGAGCGATTTCTTACCTGGCTCGCCACGGAAAGGCGAGTTTCCGCTTCGACACAGAACCAGGCCTTGAGCGCGCTGCTCTTTCTCTACAAGCAGGTGCTCTCAATCGATATCGGTTGGCTTGACGACGTCGTGCGGGCGAAAACGCCGGCAAGGGTGCCGGTGGTGCTCACGCGCGAGGAGGTGGTCGCTGTGCTGAGTCGTTTGCGTGGCCGTTATTGGCTCATGGCAAGCCTGATGTATGGCTCGGGCCTGCGGGTGATGGAGTGTTTGCGGCTTCGGATCCAGGACGTGGATTTCGGTTATCGGCAGATCATCGTTCGCAGTGGTAAGGGCGGGAAGGATCGCTTCGTACCGTTACCGGATCGACTTGGAGAGTCGTTGCGGCAGCAGATTGCGGAGGCCATGAGAATTCGCATGCCGATATGCGGGACGGTTTTGGTGAGGTGTCGCTTCCGCATGCGCTCGCAAGAAAGTACCCGAACGCGCCCTTCGATACGGGCTGGTGGTATGTGTTTCCGTCATTGGCGCGTGCCGCCGATCCGTATTCCCGTCGCGAGAAACGCCATCACATGGACCCGAGCCCGATTCAGAAAGCTTTCAAGGAGGCGGTTCGGCAGGCCGGGATTCGCAAGCATGCAACGCCGCATACGTTGCGGCACAGCTTTGCGACACATCTGATTGATGTCGGCTATGACATCAGAACCGTGCAGGAGCTGCTTGGACATCAGGACGTGAAGACCACGCAGATCTATACCCATGTCTTGCAACGAGGCGGAGCGGCCGTGCGGAGTCCTGTGGATAGCCTCGCTGTGGAAGTGCCTGCTTGCGTTCCGGGCTGAAGGGGTCGGGGTGAGCAGTGTTGCTTCGTTTGCGTGATGTGTTTTTGAGCGCGCAGCATCGCCCACGGAGTGGGCGCCTACAAGTTGGTGAGGGTGGCGATGTATTGGCGGCAGGCCGTTTCTGTGACATCCAGAAGTTTTTTCACGCGCGGGGCGAGGTATTCGACGTCGCCCCAGAAGACGATGAAGTCCTTGCGATAGCGCGCGCCGATGTAGGCGCGGTCGAGGCGTTGCCAGCGTTCGCGTTCTGTTTCGGTGGTTTGCGGGAAAAGCTCGCGCCAGACCGGCGCGAAACGTGAGGCGTCGTAACCCAGGAAGTCGAGCAGGTGTTCGTGGGGGCAGTAACCGGTGAAGACCAGGAGGATGGCCTTGTAGGCGGATTCGGTGGCTTGGTTGAGGTTGAAGATGGCCATGCGGAGTTGGCCATCTTTATAGGCAAACTCATACATCCGATAGAAACTCCGCGCGGCACCAAACCAATAGTCGAAATCCGCCTGTGCTATGCGCTGTTTTTCTTCCGGCGTGAGTTCGCGCGGTTCGGCCAGGGTGAGGCGGCCGGAATCGTAGAGCAGGCGGCCTTCGCGTTTGACGTCGGTGAAGAAATAGCGGCCTTCGGCCAGATTCTCGTTCACGTCTTCAATGTCGTGGACGATGGGGTTCACGCGGGCGGTAAAGCCTGGGGCGTTGGTAGCGTCGCGCAGGTTGGCGCGGTAGGTGGCGCTGGCGGCGGTGGTCGGATCGGCCACGATCACCAGGATGTCGTAATCGGAGGCGTGGCCGGACCAGCGGTCGCGCGGCAGGTCTTTTTCTTCCTTCCAGTCGCCGCGGGCGTAGCTGCCGAACAGGATGATCATTTCCACTTCACCCTGAGCACGGATGATTTGCGCGATCTGTTCCAGCTCGCGCTGCTTGGCTTCGGGGAGGTGGTGGATGTCCGTTTGCATCTGGCTGCTTTCGTCGTTCAGGTCGTCCCTTCGGCAGAACATAGGCGAAATCCTTTTCGTGTGCGCATTGACGGCGGTTGCGGTGCTCAGCGCATGCTACATGGATTGTTGGCTTTGGGACCAGTCGGGTGGTTTTGCGGTGGGGATCTGGATTCTGCTCTGGGCCATCCGGGGTACGCGTCGCTGGCGATGGATTCCGGCTTTCGCCGGAATCACGTGGGGAGGCGGTCTCCGTCTCGGAGGAGTTTATAGGCCGAGCTGGTCCCAGAGTTCGTCGATGCGGTGTTTGACGTTTTCATCCATGCGGATGGCCGTACCCCATTCGCGCTGAGTTTCGCCGGGCCATTTGTTGGTGGCGTCCATGCCCATCTTGGAGCCGAGGCCGGAGACGGGTGAGGCGAAGTCGAGGTAGTCGATGGGGGTGTTTTCGATCAGTACCGTGTCGCGCGCCGGGTCCATGCGCGTGGTGATGGCCCAGATGACGTCCTGCCAGTCGCGCACGTCCACGTCGTCGTCGGTGACGATGACGAACTTGGTGTACATGAACTGGCGCAGGAAGGACCACACGCCCAGCATCACGCGCTTGGCGTGGCCGGGGTATTGTTTTTTGATGCTCACCACCGCCATGCGATAGGAACAGCCTTCCGGCGGCAGGTAGAAGTCGACGATTTCCGGAAACTGTTTTTGCAGGATGGGCACGAACACTTCGTTGAGCGCGACGCCCAGCACGGCGGGTTCGTCGGGCGGACGGCCGGTGTAGGTGCTTTGGTAAATCGGCTGCTTGCGGTGGGTGATGCGCTCGATGGTGAACACCGGGAAGCGATCCACTTCGTTGTAGTAGCCGGTGTGATCGCCGAAGGGGCCTTCGTCGGCAAACTCGTCAGGGTAGATGTGGCCTTCGAACACGAACTCGGCGGCGGCGGGCACCTGCAGGTCATTGCCGATGCACTTGGTCACTTCGGTCTTGCTGCCGCGCAACAGGCCGGCGAAGGCGTATTCGCTCAGGGTGTCGGGCACCGGCGTGACGGCGCCGAGGATGGTGGCGGGGTCGGCGCCGATGGCGACGGCCACGGGGAAGGGCTCGCCCGGGTGTTGCTGCTGGAATTCGCGGAAGTCCAGCGCACCGCCGCGGTGCGACAGCCAGCGCATGATGACCTTGTTCCTGCCGATCACCTGCTGGCGATAGATGCCCAGATTCTGGCGTTCCTTGTGTGGGCCGCGGGTAACGGTGAGGCCCCAGGTGATGAGCGGGCCGGCGTCGCCGGGCCAGCAGGTCTGGATGGGCAGCTTGCCGAGGTCCACCTCGTCACCTTCCAGAATCACCTCCTGGCAGGGCGGAGCATTCACGGTCTTGGGCGCCATGTTCAGCACCTGCTTGAACACGGGCAGTTTCTCCCACGCGTCCTTCATGCCCTTGGGCGGCTCGGGCTCCTTGAGGAAGGCGAGGGTCTTGCCCACTTCGCGCAGTGCGTCCACGGAATCCTCGCCCATGCCCAGGGCCACGCGGCGCGGCGTGCCGAACAGATTGGTGAGCACGGGCACGTCGAAGCCCTTGGGATTTTCGAACAGCAGGGCGGGGCCGCCGGCGCGCAGCACGCGGTCGGAGATCTCGGTCATCTCCAGGTGCGGGTCCACTTCCACGCCGATGCGTTTCAGTTCGCCCATGGCTTCGAGCTTGTCGAGGAAGTCGCGGAAATCTTTGTACTTCAAGGCTGCTTTTCCCGGTAGGAGCGGCCTC
>JBAYQE010000141.1:0-4102 GCA_041677345.1 Thiohalomonadaceae bacterium
CAGGATTGGACAGGTGGCTGAAGCCGACGAGGCGAGCGTGCGCCAAGCCCTCGACAGTGCCGCCGCCGGCGCGTCCGCATGGTCCGCCACCCCCGTTGCGGAAAGGGCTCGCGCGCTGCGCCGGGCCGCTGACGCGATGGAGGCGAATTACCCGATGTTGATTGCCTTGGGTGTGCGCGAAGGCGGGCGTACTGTCCCTGACGCCCTGGCGGATGTACGCGAGGCAGTGGATTTCTTGCGCTATTACGCCGCGCGCGCTGAGCGCGATCTTGCGCCTCGTGTCCTGCCCGGTCCCACCGGTGAGGACAACCGCTTGTACTACGAGGGGCGGGGCGTGTTCGCCTGTATCAGTCCATGGAACTTTCCCATCGCCATTTTCACCGGCCAAATCGCTGCGGCCCTGGTCGCAGGCAATGCGGTCGTGGCCAAACCGGCCCATCAGACACCGCTGGTGGGCATGCAGATCTGCCACCTGCTCCACCAGGCCGGTGTGCCGCCCACGGCCCTCCATTACCTCCCCGGCCCCAGCGGTGCCGTTGCGCCAACCTTGTTCACGCATCCGCACCTGGCGGGTGTGCTGTTCACCGGTTCCACCACCAGCGCCCGACGCATTCAACGGGCCCTGGCCGCGCGTGAGGGTGCACTACTTCCATTGCTTGCCGAAACCGGCGGCGTCAACGCGATGGTCGTCGACAGTTCCGCGCTGCCCGAGCAGGTGGTCAGTGATGTGCTGCGCTCCGCCTTCAACAGCGCCGGCCAACGCTGCTCCGCGCTGCGCCTGTTGTGTCTCCAGGAGGAATGTGCGGACCGCATCCTGCAATTGCTCGCCGGTGCCGTGGCCGAACTGCACCTGGGAGACCCGCTCGAACCAGATACCGACATCGGCCCCGTCATCGACGAGGATGCACGCGATTCACTAAGCGATCACATCCGGCGCATGGAACAGAACCACCACCTGATCGCACGGGCGACCCTGCCGACCGCTGCCGAGTACGGCTGCTACGTGGCGCCATGCATCTTCGAGATCGATCAGCCCGGCCGCTTGCGTGAAGAAGTGTTCGGACCGGTGCTGCACGTCGTGCGCTTCCGTCACCAGGACCTGACATCGTTGGTGGATGCAATCAACGCCGCGGGCTACGGCCTGACCTTCGGCATTCACAGTCGCGTTGAAACTACCGCGCAACACCTGGCCAAGCGCATCAACGCTGGCAATGTTTACGTCAATCGCGACATCATCGGTGCCACCGTGGGCGTGCAACCCTTCGGCGGACGCGGGCTGTCGGGCACAGGCCCCAAGGCCGGCGGTCCCGATTACCTGCGTTCCCTGGTGCTGGAAAAATCAACGACCATCAATACCGCCGCCATCGGCGGAAATGCCGGTTTGCTGGCAGCGAGCGACGAGGATTGAGGCGACCCGTCATCAAAACGATGATCGGTGGTGGAATTTGAAGGTTCACAACCGGCTGAAAGCGCAACGCTATCGAGCCTTCCGCAGTTGGCATCCTCGACGGAGCCCTATCGGATGCAATGAAACCCAGGGAAAAGCGCTGACGTGCGCCGCGTTTCATTGGCCCATCAATGTTTCAATCCACGCGCCCGCGAGGGGCGCGACATCGCCAGTTACAACTCCCCAGTATTCCAGCACCGGGGGATGACGGTCCGGCGCGTAGCAAAAAATCCATTTTTGCGGTTGCCCGCTGGCCAGGGGCGCGCGAGGGTAATCTTGGGCCATCGTCGTTCCCCATCGGCCATCGGCCGCCAGGGTGCTGCATCCCCGCAGCTCTTCCTTCCATTTGGCAAGGCAGAACCAAGCCGCGGCGTGAAGCTCGATGCGGGCAATTCGTGATTTCAATGGCGCAGGATACAAAAAAGCCGGTTATGCTCATCGCGTAACCGGCTGATTTGCTCACATATGGCGCGCCCGGAGAGATTCGAACTCCCGACCACCTAGTTCGTAGCCAATAGTTCGCCTGGCGTTTTTTGCCGATCACTCAAATACCTACAAAACAGCGCTGCGCCATTCCAGGCGCCAGATGGCCTTTGTAACCCATTGATTTGTTGTCATTCACCAATTTCCAATGGCGCACAAAGGCGTCACCTCTTAATTGGCGTAAGCGACCATCTAGCCTCCGTGACGTATGGGCCGGCGCGTCCTCTAATTCCCTCCCCTCGTTCCTGGCAGCGCAACCTACCCTCTCCACCGGCCTTTCTCGGACACACCGCGGGGCACGCCTGGTCGCACCTAATTGGCTTAGGACGTGAACTGGATAGATGGTGCGTGAGTACACCGGACGGCGACGGCCAAGATAGCGTCGCGGTTTCACGTTGCACGGGTTGCAGCAGCGCCAGGGCATAGCCTCAGCGCTGAAGGTTCGGTTGCTTGGGGCAGTAGAAACCCGCCACTCCCGTCGGCCTGCACGGTTCTGCCGCCCACCTGCCCAGCGCCCACGGGGCTCCAGAAGCATGGGAACGCAAAGTCTCCTTGCTATCATATACGCGTTAGCATATATTCGGCGCGACGCATACATCGTCCGCTAGCGGCGGATTGGTTCTGCCGAGGACGTCGGTCAGGCTCCACGTTGGCCGGTGAATTCCCTTCCGTGCTGCCGGAAACGGTGCAACGTTCATTCCGCCAAGACACAAACCATGAATGTACTTTTTCTCTGCACTGGCAATTCCTGCCGGTCCATCCTCGCTGAAGCCACTTTCAACCACCTGGCGCCCGAAGGCTGGCACGCCATGAGCGCCGGCAGCAAGCCCACCGGGCAGGTGCATCGCCGCTCTCTGGCTCTGCTGGCGCGCGAGGAAATTTCCACCGAGGGTTACCACAGCAAGTCCTGGGACAACCTGCCCGTGACGCCGGATGTCGTCATCACGGTGTGCGCCAACGCCGCCGGTGAGACCTGCCCTGCCTATATTGGGTCCGCCGTGCGCACCCACTGGGGTGTGGAGGACCCGGCACACGCCACGGGTAGCGATGAAGAAATTGATGCGGCGTTCTACACCGCCTATCGCATCCTGCGCGCGCGCATCGAGGCTTTCCTTTCCCTTCCACTTGAACACCTGAAGCAGGACCGCGCCCGCCTGAAGGTGGAGCTGGATCGCATCGGTACACTCTTGCCCTGACGAGGAACCCTGTCATGAAACTCATCCAAATCTTCGATCCCGCGCTGTGCTGCAGCACGGGCGTGTGCGGCGTGGACGTCGATCAGGCCCTGGTGACCTTCGCGGCCGACCTGGAATGGGCCAAGCGCAACGGTGCGCGCGCGGAACGCTTCAACCTGGCCCAACAGCCGCTGGCGTTTGCGGAAAATCCGGTCGCCAGGGGCTTTCTGGAACGTTCGGGGGCGGAATCCCTCCCGTTGATTCTCGTGGACGGCGAGGTCGTGCTGGCCGGTCGCTATCCGTCACGAGCCGAACTCGCCCGCTGGGCGGGCATCGATGTCACTGTGATCGACGCCAAACCCGCCGGCGGTTGCTGCGACGGGTCCGGTTGCTGCTCGTAGGCTCAAGGCAAAAGGTTTGACGATGCGGCTTTCACAACACGAAGGCATGAAGTTTCTCGACCATCCGCCGCGCTTTCTCTTCTTCACCGGCAAGGGCGGCGTCGGCAAGACCTCGCTCGCCTGCGCCACGGCCGTGCACCTGGCCGAGGGCGGCAAGCGGGTGCTGCTGGTGAGCACGGATCCGGCGTCCAATGTGGGCCAGGTATTCGGCCTGGCCATCGGCAATCGCATCACCCCTGTCGAAGGCGTATCCGGTCTTGCCGCCCTGGAGATCGACCCGCAGGCCGCCGCCGACGCCTACCGCGCGCGCATCGTAGATCCGGTGCGCGGCGCGCTGCCCGAAGCCGTGGTGAAAGGCATCGAGGAGCAGCTATCGGGGGCATGCACCACGGAAATCGCGGCCTTTGACGAATTCACGGCGCTGCTCACCGACGCTGCGCTGGTCGGCGAATACCACCACATCGTGTTCGACACTGCCCCCACCGGCCACACCATCCGCCTGCTGCAACTGCCGGGTGCATGGAGCGATTTCCTGGAATCCGGGAAGGGCAATGCCTCCTGCCTCGGGCCGCTGGCCGGTCTGGAAAAACAGCGCG
>JBAYQE010000142.1:0-4101 GCA_041677345.1 Thiohalomonadaceae bacterium
CGGGGTGGAGGTCACCCCGTTGTTCCACGGCACCCCGCCCCTGCACACGCCGACCGATTCCCCCATCGTGCGCGCCGCCGAACGCCTCACCGGCCACAGCGCCGAGGCCGTGGCCTTCTGCACGGAAGCCCCCTATCTCAACACCCTGGGCATGGACACCATCGTCCTCGGCCCCGGCGACATCGCCCAAGCCCACCAGCCCGACGAATATCTCGCCCTGGACCGCCTGCAACCCACCATCGACCTCTTGCGCCAGTTGATTCGGCGGTTCTGCGTGGAAGAAGAAAAAGCCTGAACCACGGGGGACACGGGATACACGGGGGAAAGCCGTTTCTCGTTGGCGGGACGATGCATACACCCGTGGATCGCCTCAACCCGTCCTTGCTGAAATCGAAAGGACCAATCGCCGCCTGATGCCGCTCCACCCGCCCCGCAATTCACAATGGTTTTCCCCGTGTTCCCCGTGTCCCCCGTGTTAAGCTTTTTTCTTGCACGGCGATCCGCGACTAACCACAATAGCCCGCATGCTCGATGCGCAGACCTTCGTTCGCTGGTTCCGTAATTCCGCGCCGTATATCAATGCGTTCCGTGGGCGGACGTTCGTCATCGCCCTGGGCGGGGAGATGTTGCGTGACGCCCAGATCGCCGGGCTGGTGCACGACCTGGCGCTGTTGCACAGCCTGGGGGTGCGGCTGGTCCTGGTGCACGGGGCGCGGCCGCAGATCGAGGAGCGGCTGCGCGCACGCGGCGCGGAGATCCGTTACGTGAACGGCCTGCGGCTCACCGATGCCACGGCCCTGGCCTGCGTTAAGGAGGCCGCCGGGCTGGTGCGCATCGAGATCGAGGCCCTGCTGTCCATGGGCCTGGCCAACTCACCCATGGCCGGCGCCGAAATCCGCGTGAGCGCCGGCAACTACGTCACTGCCCAGCCGCTGGGCGTGCGTGATGGCGTGGACTATCAACACACCGGCGAAGTGCGCAGCGTGGACGCACCCGCCATCGCCCGCGCCCTGGATGCGCGCGCCCTGGTGCTGCTCTCGCCCATCGGTTATTCGCCCACCGGAGAGGTCTTCAATCTGAGCGCCGAGGACGTGGCCACCGCAGCTGCGGTGCACCTCCAGGCCGACAAGCTCATCTACCTGGTGGACGGCGCCGGCGTGCTGGACGAGCAAGGTGAATTGCTGCGCGAGCTGGCGCCCGCCGAGGCCGAGATGCTGCTCAAGACACGTGAACTGTCCCGGCCCATCGAGCGTGGCCTCGCCAGCGCCGTGCACGCCACCCGCAAGGGCGTGCGCCGCGTCCACCTCATCGACCGGCATGTGGACGGCTCGTTGCTCCTGGAGCTGTTCACGCGCGATGGCATCGGGACCCTGGTCACCGGCGAGGCGTACGAAGGCACGCGCCAGGCCACCATCGCCGACGTGGGTGGCATCCTGGAACTCATCCGGCCGCTGGAAGAGGAAGGCATGCTGGTGCGCCGCTCACGCGAACTGCTGGAGATGGAGATCGATCACTTCGTGGTGGTGGAACGCGACGGTGCCATCATCGCCTGCACCGCACTGTACCCCTTCCCCGAGGAGCAGGTGGGCGAAGTCGCCTGCATGGCCGTGCACCCCGACTACCGCAGTCAGCGCCGCGGCGACGCCCTGCTCAAGTATGTGGAACGCCAGGCACGCGGCCTGGGTATCCAGCGCTTGTTCGTGCTCACCACACGCACCGCCCACTGGTTCCAGGAACGCGGTTTCATCGCGGGCGATATCCAGGACCTGCCCGTGAAAAAGCAGGCCATGTACAACTACCAGCGGCGCTCCAAAGTCTTCATCAAGCCCCTGTCATGAGCGAATCCCGACCCGTTCCGGTGCGACCCTTCTTGAAGTGGGCCGGCAATAAGTACCGCCTGCTCGAGCGCATCCGCGCCCAGCTCCCCGACGGACGCAGACTGGTGGAGCCCTTCGTGGGTTCGGGCGCAGTGTTCCTGAACACCGACTACCCGCGCTACCTGCTCACGGATACCAACAAAGACCTGATCGACCTGTATCTGCTGGTGCAGTCGGAAGGCGCCGCATTCATCGAGGATTGTCGCGCGCTGTTCACACCGGCCAACAACCGCGCCGAGCGTTATTACCGGCTGCGCGCGGAATTCAACCGCACCGCGGACATACGCCGGCGTGCTGCGCTGTTCGTATACCTCAATCGCCACGGCTACAACGGCCTGTGCCGTTATAACGCCAGAGGGGGCTTCAACGTCCCATTCGGGCGCTACAAGCGGCCTTACTTCCCCGAATCGGAGATGCTCGCGTTTCATGCCAAGGCGCAGCGCGCGGTGTTCCGCCACGCCGATTTCGTGAAAACCCTGAAGGCCACCCGCGCAGGCGACGTGGTCTACTGCGATCCACCCTATGTCGCACTCTCCCCTTCTGCCAATTTCACCAATTACAGTGCGGGTGGTTTCGATGATAACCAGCAGATAGAACTGGCCAGTGCCGCCAACCGCCTTGCCGACAAGGGCATACCCGTGCTGATCTCCAATCACAACACCGAGTTCACACAGCATCTGTATGCCAAAGCCCGGACCGAACATTTCCACGTACAGCGTTTTATCAGCTGCCAGAGCGGGCGCCGCGGCAAGGCCGGGGAGCTGCTCGCATTGTTCATCGTATGACCACACGCATCCTGCTTTTGGCACTCTTACTGGTGCTGTCCGCCTGCAGCGACCCGGACGCACGCGATGCCAACGGGCGCACGGCGCTCATGCATGCCGCCGAAGCGGGGCAGCTTGAGGAGGTGCGCGCACAGCTCGCAGCGGGTGCGGATCTCCACGCGCGCGACAACTGCGAGTGGACTGCCCTCCTGCTGGCCGCGCGCGAAGGCCATGGCAAGGTGCTGGACCTACTACTTCGGTATGGTGCCAATCCCGATGACACCGACAAGGCGGCGTATACCACCCTCATGGTGGCCGCAGGTAACGGCCGTATCGAAGCGGTTCAGCTCCTGCTAGCCCATGGCGCAAAGGTGAACCTGGCAGAATCGACCCTGGGGTGGACCGCCCTCATCTGGGCGGCCAAAGGCGGCCATACGGCCATCGTGGAATCCCTGCTTGCGGCAGGCGCCGACCTCAATGCACGCGATCACAAGGGTAACGACCCACTGCTATGGGCGGCACGCAACGGCCACCTGGATACCGTCCGGACCCTGCTGAATCACGGCGCCGAGCCGGCTTCCACCGATACCGATGGCATTACCGCGCTGGTCCATGCCGCCAATAATGGCCACCGTGAAGTACTGGAATTGCTCGCCGCTGCCGCGACCCGTCCCCGCTGACCATTTCATACAAGTTCAAAGTTCGGGCGCCATTTTTTTCATAAGAAACCCTGCTCGCCCCATGCATGGGTCACGCAGTGTTCTGATAACACGCGGCGCCCCATGTGAGAAGTTTCTTTCCAGCCCACATCACTTTCGAGTCATTTGCAACCACCCTTTGTCCCCCTGACGGACGAAATCGAATCAGTTCCTTACTATTTTTGTGGCGGCACCATAGGAAGGGTGTTGCATATTAATAGCTCCGCTGTTTAACATTGGAAACGCGCAAACTATAATAGCCGCGCGATTCCTTTTTTAGAGTGTTCCTCCCAAGGAGTATTTAATGGCAAGAAAAAAACCCATCGACGAGCTCTCCGCCGACGAACTCTACGAGCTTGCACGTAAACGTGAGCGTGAAGAGTTGGAAGCCGAGCGTGAGGCCAACCGCGCCCGCCTCGACGAGTTGCGTGAGCACCGCCGTGAGCTGGTTTCCCAGCATCGCAAGGAACTCGCTGCAGTGGATCGTGAAATCCGCCAGCTGGGCGGCCGTACCCGCAGCCGCAGCACAGGTGGTGGTGAAGGCAAGATCTCCGAGCGTGTGCTCAAGCTCATCGAAGCCTCCGGCCGCATCAGCACCAAGGAGCTCAAGGCCAGCCTGGATGAAAGTGGTGTCGAGACCAAGAACCTCAACCAATTGCTCGCCTACCTGAAGCGCAACGGACGCGTGGTGTCTCCTTCGCGCGGCGTTTACGCGCTGCCGAAGTAAGGACGGATACGCGGCCCGGCACGCTGTGCCGGGCC
>JBAYQE010000143.1:0-4084 GCA_041677345.1 Thiohalomonadaceae bacterium
CCCCGTGTCCCCCGTGGTTAATTGCTTTTCCTTTCCTCCGTGGTCTCCGTAGTTCTCTCTTCTATCCCGCCCGTTTACCCGCTTTTTCCATGTCGAGCACGACCTTGCTCATGCGCAGCACGGAATCGGGATTGAGGGAGATGGACTCGATGCCGCGCTCTACCAGCCATTCGGTGATTTCGGGGAAGTCCGACGGCGCCTGGCCGCAGATGCCGCTGTACTTGCCGCGCCGGCGGCAGGCCGCGATAGCCATGTCCATGAGGGCGAGCACGGCCTCGTTGCGCTCGTCCACGCCGGTGACCAGGCCGGAGTCGCGGTCCACGCCCAGGGTGAGCTGGGTGAGGTCGTTGGAACCGATGGAAAAGCCGTCGAAGTGGTCCAGGAACTTGTCGGCAAGCAGGGCGTTGGCCGGGATTTCGCACATCACGTAGATTTCCAGGCCGTTTTCCCCTCGCGACAGGCCGTTTCTGGCCATCAGATCGAGCACCTTCAGGCCCTCGTCCACGCTGCGCACGAAGGGGATCATGAGCATGACGTTGTTCAGCCCCATGTCCTCGCGCACCTGGCGCATGGCCGCGCATTCCAGCGCGAAGGCGTCGGCGAATTCCTTTGACGGATAGCGGTATGCGCCGCGGAAGCCGATCATGGGGTTCTCTTCCTTGGGCTCGAAGCCCGCGCCGCCCAGCAACTGTGCGTACTCGTTCGACTTGAAGTTGCTCATGCGCACGATCACCTTGCGCGGATAGAAGGCGGCCGCGATGGTGGCGACGCCCTCGGCGAGCCTGTCCACGTAGTAACTGCGTCGATCCGCATAGCCGGCGGTGATTTCGTCGATCTTTTCCTGGGTCGCCCGGTCCAGGGTGTCATAGTCCAGCAGGGCGCGCGGGTGTACCCGGATGGCGTTCATGATGATGAACTCGAGCCGCGCCAGGCCCACGCCGTCGCAGGGCAGGCGCGAGATGTCGAAGGCCGTCTCCGGATTGCCCACGTTCACCATGATCTTGGTCCTGGGCCGTTCCATGGCGGAGAGATCGGTGCGTTCCACCGCGAACGGCAACTCGCCCTGGTAGACGTAGCCGGTGTCGCCCTCCGCGCAGGACACGGTGATCATCTCGCCGCCCGGGATGGTGGCCGTGGCGTCGCCGCAACCCACCACGGCGGGAATGCCCAGCTCGCGCGCGATGATGGCCGCATGGCAGGTGCGCCCGCCGCGATTGGTCACGATGGCCGAGGCGATCTTCATCACCGGTTCCCAGTCGGGGTCGGTGATGTCGGTGATGAGCACCTCGCCGGGCTTGAGGTCGTTCATCTTGTCCGCGTTCTTGATGACGCGCGCGTGGCCGGTGGCGATCTTCTGGCCCACGCTCTTGCCCACCGCAAGCACGTCGCCGCGGGACTTCAGCTTGTAGGTCTCCTGCACACGCTTGTCGGCGGCGGCCTGCACGGTCTCAGGGCGGGCCTGCACGATGAACAGGCCGCCCGTGATGCCGTCGCGCGCCCATTCGATATCCATGGGGCGGCCATAGTGCTGCTCGATGGTCACCGCCATGCGCGCCAGCTCAAGCACCTCGTCATCGGTGATGGCGAAACGATTGCGCTCGGCCTTGTCCACGCTCACGTTGCGGGTGGAGGCGCCGGCGTGGTGCGCGTCGGCATAGATCATCTTCACCGCCTTGCTGCCCAGGTGACGCTTGAGGATGGGGCGCTTGCCCTGGGCGAGGGTGGGCTTGAACACGTAGAACTCGTCGGGGTTCACCATGCCCTGCACCACGTTCTCGCCCAGACCGTAGGCGGCGGTGATGAATACCACGTCAGGAAAACCGGTTTCCGTGTCGATGGAGAACATGACGCCCGAGGCGCCGATGTCCGAGCGCACCATCTTCTGCACGCCGATGGAGAGCGCCACGTCCATGTGCTCGAAACCCTGGTGGACGCGGTAGGAGATGGCGCGATCGGTGAACAGCGAGGCGAACACGTGACGGCAGGTGTCGATGAGATTGTCGGCGCCGCGGATGTTCAGGTAGGTCTCCTGCTGGCCGGCAAACGAGGCGGTGGGCAGGTCCTCGGCGGTGGCCGAGGAGCGCACGGCCACGTCGGTGAGGGCGCCGTATTCCTTTTCCATTTCGGCGTAGGCCGCACGGATCTCGGCGGCGAGGTCGGCGGGCATGTCGCCGTTGGCGACCCACGCGCGGATCTGGGCACCGGCGCGGGCGAGCGCCACCACGTCGCGGGTGTCGAGGGTCTCGAGCACCTTGGCGATGCGCTCGTGGAGACCGTTGTGATCGATATAGTGGCGGTAGGCCTCCGCCGTGGTGGCGAAGCCGTTGGGCACCGTGACGCCCTTGGCGCTCAGGGCTCGGTACATCTCGCCCAGCGAGGCGTTCTTTCCGCCCACCAGGGGCACGTCGTTGATGCCGAGTTCGGCGAAGCGCTTGACGTATTTCATCGTTGTGCCCCCAGGTTCGGACGCGGAGAGTGCGGAGGTGAGAACAATCGATTCCTCCTGGGAGCACAGCTTTTGCACACGAAGGTCCAGTGTTCCTTCAAGCCGGTCGCGAGCAGAAGCTCGCTCCCACAATGAGGGTTTCCTTCTCCGCGAGCTCTGCGCCTCCGCGTCCTCCGCGTTGTAACGTCAGGTGATGACGGACGGCCTGTCCCGGTCGGTCCGCTGCCTAAGTTGCGTCAATTCGTCGGCCAAGGCAATGAGCTCGGCGAGGGCTGCCTGGGGGTCCTGGCCGTGACGGCTGGCATCGGGCTCGAAGCGCTCGACGTACAGGCGCAGGGTGGCGCCCACCGTGCCGGTACCCGAAAGCCGGAAGACCAGGCGCGCGCCGTCGTCGAACAGGATGCGCACGCCCTGGCCGCCGCTGACGCTGCCGTCGATGGGATCGGTGTAGGCGAAGTCGTCCGCCAGGGTGACGGTGCGGGTGCCGAAACGTTGGCCCGCGAACGAGGGCAGGCGTGCCTTCAGGTCCTCGTAAAGGGATTTGGCCACGGCGGCGTCCAGTTCCTCGTAGTCGTGGCGGGTGTAGTAGTCGCGGCCGAAGCGCTGCCAGTGGTGACGCAGGATGTCTTCCACCGATTCGCGGCGCGCCGCCAGGATGTTGAGCCAGTACAGCACGGCCCACAGGCCGTCCTTCTCGCGCACGTGGTCCGAGCCGGAGCCGAAGCTCTCCTCGCCGCAGAAGGTGATGCGGCCGGCATCCAGCAGATTGCCGAAGAATTTCCACCCCGTGGGGGTCTCGAAGCTCTCGAAGCCAAGTGTGCGGGCCACGCGATCCGCCGCGGCGCTGGTGGGCATGGAGCGTGCCACGCCCGTGACCCGGCCGCGGTAGCCGGGCACGTGTTCGGCGTTGGCGGCGATCACGGCCAGGCTGTCCGAGGGCGTCACGAAAAAGCGCCGGCCCAGGATCATGTTGCGATCGCCGTCGCCGTCGGAGGCCGCGCCGAAGTCCGGCGCATCGTCACCGTACATGATGCCGACGAGGTCTTCCGCATAGGTGAGGTTGGGGTCCGGATGGCCGCCCCCGAAGTCGGGCAGGGGCACCGCATTCATCACCGTGCCGGCGGGTGCGCCCAGGCGACCCTCGATGATCTCCTTGGCGTAGGGGCCGGTGATGGCGTGCATGGCGTCGTAGCGCATGCGGAAGCCGCCGGCCAGCAGGGCGCGGATGGCGTCGAAATCGAACAAGGATTCCATGAGCTCGGCGTAATCGGCCACCGGATCGATGACCTCCACGGTGGTGCCCATGAGGTTGTAGGTGCCACAGGTGTCGAGGGGGATCTCCTCGAACTTGAGGGTCTTGTACTCGGTGATCTCGCGGCTGCGGGCATAGATGGCCTCGGTGATCCGCTCCGGGGCCGGGCCACCGTTGCCGATGTTGTACTTGATGCCGAAGTCCCCGTCCGGGCCGCCCGGGTTGTGGCTGGCCGAGAGCACCAGGCCGCCGAAGGCCTGGTACTTGCGGATCACCGCCGAGGCGGCCGGCGTGGACAGCAGGCCGCCACGCCCCACCAGCACACGGCCGAAGCCGTTGGCGGCCGCCATGCGCAGGATGGTGTGGATGGCCTCGCGGTTGTAGAA
>JBAYQE010000144.1:0-4034 GCA_041677345.1 Thiohalomonadaceae bacterium
CGGTCCTTGTCCCACGGACGGCTGGCCTTTTCCGGCTCATCGTTGCGGGTGGACAGGGCGCGTGCCGAACCGAAGCCACCCAAGCCACAGGGCGAGGTGGCCATTTCGGCACCGCCGGCGATCATCACGTCTGCATCGCCATAGGCGATCATGCGTGCGGCATCGCCGATGGAATGCGTGCCCGTGGCACACGCCGTGACGATGGCGATGTTGGGGCCCTTCATGCCGTACATGATCGACAAGTTGCCCGAGATCATGTTGATGATGTTGCTGGGGACAAAAAAGGGCGAGATCTTGCGAGGCCCGCCTTCCATATAGGCTTCGTGACCCTTCTCGATGCCGGGCAGGCCGCCGATGCCGGAACCGATGGCCACACCGATGCGCTCGGCATTCTCCTCGGTGACGGTGAGGCCGGCATCTTCGATGGCCTCCTTGGCGGCTGCGACTCCGTAATGAATGAAGGGATCCATTTTCTTGACGTCCTTCGGCGGAAAGTACTTCGCAGGATCGAAGCCTTTCACGGAGCCGCCGAAACGGGTCGCGAAAGCGGAGACATCAAAGTGCGTGATGGGTGCGATTCCGCTTTTACCCGCCAGGATGTTTTCCCAGGATTCCTTCACGCTCAGGCCCACAGGGGACACCATTCCCAAGCCCGTGATGACAACGCGCCGCTTTGCCAAGAGACACTCCTCAATGATTGATTCAATAAACAAAAGGCCGCGACCACTTACGTGGTCCGGCGGCCTTTGCTTGCTACTCGCTTAAGACTCAGCCCGCCGAATGGGACTTGACGTAATCGACGGCCTGCTGAACCGTGGTGATCTTCTCCGCCTCTTCGTCCGGGATCTCGGTCTCGAATTCTTCTTCGAGAGCCATGACGAGCTCCACGGTATCGAGGGAATCGGCGCCGAGATCGTCGACGAAGGAAGAGGTCATGTTCACTTCCTCTTCTTTAACCCCCAGCTGTTCGACAACGATCTTCTTGACGCGCTCTTCAACCGTACTCATGACGGATACTTCCTCCCAATGGAACAAGATTTTTGATGCGGCGGTATTTTAGAGAAAACCGCCAATGGATGCCAGATAAAACAATTCCTTAACTTTGACGATGTAGTCGCTTGATCTTGTTGCGATTTCTCGCCACTACGCCATATACATTCCGCCATTTACATGCAATGTTTCACCTGTGATGTAGGCGGCCTCCGGCGAAGCCAGAAAGGCCACGGCGGCGGCGATTTCCGCAGGCTGTCCAAGCCGTGCCAACGGAATCTGGCCAAGCAGCGCCTGCTTGTGTTCGTCGGCCAGCGCACGCGTCATGTCGGTGTCGATGAAGCCGGGCGCGACGGTGTTGACTGTGATGCCACGGGAACCCACCTCACGTGCGAGTGACTTGCTGAAACCCATGATGCCCGCCTTGGCGGCGGCATAGTTGGTCTGGCCCGCATTACCCATGGCACCGACCACCGAGGCGATGCTGATGATGCGGCCCTTGCGCGCCTTGGTCATACCGCGCAGACAGGCCTTGGACATACGGTACACGGAGGATAGATTGGTGTTGATGATGGCATCCCACTCCTCATCCTTCATGCGCATGAGCAGGTTGTCGCGGGTGATGCCCGCGTTGTTGACCAGGATGGTGGGCACACCGAAACCTTCGTTGACGGCGGCCATCAGTGCATCGATGCTCGCCTGGCTGGACACATCCAGCGCCATGCCTTTGCCCTTGATGCCCTGCTCGGCCAGGTAGGCACTGATCTTTTCAGCACCGGACTCGCTGGTGGCGGTACCGATCACGGTGGCGCCCTTCTTGCCCAGGGCGATGGCCGTGGCCTGACCGATGCCACGGCTGGCGCCGGTGACGAGTGCGATTTCGTTTTCGAGCGACATGCTGTTCCTCCTCAGGCGTTTTCGTTGAGGGCCTGCGCCAAGCTGGCCGCGTCGACAATGGCGCTCGCCGCCATGTCCTTTTCGATGCGCTTGTTGAGACCTACGAGCACCTTGCCCGGGCCACACTCCACCAGCCTGTCCACGCCGTCGGCATGCATGCGGCGGATGGTCTCCACCCAGCGCACGGGGCTGTAGAGCTGGCGCACCAGGGCGTCGCGGATGGCCGCAGGATCGTCGGCGGCAGTCACGTCCACGTTGTTCAGCACCGGGATGGACGGCGCCTTCACGTCGATGGATGCGAGGCGCTCGGCCAGCCGATCGGCAGCGGGCTTCATCAGGCTGCAATGGGACGGCACGCTCACCGGCAGCAGCACGGCACGCTTGGCGCCGGCGCCCTTGGCCAGGTCCACGGCACGCTGCACGGCGGCGGCCGAACCTGCTACCACCACCTGGCCGGGCGAATTGAAATTCACTGCGGAAACCACGTCGCCCTGTGCCGCCTGTGCGCAAACCTCGACGACCTGTGTGTCGTCCAGGCCGAGGATGGCGGCCATGGCGCCGGCGCCCGCGGGCACGGCCTCCTGCATGAAGCGGCCACGCTCGGCCACCAGGCGCACGGCATCGGCAAATTCCAGTGCGCCGGCGCACACCAGTGCGGTGTATTCGCCCAGGCTGTGGCCCGCCATTACCGTGGGCTTTTTGCCTCCCTGCGCAAGCCAGGCGCGCCAGGCAGCCACGCCGGCCGCCAGCATGGCCGGCTGGGTCACGTGCGTCTTGTTCAGCTCTTCCTCGGGGCCGTTGGCCACCACCTGCCACAGGTCATGACTGAGCGCGGCGGAGGCCTCGTCGAAGGTGGCGCGCACCTCGGGACGATTTGCCGCCAGGTCCGCGTACATGCCGACCGACTGGGATCCCTGACCGGGAAAGACGAAGGCAAGAGACATGTTGTTATTCACTCTCCATTGTTTTCTGTTCTGGCTGTCATGCCGGCGCCGCTCCCCCGGAACCGCCCGTAGGTCACGTTGCGAAGCTACGTGACATCCGAGCCGCGGTGTGTCACGTAGGCGCATGCGCGCCAACGTGACCTACGATTCGGGACGCGGCTGCGACAGCATGACAGCTCAATACCTGATAAGCGCCGAGCCCCAGGTGAAACCGCCGCCAAAGGCTTCGAGAAGGATGGTTTCACCGCGCTGGATACGGCCGTCGCGCACCGCCACGTCCAGCGCGAGCGGCACCGAAGCGGCGGACGTGTTGCCGTGGGTCGCCACGGTGAGCACCACGCGCTCCATGGACATACCCAGCTTCCTGGCCGTGGCCGCGATGATGCGCGTGTTGGCCTGGTGCGGCACCAGCCAGTCGATATCGCTCTTCTGCAGGCCGTTGGCCTCGAGGGTCTCGTCGACGATGCGACCGAGGGTATTCACCGCGACCTTGAAAACCTCATTGCCCTTCATCTCGATGAAGGTGCGGCCCGGCTGGGACACGCCACCGGGTACGTTGAGTAACTCGTTGTACTGCCCATCCGCGTGCAGATGGGTGGACAGGATGCCGGGCTCGTCGCTGGCCTCGATCACCACCGCGCCGGCGCCGTCACCGAACAGCACGCAGGTGCCGCGGTCGGTCCAATCGACGATGCGTGATAGCGTTTCTGCGCCGACCACCAATGCTCGGCGCGCGCTGCCGGTACGAATGAACTTGTCGGCCACGCCGAGTGCGTAAACGAAGCCGGTACATACCGCCTGGATGTCGAAGGCCGCGCCACCGTGAATGCCGAGGCGATCCTGCAGCAGGCAGGCGGTGCTGGGGAACACGCGATCGGGCGTGGTAGTGGCAACGATGATGAGGTCGATATCCGAGGCGCCGACGCCGGCGGCCTCCATGGCGCGCCGCGCCGCCTGCTCCGCCAGATCACAGGTGGTCTGGTCATCGGCGGCGATATGCCTTTCCTCGATGCCGGTGCGCTCACGGATCCACTGGTCCGTGGTGTCCACCATGTGCTCGAGGTCCTGGTTGGTAAGTATCTTGTCGGGCAGGTAGCCACCGGTGCCGATGATGCGCGAATATTTCAAACCGCGTGCC
Organism: Thiohalomonadaceae bacterium; assembly: GCA_041677345.1. Classification (GTDB taxonomy): domain Bacteria; phylum Pseudomonadota; class Gammaproteobacteria; order Thiohalomonadales; family Thiohalomonadaceae; genus JALOAT01. The sequence goes on from JBAYQE010000144.1 coordinate 3,970, forward strand.
TCTCTTGCAGTAGCGTCCCGAGCTGCTCGTTGATGCGCTCCGGGACGTTCTTCCTGGTTTCTATC
>JBAYQE010000145.1:0-4033 GCA_041677345.1 Thiohalomonadaceae bacterium
CGGTCATGACGATGGCCACCTCGGTCGCGCGGTCGCCGCGTGAGGGCGACACGCCGGTGGTCTCAAAGTCGATGGTGGCGATGCGCTCGGCGGGCATGGCGCCGTATTTTAGGTGGCGCGCCAACGGCGGCCTGTGGCCCTCTTCAGGCGAGGCGCGGCGCTGATGTGCCAGCGTGGGGTGAGCAGGCCCTAGATGGCCGGTCGCCGCGTTGCCCTGGCCATCCATTGGTGGGCCCAGACGCCCACCTTGCGGTACGGCGCCGTGATTCGCCAGGAACGGCAGGAGCGCATGTCGTCCAGCTCACGCTGGCACTGGTCGAGCCGGGTCGACAGCGCAACCAGTCTGTCGGTTTGCTCGTTCAGCGCCTTTTGGGTGGCGAGCCATTCCGTTTTCAGCCCAGCGGCGGCGTCCCGGGTCTCCTGCAACTGATCCGCCTGTGCCCTCAGATGGCGGCTGAGTGAAATCACGTTGCTGTCGTCCCCGGTGGGCGATGCCAGCGGCACTGCCGGCGTCAGGAAAGCCGACAGATCGAAGAACGCCAGGGGCTGCTCATGGTTGGTGACGATGAGGATGGGGTGTCCGGGCACGAAGTCGATGCCCTTGGGGCCACCTTCCTGGGGGTTGTGGCGACCACGCCAATAGGCCGCATCGTCCACGACCTTGAAGCTTCTGGGCGCGGAGTACGTGCCGCTCCAGTTGCCATCGGCCGCGTCAAACACGTGCACGAAGGGCAACCCGGCATCGGCCACCACAAGGTGGCGGCCGCAGGGAGTGAACCTCAGGCCGTGCGGGAAGTTGACCCCGACGAGCAGGGCATCGGGATCCGAATCGGGTCCCAGGTGTGGCCGGTTCCGGTAAATGCGCACGGCGTGCTCGTTGTGGTTGCTCACGGCAATCCAATGCCCATCGGCGCTTTGCGCCACACCATCGGGGATCTCCAGTCCGCGCTGGACCAGCAGGCTGTCTGCCACGTGCCGCACCGAGGGATGCAATTCGATCAGATGCTGGCTCACCTGGTGCGCGTAGTTGTTGCACAGAATCACCTCCCAGCAGTTCGGGGCCAGTTGCCGTGTGCTGACCGAGCCCGGCGTGTGCACGTGCGAGGTGTCATCGGCGCCGAAAATGAACGCCGGCTCCAGATGCACCAATCCTTGCGGCATCGACGGTGGCAGACGAAACGCGCAGGCCTTGCCCTGCCGGTTCGCCACCACGATCACATCGTCGGTCAGCCAGCAGACGCCATGCGGATAGGCCATCGATGCCGAGGCCAGGCGCACGGGCGCGCTGAGATCGATGCGCACGGCGGCGCCGGCTTGCGGCGTGATGGCAACCTTCAGCAGCAGTATTTCGTTGGCCAGGTGACCGACGATGGCCACAAGAGCCCCTCCCGGAGAGAACATCACATCCTCCGTCCGGCCAAGGGCCCGCACGGCGGCAGCCGTTGCGTCGTCCATGGTGGGCGTCAGGGCAGGCGCTTGTGCAGCACACACCGCCGAAGGCTCTAGCAGATCAGACCCCATGTGGCTTGCGACCATATCCTGCCCTCCAGAAGGTCAATCTATGAAATTAACACACACACACGGTTCGAAAATCATATACCTCGCCCGTGTCCGCGATGACCTGCAACCGCCGAATTCAGGTGGCTCACACCCACGTTGCCACGCGGCCTGGGTTGCCATGAAACCCTCTACACTGCATTCAGGAACTTCTGTTGCATCCCCAGCAAAGGCACAAGAGGACAATTCAGATGAATTCATTCGACTTCACGGAGACTGAACCGGACATGGGCAAGACGGGATTGAGTCGGCGTCAGTTCGTCAAGTACTCCTTCGGTGTCGCGGCGGGATTTTCGGCGGCATCATGTGCCTCGGTCGGTGGCAGCGGCAGCCCGCTTACAAGCTACCCGATCGATGGCAGGCGGGTGAAGAAAACGAGCGAACAGATGCTCGCCTTTGACCTCAGGGCACAACCCACCACGCTCAAGTCCGGCACGGGTCTTCATCCGCTCGAACTGAGCCAGGTGCAGGATTACGACCAATTTGGCTATGGGCGCTACCGTCTGGGCAAGGGGCTGGCCATCGTCCCGCGCCATGACCTGCTCGCCGATGGAAAAAGCCATCCTGTACCGGTGAAGCGCAAGAAACTAGCCAGTTTCTTTGCCATGACCGATATCCACATCACGGACAAGGAAGCGCCCAACCAGCTGATTTACATCCAGCAGGCCGACTCGGTCCGGGGGGCGGCCATGACGTCCATCTACTCGCCGGTGATCTCCTACACCACGCAGATGCTCGACGCGGCGATCCAGACGGTGAACGCTCTGCACGAGCAGGCGCCGTTCGATTTCGGCATCTCCCTGGGTGACGTGAGTGACAGTGGCCGGTACAACGAGACGCGCTGGTACATCGACGTCTTCGACGGCAAGCCGATTCGGCCCAGCTCCGGCGCCCACCTCGGTGAGGACACCGTTGATTTCCAGCGTCCCTTCAAGGCGGCGGGCCTGAACAAGTCCATCCCGTGGTACCAGGTGCTGGGCAACCATGACCATTTCTACATCGGCTCCGTGCCCGTGGATGCCGATCCGTCACTGAAGCTTCGCGAAAGCTATGTCAGCGACGAGGTGTGGGCGGTCGGCGACGTGCTGATTCCCAATGCGGCCAAGATGACGCCGATGGCCTTGCCGCCGGTCATCTACGAGATGAACAGCCACCTGAGCGGTACCTCGCCCGTCACGCTGAACGACCCGGTCACGGGCGTCGCCGGCAATACGTTCTACATGGGCGTGATCGATGGCACCAGCCCGTATGGCGCGATCAAGTACACGGGCAAAAAGGAATACTTTGCATCGCCGCCGAAGGTGGCGGCCGACCCGAACCGCCGTGCCTTGCTGCGCAGCGAGTGGATTGCCGAGTTCTTCAACACCACCACCGAGCCCAAGGGACACGGCTTCGAGCTGGTGCCCGACAACCTGCGCCGCAGCGAGAACGGCTGTGCCTGCTACAGCTTCGTGCCGCGGGCGGAAGTTCCGCTCAAGATCATCGTGCTGGACAACACCCAGCGCGAGGACGACGGCTCGCACGACATCCACGGCCATGGCTTCCTGGACGCCGCGCGCTGGCAGTGGCTGCAGGCCGAACTCGACGCCGGGCAGGCCAACAACCAGCTGATGGTGATTGCCGCGCACGTGCCGATTGCCGTGGCCGCTGTCGGCAGCCTGATGGAATGGTGGAACCCGAGGGGGCAGGCCACGGCCAATCAGAATGATCCTCACGCGGTGATGGACAACGCGGTCACGCTGCCCGCCCTAATCAAGAAGCTGCAGGACGCACCCAACCTGCTGATGTGGATTTCCGGCCATCGTCACCTGAACACCGTCAAGGCGCTGCCGGCGTACGACGGTGCCGGAAAACTGGTGCCGGAAAAGAGCTTCTGGCAGGTCGAAACCTCGTCGCTGGTGCATTTCCCGCAGCAGTTCCGCACGTTCGAGATCTACCTGAACAGCGACGACACCGTCTCCGTCGTCGCGGTCAATGTGGACCCTGAGGTGGCCGAGGGGTCGCCTGCGGCGATGTCACGCAAATGCGCGATCGCCGAGCATCAGATCCTTCAGAGCGATCTGCGCGGCAACGCGACCAATGACGCGACCTTCCCCGGCACACCGCTCCCGATCGACAGCATGGACCCGACGCGACCCCAGGATGGCAAGCCCGACCCGAGCATCGAATATGGCCAGGTCGCGGATGTGCCTTACTGCGCGTCCTACAACGCGGAGCTGTTCAAACAGCTCACCCCGACGATGATCAACGCGTTGAAACGACGCGCCTGAAAGCGGGTACCTCTGTATTGCGTGGCTCGCGCCAAGGTGTGCCAGCGCACCGCCGTTGCGGTGGCGCCGGGCAGACATGCCCCGCTCAGATGCGCCACAACAGCAGGGAACCCAGGTAAGCCAGGTAGGCCGTCACAAAGACCATCCCCTCGCGGCGCGAGACGCGGCGGTCGCTTTTGAATACCGGCAGACAGATGATGGCCACC
>JBAYQE010000146.1:0-4026 GCA_041677345.1 Thiohalomonadaceae bacterium
CAGGAAACCGACATGGTGGCCACCGCGGTCCACGAGATGGCCGTGACGATCGATGAGGTTGCCGCCCGCACTGCCGAGGCCGCCACCACCGCGCAGACCGCCGACCGACAGACCCACGCAGGCTAGGATGCCGTGCACCAGACCGTTGAGGCCATCGGCAGCCTGGCGCAAGACCTCGCGGGGCCTCCGCGACCATCGCCGCGCTGGCCGACGAGTCCGATAACATAGGATCCGTGCTGGACGTGATTCGCGGGATCGCCGAGCAAACCAACCTGCTGGCACGCAATGCCGCCATTGAAGCGGCACGTGCCGAGGAACATGGGCGTGGTTTTGCCGTAGTGGCTGATGAGGTGCGTGTGTTGGCCAACCGTACTCAGGAATCCACACGCGAGATCCAGGCGATGATCGAGCGGCTGCAGGGCAGGGCGGATCAGGCCACGTCTGTCATGGCCGTGAGCCGGCAGCGCGCCGAGAGCACCGTCAGTCATGCCCACTCCAACGGCCGCATCCTGGATGTCATTACCGAGCAGATGAGCGTGGTCTCCGACATGAGCACCCACATTGCCACGGCGGCAGAGGAGCAAAGCGCCGTGGCTGAAAAAATCAACCGGAACATCAGCAACATCCGTCAGATTGCCGGCGACGCCTCAGCGAGTTCCGAGCAGATGTCCCAAGCCGCCGGCAGCCTCGCCCGCCTCGCCGCCGAGCTTCAGGACTTGGTGAACAGCTTCAAGGTCTGAGGCTCAAAGAACAATCGGAACGTTGCGCTCCTGAATAGCTGTTCCGGACCCTGAGACACATGCCATCTCGCCAAGATGCCAAGATCGCAAAAGAAAGGCCGAGAGAGTGTACTGGAAGATCCTGCTTCTATTCCAACCCTTGGCGTTCTCCGCATCTTGGTGAGCGCTAAGCCAAGTGTCTCGTGGTTCGGAACAGTCATTTAGGGACAGCGCACGGTTCGCTGCTCAATCGCAACGTAACCGTGGCCTGTCCCTGATTTTTCAGCCGTGCGTCCCTTCTTCTCCTTCTCCGCGGAAGATCTCTATCAGCGCATTCAGGGCATCGGTGGCAGTGAAAATGCCCAGGAATTGCCCCGATTCATCCTTGACGATGACACTGCCGACCTTGTTTTTGGACATGGCGTACGCCACTTCGTCCAGCGGCGTGCTGGCACTCACGGTCAGCGGATCTTCCGCCATGATGTCGACGGCCCGCAATTGGAGTTTCTCCGCCGCGGTCAAACCGGAGAACAGGCGCACATCGCGATCGCTGATCACACCCGTTACGGCGCCACCGCGCACGACGGGGAGGTGGCGAACACCATGCCTCTCCATCAGGCGCCGTAGATCGTCGATTGGCATGTCTTCCGTTACGGTGATCGGATCGGGGGTCGTGAATTCTTCTACCGGCACGGTAATTTTCATGGCATGTCTCCAAAGGGGGTGTGCGTTCAAATCGGTGGTGGATGCTAAGCAAGCTTGGATAAATAACGATTCATGGTGATCGTTGATTTTCACGCCTACTTCCAGCCCACCAATCCAAGTAACTTATGCCGTCCTGGGGATTGCGGGGACAGTATACCCAGGTACAAGGGGTGGTGTTCGAAGGGACAGGGTGCCGTTGGCGGGGCACGCCCGAAAACGGCGAAATGGTAACTGAGACTGGTGTCCGTTTCCCAAGAATTGACTCCGTACGGTACCGTCTCGCTGAACCGGGATGTGGGTGGAGCGCACTTCGCGGCGTTCGAGGCTTCGCGGTCTGGGCAGGTGCAGGTGTTGTAGCGCACGGCAAAGTTGGCAGCCTCGACGAATGCCCATGCGAGATAGCGGTTGCCGTTCTTGGCGTTGTTCTCGTCATTCTTCTTGCCGTTGCTCAGACGTTTGGAATCGACACAACGGCAGTACGAGGCGAAGTTCCCGGGCTTGGCGAAACGTGCCATGTCGCCGCTCTCCAGGAGGATGGTCAGGCCCAGGACCTTGCCGACGCCTGCGATGCTCTGCAGGGCTTGGTAGGTGGGGTTGGGCTTGGCCCTTGCGAGCACGGCCGCCTCGATAGCGTCGATTTGCTCATTCAGGGTGCGCATCACCGCGATATGCGCGCCGACGGCCAGCCCCAAGGGGGAGTTGCCCGGCCAGCGCTCCGGCACCTTGGCGAGCTTTTTGACCTCGTTGTTTGAGATGATGGCACGGCCAGTCTCGCGAATCACCAGCGTTTGCAGGTTCAGGATTTGCGCCGTCCTCTGCTGAACCAACTGACTGCGCCTGCGCAACAGGTCTCTGATTTCCCGCTGCTCCCGGGGATAGATGTAACCCACGGGGAGAATGCCTAGTCGCTCCATGTGCGCGAGCCAGCGGGCGTCGTGGTGGTCATCGCTGTACGGCGTTTGTGCCCGCGTACTCCACATGCACATGGGGTGCGTGGTGACGATCAGTCTGCAACCCGCACGCTTCTCAATCGCCGTCGGGGTGATGGAGAACTCGTACACCGCACCATTGGCCTGGAGTGCATCCGCCAGCCGCGATACGCTCTTGCGATCGGAGGTGCGCAGCACCATGCCGTGGCGGCGCACCCGTTCCTCACCATCGAGGCGATAGCTGACGTTGGCGATGCTGAAGCCGTGGCTTTCGATCAATGATTTGAGCGAGCTCTCCGTCATCTCGGTGTGGGGCTTCAAACGGATCTCGACGTGGTAATAGGCCTGCGTCGGCATGCGCGACTCGATCCACCGGAAACCCGACAACATGGCCAGGGTGATCCCACCGACACGACGAGCGGGAAATAGAAACCGATTCCCGCCAGGACGCCGATGGCCGAGGTTATCCAGATGGACGCGGCCGTGGTGAGACCCCGAACCGACAGCCCTTCCTTCATGATCACGCCCGCACCGAGAAAGCCTATGCCCATCATGATGCCTTGGGCCATGCGCGTGGGATCGAGCCGGATCGACTCGACAGCACCACGGACCCAGTGGGCCTCGTAGACGGTAACCAGCATCAACAGACTGGAGGCGGTACAGACCAGGGCATGCGTGCGGAATCCCGCGGGCCGCCCGTGATATCGGAAACCGTGGTACGTCCCCTCGCCCTCGATGAACCTGAACTCAGGTTTCAACCTCCCACAGAAACATGCTCGTTTCCTTGTTGAGGATTCTTAACGGATAGGCCTTCGAGCACGCCGCTCCCGCAAATCCGTAGCACACGTGAAGCGGCATCAGATGTTCTTCTCGCGGCTGGCAATAGCGGGCGTATGGCGCGGATTCCCAATTGACCAGCCTGACGACGCGCTCTTCCTCCGAAATGTCACGACTGCAACACGTATCCAGCAACCAACGTTCAAAGGCCTGGTTGGCGGTGCGCGACTCGTCCGTCTCTGGGGTGAAAAAGGCCCTCATGTTGTGGAACGTGAACCCCGTGCCGACGAGTAACACCGACGGATCGCCCAAGGGCTGCAGAGCACGACCCAGTGCAATGTGCTCCATCGGATCCAGTTCATCAAGCAACGACAGCTGCACGCAGGGGATATCGGCTTCCGGATACATGAGCTTCAAGGGAACGAACAGCCCGTGGTCGAATCCCCGACGATCATCGGCGCGCGCCGTGATGCCTGCCTGTCTGAGCCGCTCGACGATGGCATCGGCCAGGGACGGGTTGCCGGGGCAGGGATATTGGATCTCGTAGGACCCCGGCGGAAAACCGCTGTAGTCATAGATCAACCCCGGCCGCTCGCCCGAGGTCACCGTAGCCACGGAACCTTCCCAATGGGCACTCACGACGATGATTGACGAAGGCCGTGGGATGGTGTGCGCAATCTCCCTGAGGCAAGAAACCATCTCGGCGTGAGCCGGATCCCCTAGCAGGGGTAATGGGCCACCGCCGTGGGATATGAACAAAGCTCGGCGTGAACGGGTCATAGGCGCCTCCCTTCGCGCTAACTGGACTTTTCAGCTTACGTCAATCGCGCGCATGCGTGGAATGCCGCAGCCAATGGTGCCGCACAGCTTGTGATCTTGCCCCGCTTTCCCGGACA
>JBAYQE010000147.1:0-4007 GCA_041677345.1 Thiohalomonadaceae bacterium
CTTGTTCAAGGCCGGTGCCACAGGCTATCTCACCAAGGGTTGCAGTGTGGATGAGATGGTGGGCGCCATCCGCCAGGTGCATGCCGGTGGGCACTTCGTGAGCAATGCCATCGCTCAATCGGTGGCGTTGTCCATGCTGCCGGGGCATGAGTCGCCCCTGGAGCGTTTGTCACAACGGGAGATGCAGGTGTTCATGATGCTCATGCGGGGCGATCGGCCCCAGGAGATCTCCGACACCCTGCACCTGAGCCCAAAGACCGTGAGTACCTATCGCACCCGCCTGTTCGGCAAGCTGGGCGTGAAGAGTGATGCGGAGTTGACCCGGTTGGCCATGCGTTACGGCCTGTTGGAAGAGGTCAAGTAGTGGCCGAAAGGGCACGCGCCATGCGCAAGGAACCTGCGGTAGCCTTCGAGCCGGGCTGCCGAGCCTGCCCGCGGCTGGCAGCGTTCCTGCGCACCGTGAAACAGGAATATCCCGCCTATCATGCCGCACCGGTGGCGCCCTTCGGGGATGAGCAAGCGCGACTGCTCATCGTCGGGCTTGCCCCGGGCATGCATGGCGCCAACGCCAGCGGCCGGCCGTTCACCGGCGATTACGCCGGCATCCTGCTGTATGAGACCCTGCACCGCTTCGGCTTCAGTAATCAGGCCACGGCGACCCATCGCGGCGACGGCCTGGAACTTCGTGACTGCTGCATCACCAATGCCGTGAAATGCCTGCCACCGGAAAACAAGCCGATAGGTGCGGAGGTCCGCAACTGTAACCGCTTCCTTGTGGTCGAACTGGGACGGATGCCCGCGGGCAGCGTCATCCTCGCCCTTGGCAACGTGGCCCATGGCGCGGTGTTGAAGGCCCTTGGCCTGCGTGCAGGTGACTGCAAGTTCGGTCACGGTGCGCGCCATGACCTGGGCGACGGGCGCTGGCTGGTGGACTCCTACCACTGCAGTCGTTACAACACCCAGACGCGCCGGCTCACCACGACCATGTTCCACGACGTGTTCAGAGATATCCGGGCGCTGCTCACGCCGAAGCCATGACGGACATCGTTCCCGAATTTGATGTCGAGAACTTCCTCAAGCACCTGACCACCCGACCCGGTGTCTACCGGATGTTCGACGGTGCGGGGGAGGTGATCTACGTCGGCAAGGCGCGCAATCTCAAGAACCGTGTCACCAGCTATTTCCGCCGCGGCGACACCAGCCCGAAGACGCGCGCCCTGGTGGCGCAGATTTGCCGTATCGAAGTCACCGTCACCCACACCGAAAACGAGGCGCTGCTGCTCGAGCACAATCTCATCAAGCAGCTCAAGCCGCGTTACAACGTCCTGCTGCGTGACGACAAGAGCTATCCGTACATCCTGCTCACCGAGGGCGATTATCCGCGCCTGGCCTATCATCGCGGCAAGCGACGTGAGAAGGGGCGCTATTTCGGCCCGTACCCGAGCGCCGTGTCCGCGCGCGAGTCGCTGAACCTGTTACAAAAGCTGTTCCGCGTGCGCCAGTGCGAAGACACCTACTTCAAGAATCGCACACGCCCCTGCCTGCAATACCAGATCAAGCGCTGCAGCGCACCGTGCGTCGGCCTCATCTCGCCTGAGCGTTATGCGGAGGATGTGCGCCACACGGTCATGTCGCTGGAAGGACGCAGCAACCAGGTGGTGGACGAGCTCGTTAAGGCCATGGACGATGCAGCCGCCCGCCTGGATTTCGAACAAGCCGCCCACTACCGCGACCAGATCGCCAGCCTGCGCCGGGTGCAGGAGCGCCAGTACGTGAGCGGAGAGGGGGGTGATGCGGACGTCATCGCAGCCGTGAGTCGCAACGGCGTAGGCTGTGTGCAGGTGTTTTTCGTTCGCGGTGGGCAGAACTTCGGCAACAAGACCTTCTTCCCGCGTAACACGGGCGAGGCCGATGAGGCTGAGATCCTGGAGGCCTTCCTGTCCCAGTATTATCTCGCTTCCGACGAGCGCCCAGTGCCGCGCGACATCATCGTGAACCGTGAGCTGGAAGACACGGGCCTGCTCGCGGAAGTGCTCGCTGTGAGGGCGGGGCACAAGGTGAGCATCACGAGCCGGGTGCGGGGCGATCGGGCGCGCTGGCAACGCATGGCCGAATCCAACGCCGCCGCGGCGCTTACGGCCCATCTTGCGAGCAAGGCCAGCCTCATGGTGCGCTTTGAAGCGCTGCAGGAGGCGCTGGATCTGGACGAATTGCCCAAGCGGCTCGAGTGCTTCGACATCAGTCACACCATGGGAGAGGCCACGGTGGCATCCTGCGTGGTGTTCGACACCGGTGGGCCGGTCAAGTCGGACTACCGCCGGTTCAATATCGAGGGCATCGCCCCCGGTGACGATTACGCCGCCATGCACCAGGCCTTGGAACGCCGCTACAAGCGCCTCAAGGACGGCGAGGGCACCTATCCGGACGTATTGTTCATCGATGGCGGCAAGGGCCAAGTGGCGCAGGCACGCGAGGTGCTGAGCGCCTTGGGGGTTGCCGGTGTCACGGTGGTGGGCGTGGCCAAGGGCCCATCGCGCAAACCTGGGCTTGAGCAGCTAATATTGTCCGACCATAATGCACCGATTACGCTGCCGCCGGATTCGTTGGCCCTGCATCTCATCCAACAGGTTCGCGACGAGGCGCACCGTTTTGCCATCACCGGGCATCGGCAGCGGCGTGCCAAGGCGCGCACCACGTCCGTGCTCGAGGACATCCCCGGGCTGGGCAGCAAACGGCGGCAACTGCTGCTGCGGCAATTCGGCGGCCTGCAGGAGGTGGCGCGCGCCGGCGTGGAGGATCTGGCCAAAGTGCCGGGCATCAGCCCGTCCCTCGCGCAGAAGATCTACGACGCCTTTCATCCGGACGGGACCTGACTAATGCCGCTGAATATCCCAAACCTGCTCACGCTGCTGCGTATTGCACTCATTCCGGTGTTCGTGGTGCTGTTCTACACCCAGGCAGCGTGGGCGCCGGCGGCGACTGCCCTCGTGTTCGCACTGGCGGCGGTGACCGACTGGCTCGATGGCTACCTGGCCCGCCGCCTGGCCCTCACCTCGGCCTTCGGAGCCTTCCTCGATCCCGTTGCCGACAAGCTCATGGTGTCCACGGCCCTGGTATTGCTGGTGGATGCCAACCCGAGCGCGTTCCCAGGTGTGGTGCTCGCGATCCCCGCTGCCATCATCGTGGGCCGCGAGATCACGATTTCTGCCCTGCGCGAGTGGATGGCCGAGCTCGGCGCCGGTGCGAAGGTTGCCGTATCCATGGTTGGTAAGGTGAAGACCACGGCACAGATGTCGGCGTTGCTGTTGCTGCTCTATCGGGAGCCGGTATTGGGCATACCCGTGGTAGACCTGGGTGTGGCGCTGCTGTACGTCGCCGCAATCTTGACACTCTGGTCCATGGTTCTGTATCTTTCCGCCGCTTGGCCGGTACTGAGCACCGGCAAGCGATTGAAGCCCGAAGCCAACTCCACAGAGTATTGACATAAGGCTGAAAATCACTAAAATCTGCGCCTCTCAAGCGGGAATAGCTCAGTTGGTAGAGCACAACCTTGCCAAGGTTGGGGTCGCGAGTTCGAGTCTCGTTTCCCGCTCCAATCAAAGAAACCTCGGCACCATACCCGGGGTTTTTTTTCGTACGAGAGAGTTCCACGAACTCTTGGCAGCGCCCCCTGGCTGGGTGGCAGAGTGGTCATGCAGCGGACTGCAAATCCGTGTACGCCGGTTCGATTCCGACCCCAGCCTCCATTTTCCCTTTCTCGGTCGCCATCGGCGCCGTAGACCCCAAGCCACGACGCCCGGGTGGCGAAATTGGTAGACGCAAGGGACTTAAAATCCCTCGGCCGCAAGGCCGTACCGGTTCGATTCCGGTCCCGGGCACCATTTCCAAAAGGTTCGAAGCCGTCCCCGTGACCAACGGTCAAACCGCCGTATGTCACGTTGGCGCGTAGCGGCTACGTGACAGCGCGGTCCGAAGATGTCACGTAGCTTCGCAACGTGACCTACGGC
>JBAYQE010000148.1:0-4007 GCA_041677345.1 Thiohalomonadaceae bacterium
AAGTAGCCTTCGATGAAATCCCGTGTCTGACGCTTGAAATCCTCGACGTCCCAAGGGTTCGTCCACTCCAATTGTGCCGCCGGATCCTGCAGGGTAGGCAGCAAGACCGACGGGCCAGGATTGTTCCGGTAAAGCTCCTGCTGTGGATTGAGCATCTGGGCATAGGCGCTGGCCAGGCTCTCGAGGAACCCGAAGTGCTCCCCCCAGATGACCAACTCGCGATGACAGTTGAGCACCCGCTGTACCAGCGTACTTCCGGAACGCCCCGTGGAGATCACGAATACCGGCCGGTGCTGTGCGCCGGGGTCACAGGATATCGAGCGGGGCTCGCGGTGCGTGTCCGGTGCAGACCCTCGTACGTAACCAGCTTCCTGGTTCATGTCTTGCTCCAGGCCATGGATCTTCACCGCGTGGCGCAGTACGAGCTGGCATAGGGCAGCGAGCACCTTTTCCGAGTCCACCTTCAGCGGTTTCGGTTGCCATGGCGCAGTGTCCATGGGCGGCTGCCCAGTCGTTGCCAGCAGGCGATCCAACGCAACACGGTCATCCCTACACGCAGCGGCCACCTGTTGCATCGCCTGCTCATCCGGCATCAGTGCGGTCAACCATTCGTGGAGGGTCTGATCGAAACGGGTATCCTTGCCTATCACCCTGTCGAAACGGTCTACCGGCACCTTGTCCGCGAACATGGCATTGAACATCGCGCGTACGGTGAGCTCTTCACCCGAAGGTGTTTCATTGCTGCGTATGGGGTCGAGACCCGCCGGCGCTATGCCGCAGGTGTGCATGAAATCCGTCACCGCATCGCCGGCGGTGTCCAGGTTTCGCACCTGCACGTCATCGCCGAAGGCCGTAAGCCATGGCCGCAAGCGCTGGGAAAAACGCGGATTCCTGGACCTTATCCACTGGTCGAAGGGGAGCAGAGGGCCCGTGTAGGTCTTGTGCTTGAGGCCCCATTGCACGTAGGCGGAACGCACCCAGGCATCGTGTCGGCGTATATAGGCGATTACCTGCACGTCCATGCCTTCGGCCCTGAGGCGCTGCATGGCTTCGATGATCGCGCCGGTACCGTGGTCGAAGAACCACTCGTTGCTCCAGATCGCCCGGTGACAGCCTGCCGCACGGAGTGATGGCAGGGAGGTGCGAATCACCTCTTGCACCTGTTGCGCGATATGTGACGGCTCGAGCGTAAGGAATTCATGGGCCCCGCTCGGCTTTTGCCAGTCGAAGAGCCGCAGCGGCGCATATTCCAACATCAGACCCAGGTAGTATATGCCCTGCTCCTTCAGCCTGGCCCGCTGGGAACGCAGGGTTGCCTGGATGGACGAGGTGCCCGTTTTCCCGGCACCGATGTGCAGCACGAGACTGAACCCCTCCTGTTCCATGGCGGGCGCGGTTGCCTGAGGCTCAGCCGCTGACATGCGAGCCTCGTAACTGAGTGTAAAGTTCCAGATGCCTGCGGGTGATGTCGCCGATGGCGGCGTGGCCAGGCAGCGATTCCTGCAGGCTGGCGAACAGCCCCGGCTCCGCCACGATGCGCGTTATCACGCCTGCGAGGGCCATACTGTCCCGCGCACGGTAGTGCAGGCCACCGACGCCTGCCTGCACTTTTTCCGCCATTCCGCCGATGTCAGGGCAAATGATGGGACGCCCGTATTTGTACGCCTCCTGGATCACCAGCGGCGAGTTCTCCCACCACACCGAGCCCATCACCATCCAGTCCACATCAACCAGAAGTCGCCCCATTTCCTCGGGCTCGTAGGGCCCATGCATGCGCACCGTACCCTTGCATGCGTCCAGCAAATTGCCGACACGTTCGCGGAAATCCGCCGCTTGTGTCTCGAGACCGGAACCGAATACATCGAGGGATACCCGTTTGCGCACATTGACGGACAGCCGTAGAAAGGCCTCAAGAATGATATCCAGGCCCTTGAACGGGTGGATCTGACCGAAGTAGGCAAACCTTCCTCTGCTCTCACCGTCGCGCATGGGGCGTGGCGGAAGCCGTGGCCCTTCGGGCAGGCCGTTGTCGATGACTTCGATACGCGCCGGTTCCAGTCCCCAGGCCACGTATCGCGCCTTCAGGAATTCGCTTGGGGCGATGAACGCATCCACCTGGTCGAAGAACGCCTTGATATAGCGCTCCCGCAAAAACACATCTTCCGGCTTCACGTGCGGAAAGCAGCGGTTGCATTCGCGCGGGCTGTAGCGGTGGCACAAGCTGCCATCGGTCTTGACCATCTGACCGTGATTCATGCAAATGGCGATGTACTCATGCAATGTGAGTACTATCTTCGCCCTTGGGCAGATGTTGCGTACCAGACCGATGAGTTCGATACCGAGGTGCACATAGTGGTGGAAGTGGACCACGTCCGGGCGGATCTCACGCAGCAGCTGCGCAAGGTCGCTGTCGGGGCCCAGCGGTATGGTCGTGGTCAGCTCCGGGATGCCCGCATCACCGGCAATGAGATAGTTGCGTTCCCCAACGGCAGCAAGTACGGAGAATCGGTGCAGCACCTCTCGTCCCGCCCGGCCGATAAACCACCCATGGTGGTCGGGCTGCTGGTCGATACCCTGCCACAAGTAATAGGCGGCCAATTCACCGCCGCCCTTGCTGAGCATCGGATGCGCATGGCTGAAAATGACCGTATTCACACGCGTATCTCCATGCCTGTGGGATCGGCCAACTCACCCCGACAAATCTTCTGCCGGTAGCGCCATGCGTTGTACAACGTCAGCATTTGACGTTGATCCGCACTGCTGCCGTAGTCCTGGGACTGACGCTCCAGGTGCCACAGCCTGGTATCCGGTACCAGCCAGAGACGTTTTCCGCGTTTGCGCAGTGCCAGGCACAGATCGGCATCCTCGAAGTCGCCAGCGAGGTAGTTCTCGTCGAGCCCCCCGATGTCGTGATAGTCGCATTTCCGGATCATCAGGCAAGCCGCCGTCAGCATGGGCGGTTCGAAGGGCGCCATGCTCCCGTTCCATACCATTCCCATGCCCCGGTGTGTGTTCAAGAGAAATCCGGGCAGCGCGGCGTCTTCTCTGGCATACATCCCGGCGTGCTGGACCGTGCCGTCAGCGAACTCGAGCAGCGGACCGACGGCACCCGCATCTGGCAGTGTCTCGATGGCCGATTTGAGTCTCCCCAGCCACCCGTGTTTCTGGGGCAGCACGTCGGAGTTCAGCAACACCAAATAGCTGCCCCTGGCGAGCCGGGCACCGACATTATTGGCACCGCTGAAGCCGAGATTCCGGGGGTACCACGCCACCCGGAAGGGCACCCTGAACAGCGGCTGGTAGCGTGCCGCCAAGGCGAGCGTCGCGGCGACAATGGAGGGGTCATCCACAACGTAAATGAGATCCGCTGCCATGAGGTCGGCGTCGGACGCGAACTGGGCCAGTTGATGGCGCAGGAAATCATGACGTCCGTAGAGCGGGACGATCACCGATAGCTCCGGGTTCTCGCACGCGCTACCAAACTGCTGGACCTCCGGCATTAGCGCCGCCCGCGGCTCCATCGAATGCAGCGCCTCGATGGCCCGGCCGAGACCGGCGTCGAACAGGCCATAGAGCGCGTGGGACATACGACCTGGCTCGGGAACCATGCCGAGGATTTCCTTGGCCAACGCCAACCCGCTCGTTTCCGGCTGCGCAAGCGGCACCCTCGCCCAGACCGCTCCGTGCTCACCGAAGTCGAAGCACAGGGCACGTTTGTCCCCAGGCCGGCTAGGCATCCCCGCCCACGCCACAAATCCGCACGCATCCGTTACTGCGGGAAAGCGGTTGCGGTAGTGATTGACCACGTCTTTTCTTATCAACGGTTGCATGCACTCATCGAGGCGAGCGACCGCTTCCTCGTGACCGTGCATAGTGATGGTGCAGGGCTTGTTGCCCGGGAAGATCTGCCAGCCGAACAGCAGAACTCCACCATCACCAAGGGCGTAGGCCCGATCGATGGCAGCAACGACCTGCCCGGGGCGGTCCACCAGCGGGGTCAGTTGCCC
>JBAYQE010000149.1:0-3927 GCA_041677345.1 Thiohalomonadaceae bacterium
CGGCATCACCGGATTTTGATCCCATCTCCTTGTCAGTCAAGCAAGTTTTTGCCTAACTGATCGGCATTACCCTGCGGGGTCCCTTTTTTTAACCAAGCGCGCATTGTCGCGCTACACCGGCGCGGAACTGTCTGCTTTGTCACACAGGCAGGAACAGCCAGTACACCGCCAGATTGACCGCAGTCACCACCACACCCACCCGCGCAAACTCGAAAAATCCAATGTGCACCGCGGCGCGCGGCGCTCCGCCCGCGCAGGATGAAGAACTCCAGCACTAGATTGAGCAGGGTAGGCAGCAGCAGGTGACGGAAAAAGCTCACGAACGGCGCCTCCATACCGCCGTGCAGGGCGATGAGCAGGTTCTGCGGATTGCCTATGGGGCTGGTGACGCTGCGAATGGTTATAGCGAAGGCGAGGGTCAGCAGCATGAGCCGTGGCGGCAACCGGTGTTCGCGCGCCAATAGCAGCACCAGGGGGGGCCCACCACGGCCAGGGTGTCGTTCATGAGCAGTGCCGGGCCGAGTCCCGCGGCCACCAACAGCCGGAAGACGAGGGCATCGGTGGAGCGCGCCCCAGGCAGCAGCCGGTGGGCCGTAGTGAACAGCAGGCCGCTGCGTTCCAGTGCGTCACCGATGACGAACGCCCCGAGCAGGAAGGCCATCACGTGCCAGTCGATTGCGGTGAACGCCGTGCGGAGTGCGACGTGCCCCGAGAGCAGCACCGCGGCGGGAAAGGGCATGGGAGAGTACACGGTGCCAAGCGGCGGGAGTATACGCCGCCGCCGGGCGGTATGCAGCACGAGCGCGCCCTTGGCCGAAAGCCTCTGCGCGGCCTCCGGGATTGCTGTCGGTTGTTGCCCGACCCGGCGAGGAATAAAATCGCCTTCTTTCGCGTGGATGAGGGTTTTTGTGATGTCGGCCAATGCCGAACGGTCAATAGCAGACCAAGGTTTTCGTGAGGCCGCCGAGCAGCTCGTCCGGGCCGGCACCTTCCTATTCTCCCGTGGCTGGGTGCCTGCCACCAGCGGCAATTTCTCCGTGCGCCTGCCAGATGGTGAAATTGCCATCACCGTTTCCGGGCGTCACAAGGGGCACCTGAGCCCGACGGACATCATGCGCGTGGACGGTGAAGGCCACTCGCTGACCGTCGGCAAGCGGCCTTCGGCGGAGACCCTGCTGCATACGCAGCTCTATGCACGCTTCCCACAAACCGGTGCCGTGCTGCACACCCATTCACGCAATGCCACCGTGCTATCGCGCCAGGCGATGGGCGACGTGGTGCTCGAGGGCTATGAGCTGCTGAAGGCGTTCCGGGGCATCGACACCCACGCTACCTCCGTGGTGGTACCGGTATTTCCCAATGACCAGGACATCCCGCGGCTCGCCACCCGGGTGGCGGCTTGGCTGGACGCACATCCGCATACCTGGGGGTATTTGATTGCCGGCCACGGTTTGTACACCTGGGGCGTAGACGTGCAGGAAACGTTGCGCCATCTGGAGGCATTCGAGTTTCTGTTCGACTGTGAGCTAACCACGCGGGGGTGACCCATGAGCACACTGGCCATTTACGACAACAGCGACAGCGCCGCGCCGCGCGAAGTCATCAAGGATCACGCCGAGATCGGCACACGTCTGAAGGCGCTGGGGGTGCGCTTTGAGCGCTGGCAGATCAAGTCCCTGCCGGAGACCGCGGACCAGGCGGACGTGCTTGCCGCCTATGAGAAGGATGTGGGCCGTCTCAACGAGGAATACGGCTTTCAATCGATGGACGTGGTAGCGCTGCGCCCCGATCACCCGAAGAAGGCGGAGTTGCGATCCAAGTTCCTGGAGGAGCACATCCACAACGATTTCGAGGTGCGCTACTTCGTGCAAGGCCGCGGCTTGTTCTACCTTAATTTGGGTGACACTGTCTGGGCGGTGCTGTGTGAAGAGGGCGATCTCATCAGCGTGCCCGCCGGTACCCTGCACTGGTACGACATGGGCGCGAATCCCGATTTCAAGTGCATTCGCCTGTTCGTGGTGCCCGACGGCTGGGTGGCCGAATTCAGCGGCAGCGGCATTGCCGCGCGCTATCCCACGTTCGATCAATTCGTCGAGAGTTACGCATGATAAAAGCGATCATCACGGACATCGAAGGGACCACCTCGTCCCTGTCCTTCGTCAAGGACGTGCTGTTTCCCTACGCGCGGGAACGCATGAAGGATTTCGTCCGTGAGTATGGCCACGAGCCAAAGGTGGCCCGTTTGCTGGACGACGTGCGCCGCCTTGCGGCACGCGACGACCTGAGCAACACGCAAGTGGCGGAGCTGCTGATCCAGTGGATCGACGAAGACCGCAAGGTCACGCCCCTCAAGGCGCTGCAGGGCCTCATTTGGGAAGCGGGTTACCGCGGCGCGGATTTCACCGGCCATGTCTATGAAGACGTGGTGCGCAATCTGCGTGCGTGGAAGGCGCAGGGGATCAAGCTCCATGTGTTTTCCTCGGGCTCGGTATACGCCCAGAAGCTGTTGTTCGGGCACACCGACTTCGGTGATCTCACGCCGCTGTTCTCAGATCACTTCGATACCACGGTTGGCGCCAAGCAGGACCCCACCGCCTATACCACCATCGCTACCAGCATCGGCCTCGGCCCGGGTGAAATCCTGTTCCTGTCCGACGTGAAGGCGGAGCTGGATGCCGCACGCCAGGTGGGCATGCGCACCGTATGGCTGGTGCGCGACGGCCACATCGATCCCCATGCCGAGCACCGCCAGGTAGCCAGCTTCGACGATATTGTCGTATGAGTGAAGTCCGCCAATGAACGTAAATAACGCAAAAAACCAGGGACTATGTAGTTACTACTCCCTTCGTGTGTCGTAGTGCATTTCTCCCTTTTGCGTCCATTTGCGTTCATTTGCGGATTATCAGAAAAGGAGAATGCCATGGCACTCACGCCTTCAACCATGTTGCCGCTGGGTACGGCGGCACCGGACTTCAGGCTCACCGACACCGTGTCGGGCAGGCCCATGTCGCTGGCCGACGTCGCGGACGGCCGCGCGTTGCTGGTGGCCTTCATCTGCAATCACTGTCCGTATGTGAAGCACATCGCCGATGTGTTCGCGGCGTTCGCGCGGGAATATCAGCCCAAGGGACTGCGGGTGGTCGCCATCAGCGCCAACGATCCGGGTCATCGCGCCGAGGACGGGCCGGAGTTCATGGCCGAGGAAGCGCACAACCGCGGTTATGTGTTCCCGTATCTGTTTGACGAGGACCAGCGCGTCGCCAAGGCCTACCGTGCCGCCTGCACGCCGGATTTGTTCCTGTTCGACGGCGAGCGCAAGCTGGTCTATCGCGGCCAGTTCGACGACAGCCGCCCGGGCAACAACATTCCGGTGACCGGTCGGGACATGCGCGCCGCCGTGGATGCGGTGCTCGCCGGCCAGCCGGTGCCCGAGGATCAGAAGCCGAGCATCGGCTGCAACATCAAGTGGAAGTCAGGCAACGAGCCGGATTATTGAGAACAACCAGGAAGGGCGCAGGGAAGTATGCCGATTGCCATCCCGTCTTTGCGGTAAACGCGTGGCGTGTGATCGAAGGATGCGCTGCGCGCCAGCGCGATCTACGCCACTTGATCGGCCCCCTCACCCTGTCCTTCTCCCGGAGGGTGAGGGGACGCTTCGTTTCAGCGGCTTGGTTATTTGACGAGGCTGCGTGATAGTCACGTAAGCCATGTGCGCCAAGAGAGATTTCTTCTTGGCGCGAAGTGCTCTCTTGAACGAGCGGTCTTCGGTCCCGCAGGTCATGGCCGGCGACCACGAGGCTGCCTTGGAAAACCTGCTGGAACTACTCAAGCGCGACCGCGCCTACCGCGACGCGGCCCGCACCGACATGCTGAAGGTCTTCACCATCCTGGGCGCCAGCGACCTGGCCGGCCGCTATCGCGGTTTGA
>JBAYQE010000150.1:0-3877 GCA_041677345.1 Thiohalomonadaceae bacterium
CCGGCGAGGATCACGTGCTCCAGTCGATCCAGCTGCGCCCTGACGGCGCCGTTGATGCGCGGGTTGGCGTGACCGAAGAGATTGACCCACCAGGAGCTGATGGCGTCGAGATAGCGCTTGCCCTCGAAGTCCTCCAGCCACACGCCCTCGCCGCGCCGGATGGGGATGAGCGGCAGGCGCTCGTGGTCCTTCATCTGGGTGCAGGGATGCCAGACCACCGCGAGGTCGCGGCGCATCCAATCCGCATTGCTCATAGCAGGTAGTCGAGGGCGATGCCCACGAAGATGGAGGCGCCCACGTAGTGGTTGTGCAGGAACGCCTGGAAGCAGCGCATGGGCTCGCGCTTGCGGATCATCCACTGTTCATAGGCACTGAGCACCGCCGCCACGGCGAGACCGGCGAAATAGAGCTCACCCATGCCCAGATCATGACCGGCGATGGCGAGCAGCAGCAGGAACAGCACCTGTAACACGCCGATAATGAGCCGGTCGAAGCGGCCGAACAGGATGGCCGAGGATTTCACGCCGATCTTCAGGTCGTCTTCCCGATCGGCCATGGCGTACATGGTGTCGTACACCAGCGACCACATGACGTTGGCGAAGAACATCACCCAGGCCGGTCCGGGTACTTCGTTGGTCAGCGCCGCAAAGCCCAGGGGAATGCCCCAGCCGAAGGCCATGCCCAGATAGGCCTGGGGCAGATAGGTGTAGCGCTTGGTGAACGGATAGCTGAAGGCCAGGAACGCGCCGATGACGGCCAGCTGGATGGTGAGCTTGTTCAGGAACAGCACCAGTCCGAAGGACACGAGGGAAAGCACCACGAATACCATAACCGCTTCGCCCGGCTTGATGAGCCCGGCGGCGATGGGGCGGTCCTTGGTGCGCCAGACGTGGCCGTCGATGTCGCGGTCCGCGTAGTCGTTGATGGCGCAGCCTGCGGAGCGCATGAGCACCGTGCCGATCAGGAAGATCGCCAGCACGAAAGGATCGGGCCGGCCCTCCCCGGCCATCCACAGCGCCCACAGGGTAGGCCAGAGCACCAGATAGATGCCGATGGGCCGGTGCAGGCGGACCAGGCGGTAGTAATGGCCGAGACGTTCGCGTACGAGGGAGGACATGGCGCGGCATTCTAGCAAACCTCCCTGCGCCGCGCGCCCGCACGGTCTGGGTTAGGATTGCTCGTCATGAACGACAGCAAACTGCCAGACGCGGTCGCTCTCCCCTGGTATGCCCGGCCGACGCAGGATGTTCTGGAGACGCTCGGCAGCCGCCCGGACGGGCTCACCCAGGAGGAGGCGCGCCGCCGCCTCGAGCGCTTCGGTCCCAATCGCCTGCCCCAACCCAAGGGCCGCGGCCCGCTGAAGCGTTTTCTGCTCCAGTTCCACAATGTCCTCATCTACGTATTGTTGGCAGCGGCCGTGGTCACCCTGGCGCTCGACCACCTGGCCGATACCAGCGTCATCGTGGGCGTGGTGCTCATCAATGCCATCATCGGCTTCATCCAGGAGGGCAAGGCGGAGCGCTCGCTGGAAGCCATCCGTAACATGCTCTCGCACCAGGCCACGGTGTTGCGGGACGGCCGGCGCCTGACCGTGCCTGCCGAGGAACTGGTACCCGGCGACATCGTGGTGCTGCAATCGGGCGATCGCATCCCCGCCGACGTGCGCCTGTTGCGGGTGCGCAGTCTGCAAGCGGAAGAGGCCGCGTTGACCGGTGAATCGGTGCCGGTGGAAAAAACCGCGGACCCGGTCGCCGCCGACGCGGTCTTGGGCGACCGCCGCTCCATGGCGTTCTCGGGCACCCTGGCCACCTACGGCCAGGCCACCGGCGTGGTGGTAGGCACCGGCGCCGATACCGAAATCGGCCGCATCAGCGCCCTGCTCGCCCACATCACCACCCTGGAGACGCCATTGTTGCGCCAGGTAGCGCACTTCAGCACTTGGCTCACCTTCTGGATCGGCATGCTGGCGGTGTTCACCCTGAGCGTCGGCGTGTTGTGGCGCGGCTATACCATCGAAGAGATGTTCCTCGCCGCCGTGGGGCTCGCGGTGGCCGCCATTCCGGAAGGCCTGCCTGCCATCATCACCATCACCCTTGCCATCGGCGTGCAACGCATGGCAAGGCGCAACGCGATCGTGCGACGCCTGCCGGCGGTGGAGACCCTGGGTTCGGTGAGCGTGATCTGCACCGACAAGACCGGCACCCTCACCCGCAACGAAATGACCGCCACCAACGTGGTGACCGCAAGGCGCCATTTCAGCGTGACCGGGGTGGGTTACGACCCACACGGCGGTTTCACCCTGGACGGCCGGGACGTCGATCCGGAGGCGCACCCTGCCCTGCTCGAACTCTGCCGCGCCGCGCTGCTGTGCAACGACGCGGTGCTCCACGAGCGTGACGGCCTCATTCACATGCAGGGCGATCCCACCGAGGCCGCACTCATCACCCTGGCGCGCAAGGCCGGGCTCAACGAGGCCCAGGTGCAGGAGGAATTCCCGCGCACCGACGTGATCCCGTTCGAGTCGGAACACCGCTTCATGGCCACCTTGCACCACGATCACGCCGGCCACGGTTTCATCCTGCTGAAGGGTGCGCCGGAGCGCGTGCTCGACATGTGCACCCAGCAGCAGGAGGCCGGCGACCTGTTGCCCATCGATCGCACCTATTGGGACGCGCAGGTGGATGCCCTGGCTGCCCAGGGGCAGCGGCTGCTGGCAGTGGCCATCAAGCCTGTCGGCGATCACCGGCGCGAGCTGAATTTTTCCGACGTGGAATACGGCCTCACCCTGCTGGGGCTGATCGGGCTCATCGACCCGCCCCGCGAGGAGGCCATCGCCGCAGTGGCCACCTGTCGTCAGGCGGGGATCAGGGTAAAGATGATCACGGGCGATCATGCGGTGACCGCCCGCGCCATCGGCGCACAGATGGGCATCGGCGACGGCATGCATGCGCTGACCGGTGCGGAGCTGGAGACCATCGACGACGCCCGCCTGCGCGAGGCCGTACAGGACACGGACGTCTTCGCCCGCGCCAGTCCCGAGCACAAGCTGCGTCTGGTGGAGGCGCTGCAGGCCAAGGGCGCCGTGGTGGCCATGACAGGCGACGGCGTGAACGATGCACCCGCCCTGCGCCGCGCCGACGTTGGCGTGGCCATGGGCCGGGGCGGCACGGAGGTGGCCAAGGAGGCGGCGGAGATGGTGCTGGCCGACGACAACTTCGCCAGCATCGCCTATGCCGTGGAGGAAGGCCGTACGGTCTACGACAACATCCGCAAGTCCATCCTGTTCATCCTGCCCACCAACGGCGGCGAGGCCTTCACCATCAGTATCGCCATCCTGTTCGGCCTCACCCTGCCGTTGACACCCTTGCAGATCCTCTGGGTGAACATGATCACCGCGGTAACCCTGGCGCTGTCGCTGTCCTTCGAGCCTACCGAACCAACGGCCATGCGCCGCCCGCCGCGCGACCCGCGCGAGCCGTTGCTGTCGGGCTTCATCGGCTGGCGCATCCTGTTCGTATCGTTGATCCTGGTGGCCGGTACGCTCGGCGTCTTTCTGTGGGAAACGGCGCAGGGCACGGCCGTCGCGGAGGCGCGTACCATCGCCGTGAACACCCTGGTGGCGTTCGAGGCCTTCTACCTGTTCAACAGCCGCTACATGCTCGCGCCGGTGCTCAACGGCGAAGGACTGTTCGGCAACCGCTACGTGCTGATGACTATTGCGCTGGTGATGTTCTTCCAGGTGCTGTTCACCTACACCGCACCCATGCAGCAGTTGTTCGGCACCACCGACATCGACCTCGCCGCCTGGGGCCGCATCGTCCTGATCGGTTCCAGCGTGCTGTTCCTGGTGGAAGCGGAAAAATGGCTCATGCGCCGC
>JBAYQE010000151.1:0-3864 GCA_041677345.1 Thiohalomonadaceae bacterium
CAACCGCGAAACCGCCGAGCGGCTGCACGAAAACAGCAACCTGTTGGCCGAGACCAACGAGGCCCTGCGCGAAGCGGGTCTCAACCTCAAGAACGAAGTGCGCTCCCGCCATATGGTGGAAGTGCTCATTGAGGACATCGGCTTCGAGGCCATGAAGGCGCCGGTGGTGAAGGAACTGGAAGGCATCAAGATGGCGGGCTACGTGGGCTGCCAGACCAACCGCCCCTTCGGCATTGCCGGCGAGTCCTTCGAGAACCCCAAGTACCTGGACAAGATGATCGAGCTGGTGGGCGCTGAGGCCGTGCCCTACGACCAGAAGGTCACCTGCTGCGGCGGCGCGCTCGCCTTCTCTGAACCGGACAAGGCCCAGAAGCAGATCCGCGACATCGTGGAATCCGCCTATGACCACGGCGCCGAGATGATCGTCACGCCCTGCCAGCTGTGCCAGGCCAACGTGGAGATCTACCAGAGCGAAATCAACAAGAAGCAGGGTACCAGTTTCAAGATGCCCGTGGTCTACTACTCTCAGCTGATGACGGTGGCCTATGGCGGCACCGCCAGGCAGGCCGGCCTGGACGGGCAGCTGATCCGGGCCGAGAAACTGGAAAAGATTGCCGGTAAGCGGTAAGTAAAAGGGGGATTGCAGTCGGTTTACCCGCGGCCGCCCGTCGGCCGCTCCATGCCAGAAGGCTTATCACCAAGCGGAGGATGTCATGGAAACAGCAGTCAAGAGATCGCAGGCCGTCGAAGAAACGGCCCAGAAGCCCGTAGATACCGCTGTGGAAGCGGAGTACCAGCCTCTTGCTGCGAAGAAGGCGCCGCCCGGCACGAGCTTTCATACGCCGAGCACGTTTGCCTCGGTGACTGCCCAGTCGCCGGCGATCTGCGTCATGACCGATCTGCGTCAGGTCACGGCCGCGACCATCGGTCCGGACGCGTCGCTGACTCAGGCCAACCAGGTCATGATCTCCCGCAGCGTGCGCCTGCTGCTCGTGGTGGAAAACGGTGACGAGGTGGTGGGCCTCATCACTGCACGCGATACGCAGGGCGATCGAGTCATCAAGCTCATTGCCGAACGTGGCATCAAATATGGTGACCTGCAGGTACGCGACATGATGGTGAAGCGTGAAGACATCGACCTCATCGACGTCTCCACCGTGCTGCGTTCCGAAGTAGGTCACATCGTGGCCACCCTGAAGGACTGGGGCCGCCAGCATGCCCTGGTGGGCCACACCGACCCGACCAACGGCGTCACCCGCATCCGTGGCATCTTCTCCGCCACGCAGATCGGCCGCCAACTGGGGATCCCCATCCAGACCTTCGAAGTGGCCAAAACCTTCGCAGAGATCGAGGCGGCGCTGGCGAAGTAGCCAAGTAAAGATCAAACGCGAAGGCGCGAAGGCGCGAAGGGCGCAAAGAACGCAAAGTTTTCCCTTGTGTTCTTTGCGCCTTCGCGTTCTCTGCGTCTTTGCGTTGCGCTCTCCCCCGCTAACGCACCCTCCGCCCCGCCTCGAAGGCGCGCTCGTTCTTCTCCACCAGTTGCGGCTTGCGCGCGCGGAAGCGATCGACGATGCAGCGCTTGAGGGTGTCGGCCGGAAACGGCAGATGGTCGGCGATGGCACCCAGCATTACCGTGTTCACCAGGCGCAGGTCGCCCAGTTCCTTGGCAATGGCGCCCGCATCGAAGCCGTGCACGTCCACACCCGCCTCGCGCATCTCGG
The DNA here is from genome assembly GCA_041677345.1 of Thiohalomonadaceae bacterium. Lineage (GTDB taxonomy): Bacteria > Pseudomonadota > Gammaproteobacteria > Thiohalomonadales > Thiohalomonadaceae > JALOAT01. The sequence goes on from JBAYQE010000151.1 coordinate 1,722, forward strand.
CCACCGGGTCTTGCGGGTAATCGAACAGGCCGAGCGACACCACCGGCGGGGCGAGCCGCAGGGTGTTCACCATGGCGATGCCGCGCGGCTTCAGGTAATTGCTCCAGCGCATGCCCTCGGCCGCCTCGAAGGCCACCAGGATATCCGCCTCACCGGAGGCGATCTCCGGTGACAGCACGTGCCTGCCGAAACGTACGTGCGAGGACACCACACCGCCGCGCTGGGACATGCCGGCCACCTCGGTCTTCTTCACGTCGAGGCCCAGGCTGATGGCCGCTTCGGCCAGGATCTCGGCGGCGGTCATCACGCCCTGGCCACCAATGCCCACCACCAGGATATTGGTCACCTCGCTCATGCCGGCACCTCCGTACGGGGCTGCCACGGTACGATGGCCTCGGGGCCGCAGGTGCGCAGGCACAGGTTACAACCAGTGCAGGCCACGGATTCGATGCGTGTCCACGCCAGTTCCACTTCCCGGCCCGAGGGTTTCACCTCCTTGCCGCGGCGGATGACGCTGATGGCCGGGCATCCCACATCCACGCAGTTGCCGCAGCCCGTGCACTTCTCCTCGTCCACACACAGCGGTGCGCTGCGCTTGTATTCGGGGATCAGCACGCAGGGCTGGTTGGTGATGATCACCGAGGGTTCTTCGGCCTTCACCTCTTCGCGTACGGCGCGGAACAGGGTGGGCAGTTCGTAGGGGTCCACCACGCGGATGCGCTCGGGATTCACACCCAGTGCCTCGCACAGCCTGGCGAAGTCGATGCGCGGCGCGCTGTCGCCATGGATGTCACGACCGCTGCCCGGGTTGTCCTGGCCGCCAGTCATGCCCACGGTGCGGTTGTCGAGCAGCAGCACGGTGATGTTGGCACGGTTGTAGACCGCATCGAGCAGGCCCTGCATGCCCATGTGCATGAAGGTGGAATCGCCGATCACCGCAACGATGCGCTTGTTCCCGTCGCCCTCGCCGCGGCCTTTGTCCATACCGATGGCCATGGGGATGGAGGCACCCATGGAGATGCAGGTGTCGAGGGCGTTCCAGGGCTGTCCGGCGCCCAGGGTGTAGCAGCCGATGTCGCCGGAGATGGACAGGTTGCGCACCTGGGACAGGGTGAAATACACGCCCAGGTGCGGGCAGGCCACGCACATGGTGGGCGGGCGCGGGAACACGCGCAGCGGTATACGCACCGCCGGCGGCGCCTTCTCGCCCAGCAGCCGCGCCACGGCCTCGCGCAACACCGGCGGCGTCAGCTCGCCCATGCGCGGCAGCACGTCCTTGCCGTGGACGGCGATGCCCGCGGCCTTGATCTCGGTCTCGAGCAGCGGTTCGGTCTCCTCCACCACCACCAGCCTTTCCACCGTCGCCGCGAAGGCGCGGATCGGCTCGATGGGCGCCGGGCAGCTCAGACCCAGCTTGAACAGGGGCGCGTCCGGGAAGGCCTCGCGCACGTGCATGGCGGCCGGGCCGGAGGCCACGAAACCGACGCGCTTGTCGTCCCCTTCCAGGATGAGGTTGAGCGCGGATTCGCCGGCGAAGTCACGCAGCGCCGCCTCGCGTTCCAGTTGCAGGGGCAGGCGCTGCTTGGCGTGGGCGGGCACCATCACCCAGCGCGCCGTGTTCTTCTCGAAACCCGCGCCCACGTGGGTTGCGCGCTCACGCGGCGTGATCAACCCCTTCACATGGCAGATACGCGTGGTGAGACGCAGGATCACCGGCGTCTGGAAGCGCTCGGAGATGTCGAACGCCGCGCGCGCCATGTCGTAGGCCTCCTGCGCGTCGGCCGGCTCCAGCACGGGCAGATGGGCGAAGCGGCCCCAATAGCGGCTGTCCTGCTCGTTCTGCGAGGAAGAAAAACCCACGTCGTCGGCGATGGCGATCACCAGGCCACCGATGCATCCCGTGAGGGTGATGGTCATGAGTGCATCGGACGCCACGTTCATGCCCACGTGCTTCATGGCACAGAACGCACGGCTGCCCGCCAGGGTGGCGCCGAAGGCCACCTCCAGCGACACCTTCTCATTCACCGACCACTCGGCGTAGATGTCCGGATAACGGCTGAGCTGTTCCAGGATCTCCGTGGACGGCGTGCCCGGATAGGCCGCGGCCACACGACAACCCGCGTCCCACACGGCGCGGGCGACG
>JBAYQE010000152.1:0-3776 GCA_041677345.1 Thiohalomonadaceae bacterium
CATCACGGCTGAATCGAAGCGCCGTGGCCTGCCCCGCGGATGGCGTTGTTTGAGGCACCACCGGGCCGTAAACCTGGGTAGGGCAGCGGCACAACGCGCCGTCGCGATGGCGTCTCGTAGTGGCTAGAGGAAACGGCCGCCGCCAGCGACAATGAGGGTGAGCATGCCGAGCAGCAGGTTGGTGCCTACCACGCGCCGGATGCGGGAAAGGGATTCGGCGGCCGCGGGCCATTGCTGCGCGGCCACGTGCTGGGACAAAGCGCGGTAAGGCACCAAGTAGAGCCAGGTGAACAGTGCCATCATCACGAGCCCGAGGCCGAGCATAGCATGGATGTGCCAGGCTACGCCGCCCATGCCGCCGTAAACCCCAAAGATGATCCAGAAGCCGGTGACAAGCAGCACCACGATGGCGAGCCATACCCATGGAAAAAACCGATCGGAGACACCCTTCCACACGGTAAGCCGGGCGGGCGGTTCCAGGCGCGCCGCGGCCACGGGGCGCAGTACCTGATGGGCGAAGAACATGCCGCCGACCCAGAGCACGGCAGCGAGCAGATGCAGGGAAATGGCAAGACTCACGGAAACCCTTTCTTGTCGTTGGGCAGGGAGGTTTTATACCTGAACACCCCGTGGCCCGCAGAAAAAACGGTGGGTTGGTCGTGCACCTGTGGGAGCCGGGTGCGATGGTTTGGTGGGGCCGCGGCGGTTACCCCCTTTCGCGGCCGGTGGCCGCTCCTACACAGGGAATTATCCAGGGCAGTTTGAGGCTTCACCTGTAGGAGCGCCCACCGGGCGCGAATGGTTGTCGATACCGCGGCGACGACGTCGAGAATCACGCCCGGTGCACCCTTCGGGCATAAGCCCCAAGAGATGCGCCGTTCCGACCCCCTCCCTTCGGGCGGGTCGCCTCCGAGGGCTGCCGCAGGTAGAATCCTTGGTCTTTCGCTCCGCAGAGAGCGCGAAATCACAACAACGAGGCTACCCCTATGGATTTCCAGATTGCCCCGTCCATCCTGTCAGCGGATTTCGCCCGTCTGGGCGAGGAAGTGGACAACGTGCTCAAGTCGGGCGCGGACATCGTCCACTTCGACGTGATGGACAACCACTACGTGCCTAACCTCACCATCGGCCCGCTGGTCTGCGAGGCCCTGCGCAAGCATGGCGTGACCGCGCCCATCGACGTGCACCTCATGGTGAAACCGGTGGACCGCATCGTGCCCGACTTCGCCAAGGCCGGCGCCACCTACATCACCTTCCACCCGGAGGCCAGCGAGCACATCGACCGCACCATTGGCCTCATCAAGGACAGCGGCTGCAAGGCCGGCCTGGTGTTCAACCCGGCCACGCCCATCGACGTGCTGGAATACGTGCTGCCCAAGCTCGACATGGTGCTGCTCATGTCCGTGAACCCGGGCTTCGGCGGCCAGAAATTCATCCCTTACGTGCTGGAGAAGGCGCGCAAGGTACGCCAGATGATCGACGCAGCCAACCCGGGCTGCCGCCTGGAGATCGACGGCGGCGTGGGCCCCGCCAACATCCGTGAAGTAGCCGAAGCGGGCGTCGACACCTTCGTGGCCGGCTCCGCCGTATTCGGCGCCGGCAAGGCCGAAGACCCCAACCGCTACGACTCCGTCATCGCCGCCATGCGCGCGGAACTGGCGAAGGTCGGCAAGTGACGCTTACTTTCTGAACGCATAAACGCGGAGGACGCGGAGGCGCGGAGTACGCGGAGGAAAACAGATGATTTTGTCTCTGCACATTCTCCGTTTATCCCTTCTGGTACCCCAACGCGGTACACGCAGAGAAAGCCACATGGGTTCATCTCCGCGTACTCCGCGCCTCCGCGTCCTCCGCGTTGTGACCTGGGGGCGCGCCTCCGCGTCCTCCGCGTTGAGACACGATGAAAAAACCGGAAATGATCCTGCTGGACCTGGACGGGACGCTGGTGGACAGTGTGCCGGACCTGGCCTTTTGCGTGGATGAGCTCATGCGTCGGCTGGGCCGGCCGTCGCGGGGGGAGGACAGGGTGCGGGACTGGGTGGGGAACGGCGTGGAGCGCCTGGTCAAGCGCGCCCTCACCGGCGACATGACCGCCGAGCCGGATCCGGCGCTCTTCGCCGAGGCCATGGCCATGTTCAATGAGTTGTACCTGGCCAATAATGGCCAGCGCAGCCGGCTTTTCCCGGGTGTGCAGGAAGGCCTGGAACGCTTGCGCTCGATGGGCTGCAAGCTGGGCTGCGTGACCAACAAGGCGGCGCGTTTTACCGGCCCGCTGCTTGGGCAGTTGGAGATCGGTGAATTCTTCGGCATCGTGGTGAGCGGCGATACCACGCCCCACAAGAAGCCCCATCCCGGGCCCTTGCTCCATGCGGCCGATTTCTTTAAAGTCGGGCCGCAGCACTCGCTCATGGTCGGGGATTCCCGGCACGACGTGGAAGCCGCGCGCGCCGCCGCCTTCAAGGTGGTCTGCGTGAGCTACGGTTACAACCACGGCGAGGATATCCGCAGCGCCGTGCCCGATGCGGTGATCGATTCCCTGAACCAGTTACCGGATCTATTCGACTGATCCTGCCAAACCATGGTGAACACCGCAACGACACTGGAGCGCAAGGCATCGCAGCGATGGCGTGGCTGAGGCCGACCATTCCCGTGCCCGTGCCTGTTTTCCTGTCGTAGGTGTAACCATGACCGCTGATCGCTTTACCGAGCTGGCCCGCCAGGGCTTCAACCGTATTCCCGTGACCCGCGAGGTCCTTGCCGACCTCGATACGCCGCTTTCCGTCTATCTCAAGCTGGCGGAAGGGCCGTATTCCTATCTATTCGAATCCGTGCAAGGCGGCGAGAAATGGGGCCGCTATTCCATCATCGGCCTGCCGGCGCGCACCGTGGTGCGCGTGCATGGGCACGAGGTGAGCGTGGAGGAAAACGGCCGCGTGGTGGAGCGCGCCGAAGTGGTCGATCCACTCGCCTGGATCGAGACGTTCCAACAACGCTTCAAGGTGGTCGAGCAGCCGGGCATGCCGCGCTTCAACGGCGGCCTGGTGGGCTACTTCGGTTACGACACCATCCGCTACATCGAGCCGCGCCTCGCCAGGGCGGAGAAGCCCGACGCCATCGGCACGCCGGACATCCTGCTGATGGTTTCCGACGAAGTGCTGGTGTTCGACAACCTCGCCGGCAAGCTGTTCGTCATCGTGCTCGCCGATCCTGCCGCACCCGATGCGCTCGATAACGCGAACGCACGCCTCGACGCGCTGGTGCGCCGCCTGCATGGCACCACCCCGCGCCACGTGCAGTCGCGCGCCGCCAAGGTACGCGAGACCGACTTCGTCTCCGGCTTCACCCAGCAGGGCTTCGAGAGCGCCGTCGAACGCGCGCGGCAGTACATCACCGACGGCGACATCATGCAGGTGGTGTTGTCGCAGCGCCTGTCCATTCCCTTCCAGGCCCGGCCGCTGGACCTCTACCGCGCGCTGCGCAGCATCAATCCCTCCCCGTACATGTACTACCTGGACCTCGAAGGCTTCCACGTGGTGGGTTCCTCGCCGGAGATCCTGGTCCGTCTGGAGGACGGCATGGTCACCGTGCGTCCCATCGCCGGCACCCGCAAGCGCGGCGCCAGCGAGGCCGAAGACCTGGCGCTCGAAGAGGATTTGCTCGCCGATCCGAAAGAATTGGCCGAACACCTCATGCTCATCGATCTCGGCCGCAACGACGTCGGCCGCATCGCCGAGACCGGCAGCGTGAAGCTCACCGACAAGATGGTCATCGAGCGC
>JBAYQE010000153.1:0-3750 GCA_041677345.1 Thiohalomonadaceae bacterium
GTGCGCCTGCTGAAGGTGGCCAACGCCGCGTTGGTGCGGAAAATCGTCATCGGCATGCTGCTCCTCGCGGGCAGCCGGGCCTTGCTGAAGGGCCTGGGGATCTGGGCCTAACAAGAGGACTATCGATATGGAAAAACAGCATCAATACGCCAGCGAAGAGCAGGTTGTCTACGCCAAGGTTCTCGATGCGGGAATGAAGCTGGGCTTCGTGATCGTGGTGGTGAGCTTCGTGTTGTACGTGTTCGGATTCGTAACCCCGCACGTGCCGGTCGAGCAGTTGCCGCACTACTGGACCCTCTCGGCGCAGGAGTACCTGGTGGCCACCAACGTACCCACCGGCTGGGGTTGGCTCTCCCTCGCGGGGAAGGGCGACTATCTGAACTTCATCGGCATTGCCATACTTTCGCTGGTCACGGTGGTCTGCTATCTGCGCATCCTGCCCATCTTCGCGAAGGGTGGCGACAAGGCGTTCACCGCCATCGCCGCGGTGGAAGTACTGGTGCTGGTGCTGGCCGCCTCCGGCATTCTTGTGATTGGCCATTGACGAGGGCATGTCCATGACCGAACAGCTTTCTCCCATCGGGCGTTGCCAAAGCATCCTGGTTGCCAGCGACGGTTCCGAGTTTTCCGCCGGCGCGGTGCGCGAGGCCATCGCCATCGCACATAAGTGTGGCGCCCGCCTGTACGCGCTCACCGTAGTGCAAACCAATCCGGAGTACGAGGCGCTGGCCCCGAACCTGGTGGCGCAGGCCGACGCGGACGCGCAGGCGACGCTGGCAAAGATACAGACGGATGCCAGCGCGCGCGGTGTGACGTGCGAGACCTTGGCGCGTCATGGTGCCCAGATCTATGAAGAAGTGGTGGCAGCGGCCGAGAAATTGAACGTCGATCTCATCATCGTGGGACGGCACGGGAAGAGCGGCCTCATGCGCCTGCTCATGGGCAGCACTACCAAGAAGATCATTGGTTTTGCGCGGCGCCCGGTGATGGTGGTTCCGCGCACCGCCGACGTCCTCGGCAAGGACCTGCTGCTGGCTACCGACGGTTCGCGCTACTCCGATGCGGCGGCCGTCACCGCCGCCGCACTTGGCAAGCTGTGTGATACCACCGTCACGGTGCTCTCCGTGGATGACGGAGAGTCCGTTGCGGATGCACAAGCCGTGGTCGAGCGCACCACCGCACTCATGGCCGCCGAAGGCGCCAAGGTGCAGGGCGAGGTGGGCGCGGGCCGGCCGGACGAGGTCATCGTCAAGACCGCCGAGGCGCGCAAGGCGGGCCTCATTGTACTCGGCAGCCATGGCCACACCGGTCTGGAACGCTTGCTGATGGGCAGCGTTTCCGAGCGGGTCATCGGCCATGCACAGGGAGCGGTCTTGGTCGTGTAAAGAAGGTGAAGATAGGGCGGGCCGTGCCGCCTCTCGCTCCCACAAAATATGGTGGTCACAGGGCGGCGGCGGCCTCTGGCTCCGATGGTTTTCACCCACTGCGGCAAATCGCGGGCTGAGCCCGCTACAGCTAGGGGGAACCGTTGATGGATTCCCCCGTGTTCCCCTGGTTGCTCTTCTTTGACTTAACCACGAAACACGCGGAACGATTTTTCTGTAGGAGCGGCCAGCGGCCGCGATTCTTCTGGGTTTGCTTCGCGGCCGCTGGCCGCTCCACAGGGATTAAATCAGTATTTTTTGTCAGGGCTGAAGATGAGCCACTGAGGCCACCGGAGCTGCGGAAAGATGAAGGGATTGGGCGGGGCACGTCCGCCTTCACCTGCCGCATACCGACACACGCACCATCCACGTCATCAGCGGCAGTGGGTGATGGCGTCGAGCAGGCAGCGGCGCCGGTCTACCCAGGTGGCGCCGCTGAGGCGGGCGCCGGTGAACACGGTCTCGAACAGGTCGGCGTCCACCAGTGAGGCGCGGGTGAGATTCGCATCGCGCAGGTCCGCGTGGGCGAGGCGGGCGCGGTGCAGGCGCGCCCGTTCCAGGTTGGCGCGGGTGAGTACGGCGTATTCCAGGTTAGCGCCATCCAGCACGGCGCGTGCCAGGCTGGCCCCGTTCATGACGGCGCGGGTCAGCGACGCCTGTTTCAGATCGGCATCGGCCAAGTCGGCATCGCTGAGGTCGGCCTCCTGCAGATTCGTCTGATAAAAACTTGCCTTGTGCAGGCGCGTACCGATGAGTTTCGCGCCACTCAGGTCCGCGCGATCGGCGGTGACGCCGTCCAGTACGGCGCCACGCAGACGGACACCCTGGAGGTTGGCACCCAGCAGACGCGCGCCGGCCATGCGCACTTCCTCGGCTCGCGCGTCGCTCAGGTTGGCAAAGGAAAGGTCGGCGCCGATCAGACGGGCGCCGGAGAGGTTCGCGCCAGCCAGATTGGTGCGTATGAGCACTGCACCCTCCAGATCGACGCCCTGCAGGTCGCGCCCCTGCATGTCGCAACCACGCCAGTTTACCTGGCGCTGGGCCGGATCATCGCAGGCCGCCCCGGCATTCAGGGATACGCACAGCAGGGCAGAGGCCAGGGCGTGGGCGAGGGCGGGAATACGCGCCTTGGTCATGCCTGATTCGAATGCTCGGAAAAGGGGCCGGCCGCTGCCGTATAATCCGGTCGTTTTCATCACCCTCTTAGCATACCAGTTGGTTCGCCCATGTCCCTTGCCGGAAACCTACAGAAGATGCACGCCACCTGCGCCGAGGATGGCTCGGTCGCCTATGCGCTGCGCGTGGGCGAGCAGACCCTTGCCCTCAATCCACTGCTGGGCCTGCGCTTGTCCATCGCCTGGGACGGTGTGATCAATTGCGTGGCCTGTGGCCGGGTGACCAGAAGGAGCTTCAACCAGGGCTATTGCTATCCCTGTGTGCAGCGCCTGGCCGAATGCGACTTGTGCATCGTGAGTCCGGACCGCTGCCATCATGCCGCCGGTACCTGCCGGGACCCGCAGTGGGCCGAAGGGCATTGCGTGCAGCCTCACTACGTCTACCTGTCCAACACCTCGGCACTCAAGGTGGGCATCACGCGCGCCACGCAGATCCCTACCCGTTGGATCGATCAGGGGGCCACGCAGGCCTTGCCCATCCTGCGCACCTCCACACGGCACCAGGCGGGCCTCGTCGAGGCCGCGCTGCGCGAACACGTCGCCGACCGCACCGATTGGCGGCGCATGCTCAAGGGTGATGCTGAGCCGCTGGAACTGGCGGAGGAGCGCAATCGACTGCTCGCCGCCTGCCAGGCCTGCACGGCGGACGCAGCGGTAGAGCCGGTGCAGGCCGATGTGCTGGAACTGCATTACCCGGTACTCGAATATCCAAAAAAGGCCGTCTCCCTGAACCTGGACAGGACACCCGTGGTGGAGGACGTTCTGCTCGGGATCAAGGGCCAATACCTGATCTTCGCCGGCGGCGTGCTGAACGTACGCAAGTTCACCGGCTACCGGGTCCAGGTGGCCGCATGAGGGCGGGCGTACTCAAAGCAGGCGTTGTTCCAAAAGCGGATATCCTTACCTGGCGCGAGGGCAGTGGTCCACACAGCCGCTTCACTGGGCTGCCTGAGGCTGCCAGTCGCTAAAGCCGGCAAGCCCCGGCCGGCTTCCTGCTAAGATACGCGTTTTCCAGCGATAACCGCCCGAGCATGTTCACCACCCTGTTGCACACCCCGGTCCTGGATGCGGCCGCGCGCCAGCGCATCGGCGCCGCCATTTCCGGCGAACTGGAGAGCTGCGGCGGTTTCTTCCGCCTGCGCCACCCCGAA
>JBAYQE010000154.1:0-3710 GCA_041677345.1 Thiohalomonadaceae bacterium
GCCGTTCAGGGTCTTGCGTATGGCCATGGGGTCGGTGCCCTGGGCGGTGAGCCGTGCGGCCAGCTGGGCACGGCCGGTGATGTAGTCCTTGCCCATGAAGTCCTTGAGCAGCGGGCCCACCTGTACGCCGGTGAGCTTCTCGTCCATCGAAAGTGCCGGCACGTCGCGGCGCACGTCGAGCCCCACGTTGCCCGCATAGCTGCCGCCATAGAGCTTCGCGCCCATGGGATTGAGGCGCAGCTGGCCGCCGTTGGCGCGCAGGGTGGCGCGCACCTCGCTGGTGCGCATGTTGGCGGCCTTGAGCTGGCCCACGCGCAGTGTGCCATCCACGTCCAGGCTGCGCAGCAGGTCCAGGGGAAGTTGCAGCGGCGCGGTGGCGGCCGCGCTGGCAGGCGGCGCGGGTTGTGCCGGCTCCTCGGAGGGCGGCGGCAGGTAGCGGTCGGCGTCCACCTGGTCCACGGTGAGGTCGTAACGGATCACCGGTTTGGTGAAGTTGCGCAGGGAGAAACGACCCGTGGCGGTGGTGTCGTCGAAGCGCAGGTTCAGGTCACTGAGGGCGACATGCGCCGGCGAGGCCTCAAAGCCCGTCGCGAGCGCGGCCTTGGTGAGGGTGTTGGGATCGGCCATCTCGGGCAGTTCCACCCCCAGCTTGGCGAGCAGGCTGCGGGGCACGAACTCGCCCAGGGTGAGTTTGCCCGCGGCCTGGGGCTGCTCGCCCAGGAGGCCGGTGGCGGTGACCTCGCTGCGCAGGTCGAGGCCGAGCCCAGCCAGTTGCAGGTCGGGCAGGCGCGCGGTCTGTTTGGCCTGGTCGAACTGGAGACTGGAGGTGAGCCGCGTGCCGGTGAGGCCGGCGGCGTTCAGATCGGGCGGCAGGAAACCGCGCAGGGCGGTGCCGTCTTTCACCTCGGCGGTGAGTTTGCCCGTGGCCACCGTGGCTGCGGGCAGCCCGCTGGCATCCAGGTTCAGGTTCACGGTGCTGCCGAGGGCGGCCAGGTCGAAGCGCGCCAGGCGTGCCGTGCCCTTGGGCAGGGACGCCTCCGCCTGCAGGGCCAGGCGACCGTCTTTCACGGCGCCCGCGTCCAGTTCCACGCCGGCGAGGGTCTTGAGGGCGGCGGCGAACTGCTGGCCGTCGCGCACCGTGCCGTTCAGTTCGGCCTTGCCTTCCGGGGCCTCCAGGATGCCGCTGGCCTCGGCGCGTCCGGTGAGGCGCAGGCCGAAGGCATCCAGGTTCAGGCCCGAGAGTTCGGCGGTCTGGTTCCTCAGGTCGGCGTGCGCGTCGGCGGCGAGCTGGGCGACCAGCGTGCCACCGGGGACCACGGGACCGGCGAGGCGCAGGTCCAGGGCCAGGCCGTTGAGTGCGTAACGCTCGCCGACGAGATCCGCGAGCACCTCGCTATCCAGTGCGATGTGACCGCTTACTGCGGGGGCATTGCTCGCTACGTCGGCCTCGAAATGGAGGGGGAAGGGCGAGGCCAGGTCCAGTTCGCCGGTTTCCAGGGCCAGGTTTTTCACCTCCACGCGCTGCCCGGCCATGCGGTCGTCCCATACCACCTGGGCGTCACTGATGCGCACGCCGCCCACGGCGAGGGCGCCCAGGCCGCGTGCCTGCGGTTCGCCGGGCGTCGGTGCCGGTTGCTCCGCTTCGGTCTCGGCGTGCTTTACGAGATCGTCCCAGTTGCTCACGCCTTGGGCATTGCGCGCCAGATTCAGGCGCAGGCCGTCCAGGCTGAGGGTGTCCACCTGCACCTCCTGGCGCAGCAACGGCAACAGTTTCACCCGTACCTGCGCCTGCTGTACCCGCGCGAACGGTTCCGGGCCGAACCCCGGCGCGTTGCCCAGGCGTGTCTCGCCCAGCTCCACGCCCAGCCAGGGGAATACCGACAGGCCGATGTCGCCCTCGATGGCCAGCTCGCGGCCGGTCTGCTTCTTCGCCAGCGCGGCGATTTCGTCGCGGTAGTCGTTGGGATCGACCAGCAGCGGCACGGCGATGACGGCGGCAATGACCAGCAGGACCAGGGCGAGCAGCACCCAGGCGAGGATCTTGAGGAGACGTTTCATGGCATGTCCTTACAAACGGCGTCGGGGCGAGGCGACACCGAATGATACAAGAGGATCGCCTGCGTTTTAGGCATGGGTGGGGAAGCGGGCGGCGACGCGCAGGCCGCCGAGGGTGTCCGAACGGCCCAGTTCCAGGCTGCCGCCGTAGTCCGAGACGATGGTGCGCACGATGCTGAGGCCCAGTCCGGTGCCGGGCGTTTCTTCGTCCAGACGCACGCCGCGGCGGGTGATGGCGTCCAGTTTTTCGGGCGGGCAGCCCGGCCCGTCGTCTTCCACCACCAGGTGCAGGGCGGGGTCGTCGTCCACCGTCACGTGGACGCGGCTGCGGGCCCACTTGGCGGCGTTGTCGAGCAGGTTGCCCAGCATCTCCAGCATGTCTTCCCGGTCCACTGCGAAGCTGCGCGCGGGTACCGACCAGGTGATCGACAGGCCGCGTTCCGGGTAGAGGCTACGGACCACGTTGGCGAGGGCCGGCACGTCCTCGTCGGGCCGGAAGTGCTGTCCGGGGCTCGCGGCGCCGGCCACCCGGGCGCGCGCCAGCTCCCGGTTCACCAGCTCGCGGATGCGCTCGGATTCCCCGAGCAGACGCGCACGCGCCGCCTCGTCCATATGGTCCTCCGCCGTGTGCATGATGAGTGCGAGCGGCGTCTTCAGGGCGTGCGCCAGGTCGCCGAGGGCGTTGCGCGAGCGGGCGAGGCGCTGGGCGGTGAGGCGCAGCAGGCGGTTGAGGGCGTCCACCAGCGGCGCCACCTCGGCAGGGGCTTCGGCGGGGAGCTGGGTGGTCTCGCCGCGCTCGATGCGTTCAACGTCACGCCTCAAATCGTCGAGTGGTGCCAGGCCGCGCCGTATGCCCAGGCGGGTACCGACGAGCACCAGCACGAGGGCAGCGACAAAAATGAAGCCGAGGGCGTTCTGGAATTCGTCGATGGTGGTCTCCATGGGCCCGAGGTCCTCCGCCACGGCGATGAGCACCCGCTGCCCGTCGCGCTCGTAGCGGCGTACGTAGACGAGCAGCGGCTGGCCCTGGGGGCCGGCCAGCCGTACGGTGTAGGAGCCGTCCCTGTCCGCGACCTGCAGGGTATCGTCCCACAGGGAGCGGGAGTGCAACGTGGTGTCGCCCACCGTGACCGTGTAGTAGTGACCGGAATGCGGCCGGCGGTAGACGGTGCTGACGGACTCGGCATTTATCGAGGGCTTGGGCTTGACCCGCAACCCGGCGAGGAGGTTCTCGGCATCGTGCTCCAGCCGCGAGGCTACGTATTCTTCACTCATGTGCAGCGTCGACCAGCCCACGGCCACCCACACGGCGAGCAGCACCAGCGCGAGGCCCGCACCGATGCCGAGGCCGAGGCGTCGCTGCAGCGAGATCACGGGCCCGGCTTTCGGAAGATGTAACCCTGGCCGCGGCGGGTTTCGATCCACTCGCGGCCGAGCTTCTGGCGCAGGCGGTTCACGTACACCTCGATGACGTTGCTGTCGCGGTCGTCATCGTACTCGTACACGTGGTCCGTGAGCCGCGACTTGGACAGCAGCTTGCCCGCGTTGAGCATGAAGTAGCGCAACAGGCGGAATTCCGTGCCGGTGAGCGCGTGGGTGGTGCCGTCGGCCGTGGTCACGGTCTGGCGTTCCTCGTCCAGCGCGATGTCGCCCAC
>JBAYQE010000155.1:0-3669 GCA_041677345.1 Thiohalomonadaceae bacterium
CATCCACGCCGTTGTCGGCCACGTCCACCACATAGCCGGCAGCCTTGAGTGCCTGCTTGAGGTTTGCGCGCAGCCCGCTCTCATCCTCGACCACCAGCACACGCATCAGTCGTCCAACTCCTCCCTGAGAAAGCTTCCATCGTGCGCATCGAAGCGCAGTTCCCAGACTTTGCCTGCCTGGTCGAGGATTTCCACTTCGTAAACATACTGCCCGTGTTCGTGTTCCAGCTCCACTTCCAGCAGTTCTCCGGTACGTCGGGCGTGTGCCTTTGCCACCACGGTCTCCAGTGAGAGTATGGAGCCCTCGCGGCGCAGACGGCGGGCGTGGTCGTGCTCGGCTTCGGCCTCTTCCTTCAGCAGCGCGCCCGTGTAGGCATCGAACTCCATCTTCCATACCACGTCGTCGGTCGCATCGAGGATCTCCACCCGATAGAATTCGCGACCCTTCTTGCGCTCCAGTTCCACCCTGAGCGGTTCGCCGGGATGCATGTCGAGCGCCGAGGCATGGATGGTCTCCAGCGGCACAATGGTGCGCACCTGTGCCTGGAGGGAAATCGGCAGCACGGCCGCCGCCAGCCCGAGGGCGAGAAGGCAGGCCGCGGCCGCGCGCCGAAACCGGTCAGAAGCGTGCGTCTTCAAAACCGGGGATCCGTACGTCGTCGTCATCGAAAATTCCCCTCTCGGCGGAGCGGTGGCAGGCCGCGCAGTTGGCGAAGCTCTTCACCTCGGGGTTACCGGCAACCATGTGCTCGGGGATCTCGTCGTGCTTTTTCACGAAGTAACGGGTCTCCGTAACACGCAGCGGGGTGCCGGTCGCGGGAATGCTGCGCAGGAACTTCGCTGCGCGACGCGAGCCGTCGTGTTCCGCAGCGTGCCCCACAAGATAACGGGTGATGGCCTCATGTGTCACGGGATCCAGTTGGGCGTTGTCGCCAAAATGGTCTTCCAGGCCGCCCATGATCCTTTCCCACGAACGTGCCGGCAGCAGACCGGGCGGATAGGCCATATGGCAGGTGCCACATTCATTTTGATAGTCGGCATTCATGACCGGCATGAAGTCATGCCCGCGCTTGCCATGATTATCGTCGCCCTTGGCGGCTGCATCACCGTAGACCATCGCACCCGCGCCCAGCAGGGTGCCGGCGATGGCCAGTACCATCAACAGTTTGCTCATGACATGTTTCCTCACTGATTACGCATATAGGCCAGGAAATGGCCCTTCTCCTCGGCTGTACAGACACGGCCGTAGGTCCACTTGCAGTTACGACCAAACCATTTCTCGATCTCCGATCTCTGGGTGAGGCGGGTGGGGTTCACAGACGGCGCGAGCGCGCCTATGGGCTTGCCGGTGGAGGCGTGTTTGCCGGGCTTGCGCAAGTCGCTGGTATGACAGCTGGTGCAGCTGCGTGCCTCGCCGTTGTGGTCGGTCGTGGCGTTCCAGAGCTCCCGCCCGCGCTCGGCGCTGAACGCGACGGCGCTGCCGGCCCGGAACTCGTTCATGAGTTCATCCACTGCCGTGCTTGCCACAGCCACAGGGCCGCCGAGAAACACGGCGGTGATCAACAGGATGCGTTTCATGGATACCTCCTCAATGGACGCGTTTGCGGCCAGTGAACATGGCACGGACCAGGTTCTCGCGGTGCAGCATGCTGCCGACGATGACGCCGGCCACGTGCACGCCCACCAGCAACAGGGTCAGATTGGCGAAGAATTCATGGACGTCCTCCACGGCGTGTCTGGCGCTTGTGTCCAGCTGCGACGCCCATCCTGCGAGCGGTCCCTCGCCTTCGCCACCGTAGGTGACGAGGCCGGTGAGGGTGGTCAGCAGCAGGCCGACGAGCAGGGCGATGATCATGGCGCCACCCGCCGGGTTGTGGCCCACGTAGTGCGGTGGATTGCCGCGCAGCATGGCGGCCAGGTAATTGCGCAGCGTCGTGAAGCTGGGGACGAAATCCGCGAAACGCGCATGCCGCGTGCCCACGAATCCCCAGATGATGCGGCTCAGCACCAGGGCAAGCACGGTGTAACCCGCATAGACGTGGACGAGTTCCAGATCGTCCCCGGAGAGGTAAGCCGTGGCGAAGGCCGCGACCAGCGTCCAGTGGAAGGCGCGTACGAACAGGTCCCAGACTTTTTCATCGTCGGTCATCGGGTTGCTCCGGTTGGGGTTGGTGTGAGACTAGCGGGAGGCGCTTAAGTGAAGCTGAAGGGCGCTGGGTGCTTGCACTGCGGTGGCATGAAACGGGTGTACATGGTCGCACGGTACGGTTGCACCAGCGTCCCGGTGCCGCCCGCGTCATGGATTCAGCCCGTACCTCCGATGCCCATGGGGAAGAACTCTTTCGGTTGTAACGTGATCGAGGGTAAATCGCCGGGCTTAAGCGGACCTGAACGACGGCGCGGCCGGGCACACAGGCGGCGGCAAAACCGTTACCCTTTGGCAAAAGAATGAGAAGGAGAGGCCCATGGGACGCCACGCACGCATCCTGCGCATGCAGCGTGCCGAGCACACCGAACACCACATCTACCGGCGCCTTGCCGCACTCAGCAGCGACCCGCGCAACCGTGAGATCCTGGAGACGGTGGCGCGCGACGAATACCGGCACTACGAGGTATGGCGTTCCATCACCGGCCGCGACGTGGCGCCACAGGGCTGGAAGATCCGGTTATACGTGGCGCTGGCACGTATCTTCGGTTTGTCGTTTGCGCTCAAACTCATGGAAGGCGGCGAGGACCGCGCCCAGGCCTTCTATCGGGAGGTGGTCACGCAATATCCCCAGGTCACCGCCATCGGGGAGGATGAGAAACGGCATGAGAAGGCGCTGGTGACCCTACTCAAGGATGAGCGCCTCAGCTACGCGGGCGCCATCGTATTGGGGCTCAACGACGCCTTGGTGGAACTGACGGGTACACTGGCCGGCCTTACCCTCGCGTTCGCCAACAGTTCGCTTATCGCGGTGACCGGACTCATCATGGGCATTGCCGCTTCCCTTTCCATGGCCAGCTCCGGTTACCTCTCGGCGCAGGAGGAGGACGGGGGCGAAACCGAGCCACTCAAGTCTGCCGTCTATACGGGTGCGGCCTACTTGGTGACAGTGCTGGTGCTGGTGTCGCCCTATTTCATCGCTGACAGCGTTTTTGTGGCTTTGGGGGTGATGCTGGCGCTGTCGGTGCTCATCATCGCCGCCTACACGTTCTACATCGCCGTCGCCAAGGAGGTGGCCTTTGCTCCCCGCTTCGGCAAGATGGCCGCGATTTCCGTGGGTGTGGCCGTGATTTCCTTCGGCATCGGCTGGTTGTTGAAGACCGTGATCGGCGTGGATGTTTGACGTGATTGTGCTCAACCACGGAGGCCATGAAGAAGATGAAGGTGTTTCCGGTGCGTCTCACCTCACGGTCTGGTGCCGCTTCTGCCGGCAATGACACGTCATGGGTCACGTTGGTGCGCAGCGTCTACGTGACGAGCAGGGCACGAAGATGTCACGTAGCTTCGCAACGTGACCTACGGATTCTGAACCCCACCCCGAAGGGCGAAGGCCCGAGTCGACCCACGTTTGCGCTTTCAGAGGGAGATGAAGCTGGATGGAGCGGGTGATGGGAATCGACCGTTTCGCATTGGCGAAACGGGACGCCGCAGGCGCCCGAAGGGCGAGGGCCGTCAGGCCCGAG
>JBAYQE010000156.1:0-3637 GCA_041677345.1 Thiohalomonadaceae bacterium
CCGGACCCCGACCGAGCGTAACCAGGCGCCCCATCAAGCTCATGATCTCGGACCTACCACGGCCAGACTCAAGGCGTTGGCCCGAAGTGCCAACGAACTGCTAATTCGGCAACATTTAGCAGTTCGCGGCGAGGCAGGGCCAATCCCGAAGCGGAACGAGTGCGGCGTAAAGGCAACCTGTCCGCACGCCCCCCGGCCCGTGTTACGGGTGTGGTGGCGTCCTCTGCACTTGGTTCGTGAGCGCGAACACCATGTCACTGATCGAGCGCCGGAAGGCCTCGTTTTCCACGAACTGCTTGTAGACCTGGGTGTCGTCCTTGAGCAGCGTCTGCATCATTCGGCTCAGGGCCTGGTCGTGGGCCATGCGCGCGGTGTGCGGGGTGTTTTCGCGGGCGTTTTGGTAGGCCGAATCCGCCGCCACCTTGGGGGCGATGTCGTCGCGGATGCGGCGGACGACGCGGTCGCTGTCCTCGAACAGCGTGCCGAACTGTTCGTTGAAGTTCTTGATGATGTTGGAAAGCCGGTCCAGCTCGGGCTCCGGCTTGTGTCCTGCGGCTTCCGTCGGCAGCGGCGAAATTTCTCTGTCCTCGTCCTTGAGCACGATCTTCTGCACGGCCTTCTTCTCGACCCGGTAGCTGTCCATGTCGATGGTTTCCAGGATCCCTTTGGCGAGGTCTTCTTCCTTGGGCGCGGGCAGCTTGGGAATGAGCAGGTTGAGGAAAATGGAAAGCTTTTCCCATTCGGCGTTGTTGTAGGGGAGGATGGACGAGAGAAAACCATAGGTGCGGCAGAAGACCTTGGCCTTGCTCTTGAAGGCGACCTGCCCGTCCTCGTCGAGGTCCTCGCAGTAATGCACCACACAGGCATCGAGAATCGGGTCGAGCTGATCGCGGTCCGCGCCGCCGAGAAACCGCTCCACTATCTGTTGCGTCTGCGCGGCGGCATAGACATGTGCGCCGTCGAGGTCGCGCTTCAGGTCGTGCAGCTTGTTGGGGTCGGTCTCCTCCGCCAGGAGGGTAGTGCGGAAGTAGTCCTGGAAGGCGAAGGTGATCGCCTCGGCGTTGTTCTGGAAGTCGAGCACGAAGCAGTCGTGCTTCTGCGGATGGGCGCGGTTGAGCCGCGAGAGGGTCTGCACCGCCTTGATGCCGGCGAGCGGCTTGTCCACGTACATGGTGTGCAGCAGCGGCTCGTCGTAGCCGGTCTGGAACTTGTCGGCGCAGATCAGGAAGCGGTAGGGGTCGTTCTGGATCTTCTCGGCGATCTCGCTACTCGGAAAACCGTTGAGCGACGCCTCGGTTACCTTCTCGCCCTGGTATTCGTGCTCTCCGGAGAAGGCGACGATGGCCCGATACGGGCTCTTGCGCTCGGTGAGATACGCCGTGAATGCATGGAAGTATTGAATGGCGCGCTCGATGCCATTGGTCACCACCATGGCGCGGGTCGCGGAGCACATCATCGGCGATGCCCCAGATGGAGGAGACGAGCTTGTTGTGAGTAGCCTGGTCCATTGAGTTCTTCGCAAAGGGGGACAGATGGTGCCCTTGAGCGACTACGCCCAGGTGGCCTCGAGGCCGTTTGCTTTATACGACCTGATGGTGCCAAAGGCACAGCGATTTGACCACAACGCCGTCAAGACGACGGGCGAGTCTGCATGGCGGAGTTACGCGGGATAAGACGAAAAAAAGCCGCTTTGAGCGGCTTTTTTGGGGGGCGAATGATTATTGGTGGCCAGGGGCGGAATCGAACCGTCGACACGGGGATTTTCAGTCCCCTGCTCTACCAACTGAGCTACCTGGCCGGAAAGAGGCGCTATTTAAGCGGCGTCGGCGGGACAAGTCAAGTTCGCTGGTGCATCACGCCAATGTATTCGTTGTAGGAGCGGGCTCAGCCCGCGATTTGCCGCGGCGGCGGACAAAAACCATCGCGGCCGGTGGCCGCTCCTACGGGAACGACCATCCCGCGGCCGGTAACGCGCTCAGGCCTTGGGCGGGACGTAGCCTTCGGGCTGGGTGCTGCCGGCGCCGAAGAAGAATTTCTCCATCTCGCCTTCGAGCATCTCGCGGTGCTTGGGGTTGATGGGGCTGAGGCGGTATTCGTTGATGAGCATGGTCTGCTGGCGCAGCCACATGCCCCACGCCTCCTTGGAGACGTTTTCGAAGATGCGCTTGCCGAGTTCGCCGGGATAGGGCTGGCGCTCCAGGCCTTCGGCCTCTTTACCCAGCTTCACGCAATGCACCATTCGGGTCATGTCCGGTTCCTTCTTGTTCGAGGGCCTGGAGCAGGCGCGCCACGGGCGCCGGCAGGCCTAGTTGATTGGAAAGGTCAGGTTTATACCAGAGGCCGCGGTCCGGTTCCATCACCCGCGCGGGTGCAGCGACGGCGAGGTGCAGCGGCGTGATGTCCAGATGAAAGTGGCTGAAAGTATGGCGAAGGGGTAACCATGTCGCCAGCGCGTGCAGGCGCGCGCCGAAGGTGACCGCCCACTCTTCGGGCGTGGTGTGCGCGGGCAGTTCCGGCAGGCTCCACAGGCCACCCCAGATGCCGCTGGGCGGGCGCTTTTCCAGCCATACCTCGCCGTCTGTGTTGGTGACGAGCAGCATGCGCGTCTGCCGCACCGGTAAAACCTTGCGCGGCTTGGGGGCGGGATAGCGCGTGACGGTGCCGGCGGCATGGGCGGCGCAATCGTCGGCGACGGGGCACGCGGTGCAGCGCGGACGCGTACGGGTGCAGACGGAGGCGCCCAGGTCCATGATGGCCTGGGTGTAGTCGGCCACGCGCGCGTGCGGCGTCTCCGCCTCGGCGATGTCCCACAGCCGGCGCTCCACGGCGCTCTGGCCCGGCCAGCCGTCGATGGCGCGGTGGCGCGCGAGCACCCGTTTCACGTTGCCGTCCAGGATGGCGTGGCGCCGGCCCAGGGCCTGGGCGAGGATGGCGCCCGCGGTGGAGCGGCCGATGCCCGGCAGGGCGGTGACGGCCTCCATGGCCTCGGGGAACACGCCGCCGTGCTCGTCGCGCATCTTCTGCGCGGCGCGGTGCAGGTTGCGTGCGCGGCTGTAATAGCCGAGGCCGCTCCAGTGGGCGAGCACGGCGTCGAGCGGTGCGTCGGCGAGGGCCCGCAGGTCCGGGAAGCGCGCCATGAAGCGCTCGAAGTAGGGGATCACCGTGGCGACCTGGGTCTGTTGCAGCATCACCTCGGACACCCACACGGCATAGGGCGTGCGCGCGCGCTGCCAGGGCAGGTCCTTGCGGCCGTGGCGGTCGTACCAGCGCAGCAGGCGGGCGGCGAAGCTCATTTCAGCTTGAGCATGTCTTTGAGACTCTTTTCCAGGTCCTTCTGCAGGCGTTTCTTTTCCTGTTCGAGCCGCTGTTGGAGTTCCTGTTCCTTTTTCTTCTTCTCCGTCTCCAGGGCGCTGCGCGCCCGCTCTTCGAGCAGTTTGCCGATGGGCACGTCGAACTTGGGCTTGGTGAAGGTGCCGCCGATGTGGATGGGTACCGTGAGCCCCTTCAGGTCCTTCAGTTCGGCACCCCCCGCGCCTTCCAGGGTGCCTACCACCGAGGTATCCACGTGGTAGTCGAGCTTTTCGGTGACCAGGTGGGCGGTGCCCTTGCCGTTGACGCGCAGCAGGGGCGACTTGGC
>JBAYQE010000157.1:0-3601 GCA_041677345.1 Thiohalomonadaceae bacterium
CCGGTGATCGAATACCTCAAGCGCCTGGGTATCACTGCGGTCGAATTGATGCCCGTGCATGCCTTCATCGATGATCGCCACTTGGTGGAAAAGGGGCTGCGGAACTACTGGGGTTATAACTCCATCGGCTATTTCGCACCCGATATGCGTTACTCGGCGAGTGGACAGATTGCCGAGTTCAAGACCATGGTGAAGGCCTTTCATTCGGCCGGCATCGAGGTGATCCTCGACGTGGTCTACAACCACACCGCCGAGGGCAACCACCTCGGACCCATGCTCTCGTTCCGCGGCATCGACAATGTGGCCTATTACCGCGTGGTGCACGAGCAGCCGCGCTATTACATGGACTACACCGGCTGCGGCAATACCCTCAACATGCGCCATCCACGCGTGCTGCAGCTCATCATGGATTCCTTGCGCTACTGGGTGCTTGAGATGCACGTGGACGGCTTCCGCTTCGACCTCGCCTCGGCCTTGGCGCGCGAGCTGCACGAGGTGAACCGCCTGGGCGCCTTCTTCGACATCATCCACCAGGACCCGGTGTTGTCGCAGGTAAAGCTGATCGCCGAGCCGTGGGATTTGGGCGAGGGTGGCTATCAGGTAGGCAACTTTCCCGTGGGTTGGACCGAGTGGAACGGCAAGTACCGCGATGCGGTACGCGCCTATTGGAAAGGTGAGGGCGGTATGATCGGCGAACTGGCCTACCGTCTCACCGGCTCGTCAGACCTGTACGAGCGCAGCGGTCGCCGCCCCCACGCCAGCATCAACTTCGTCACGGCCCACGACGGCTTCACCCTGCACGATCTGGTGAGCTACAACGACAAGCACAACGAGGCCAATCTGGAGGGCAACGCCGATGGTGAAAGCCACAACCGCAGCTGGAACTGTGGCGTCGAGGGTCCCACCATCAACCGCCACGTGAATGCACTGCGTGCGCGTCAGCGGCGTAATTTCCTTGCCAGCCTGCTGTTTTCACAAGGCATTCCCATGCTGGTCGCCGGTGACGAGATCGGCCGCACGCAGGGTGGCAACAACAATGCCTATTGCCAGGACAACGAGATTAGCTGGATCAACTGGAGCGTCACCACCGAAGACCGCGAGCAACTGCGTTTCGTGCGCAATCTCATCCGCATCCGCAAGCAGCATCCCGCTCTGCGGCGTCGCCATTTTTATCAGGGGCGCGCCATCAAGGGCAGCCACATCAAGGACATCACCTGGCTACGCCCGGACGGACAGGAGATGACAGACGAGGAATGGAACCAGAGCTTCGCCCGTTGTCTCGGTACCTATCTGGCCGGTGATGCCCTCGAGGAATATGACGAACGGGGCCAGCGCGTACAAGACATCGACCTGCTGTTGCTCATCAATGCGCATTACGAGCCTATCCCGTTCAAGATCCCCATGGGGGCGATCCGTGCACGCTGGCGGGTGATGGTGGATACCTCATACGACACCGGCCAGCGTGATGACGAGCGCTATTTCTACTCCGCAGAACCCTATCCGTTGCAGGGCCGCTCACTGGTACTGCTGGCGCATTCACGCCGCAATCCCGGTGAGAAGGAGGCGGAAAATGACGCGGCGTGGCCATGAAATGCCCTTCGGTGCCGCACCAGCGAGCGATGGGCGCTGGCGTTTCCGGCTGTGGGCACCGGGAGCAACACGTGTGGATCTCCTGCTGGATGGCGGCGACGGTATACCCATGCGCGCACGCACTGGGTGGTTCGAAGCCGAAGTACCCGCTCGCGCGGGCATGACCTATGGCTACCGCATCGATGGCAAGCACATCGTCCCCGACCCCGCCTCGCGCATGCAGGCCGAGGACGTGCACGGGGCCAGCGTGCTGGTGGACCCGCGTGCCTATCTATGGGATGACGGCGATTGGGAAGGTCGGCACTGGGAAGAGGCCGTGTTCTACGAACTCCACGTGGGGACATTCACCGAGGAAGGCTCCTTCGCTGCCATCGAACCGCGCCTGGACGAACTCGCGGCGCTGGGCATCACGGCCATTGAACTCATGCCTGTGGCGGACTTTCCCGGCGCGCGCAACTGGGGCTACGACGGCGTGCTGCCGTTTGCGCCCGACCGGTGCTACGGCACGCCGGATGAATTCAAGAGGCTGGTTGCAGCGGCCCACGCCCGTGGGCTCATGGTGTTCCTCGATGTGGTCTACAACCACTTTGGCCCGGAGGGCAATTACCTGCACCTGTATGCACCCGCCTTCTTCACCGAACGGCACAAGACCCCCTGGGGAGCCGCCATCAACTTTGACGGTGACCAGAGCCGCACCGTGCGTGACTTTTTCGTACACAATGCCCTGTACTGGCTGGAGGAATACCACCTCGACGGTCTGCGTCTCGACGCAGTGCATGCCATTGCCGACGACTCCCGTCCGGATATCGTGGAGGAATTGGGGCAGCGGGTCATGGCGGCCTGTGGTAACCGGAAGGTGCATCTGGTACTGGAGAACGACCGTAATACGGCGCGTTATCTGGAACGCGGTGAGGGGGCGCGCCACTATCGCGCCCAATGGAATGATGACTTCCATCATGCCATGCATGTGCTGCTGACCGGTGAGGAGGACGGCTATTACACGGACTTCGATACGCCTTTGGAACGGCTCACGCGCACGCTGGGCGAGGGTTTCGCTTTCCAGGGGGAATTCTCGCGATATCGCAATTCTCCTCGCGGCGAGGCCAGCGCACACTTGCCCGTGAGCGCCTTCGTGGGTTTCCTGCAAAACCATGACCAGATCGGCAACCGCGCCTGCGGCGAACGCCTCACTGCGCTCGCCTCGCCCGTGGCATTGCGTGCCGCCACGGCGCTTTGGCTGTTGACGCCGCATATCCCGCTCTTCTTCATGGGGCAGGAGTGGGGTAGCCATCGTCCCTTCCTGTTCTTCTGCGATTTCGGACCGGATCTCGCGCCCAAGGTACGTGAAGGTCGACGCGCGGAATTCGCACACTTCGCCGGGTTTACGGAACCAAACCGGCGCGAACGCATTCCCGACCCCGGTGTCGAGGGCACCTTCCTGCTGGCGAAGCTGGATTGGGAGAATCGCCACACACCGAAGGGCAGGGGCTGGTTGGACCTGCATCGTGCGCTGCTTTTGGCGCGGCGGCGGATCACGCCCAAGCTGGCCGGTGTGACAGGCAGGGAGGCCCGCTGTGTACAGTTCGGGGAGCGGGCCATCGCTGCGCGCTGGCTGCTGACCGATGGCACGGTGTTGCTGCTCGCAGCGAATCTGGGTGAGGAACCGGTGGCCGACGTGATGCTGCCCGATGCCGATCCACTTTATGCCAGCAGTGATGCATGCGGTGACAATGGAACGCTCATGCCGTGGTCGGTGATCGGCTTTCTGTGTGCACCCGCGGAGGCGGACGTGCAGGTGAACGGCATGTCGGTTTTCGGATGACGTCACCATGGCCTACGGACGCATCCCACTCGCCACCTATCGCCTGCAGTTTTCCCGCCAATTCACGTTTGATGATGCGGCGGCGTTGATCCCCTATTTGCGCGAACTGGGCGTGAGCCATTGCTATGCCTCACCCTACCTCCGGGCGCGTAGCGGCAGCCCGCACGGCTACGACATCGTTGATCACAA
>JBAYQE010000158.1:0-3595 GCA_041677345.1 Thiohalomonadaceae bacterium
AGGTCGGCCTCGCGCTCCGCATCCATGCCGTTGTGGCGGGCGAGGATGAGGCCGAGCAGGCCGAGCGCAGTGAGCTGGGTGGTGAAGGCCTTGGTGGAAGCCACACCGATCTCGGGGCCGGCGCGGGTCATCAGCGTGAGGTCAGCCTCGCGCACCAGCGATGATGCCGGCACGTTGCAGATGGCCAGGGTCGCGAGATAACCCAGGCGCTTGGCCTCGCGCAGCGCGGCCAAGGTGTCGGCGGTCTCGCCGGACTGGGAGATGGCGATGAACAGCGTGCCGGCCGGCACCACCGGCTGGCGATAGCGGTACTCCGAGGCAATCTCCACAGTGGTGGGGAGCCGGGCGTATTGCTCCATGTAATAGCGCGCCACCATGCCCGCGTGCCAACTGGTGCCGCAGGCAACGATATGTACGGCACGGATCTGGGGCAGCAGCTCGGCGGCCTTGGGGCCGAGCACGGCGTCGAGGGCGCGGCCACCGGCAAAACGCTCGACCAGGGTATCGGCGACGGCGCGCGGCTGCTCGTAGATCTCCTTCTGCATGTAGTGGGCGTACTGGCCCAGTTCCACGTCGTCGGCGGAGAGCTCGGATTCGTGCAGGGCGCGCTCCACACGGTGGCCGCTGCTGTCGAAGATGGTGATGGCGCCGGCGCACAGTTCCGCCACATCGCCCTCTTCCAGGAAGCGGAAGGCGCGGGTGACGGGCAGCAGGGCCTGCACGTCGGAGGCGACGTACGACTCGCCCTCGCCCTCGCCCACCACCACCGGGCAGCCCTGGCGTGCGACGATGAGACGCTCCGGTTCGGACCGGCACATGACCACGATGGCGTAGGCGCCGTGCAGGCGTTGCACGATCTGCTGCACGGCCTTCAGCAGGTCGTCGCCTGCCTTGATGCGTTCGTGAATGAGGTGAGCGATCACCTCCGAGTCGGTGTCGGAATGAAACGCGTAACCCGCAGCCTTGAGCTCGGCGCGCAGGGCCTCGTGGTTTTCGATGATGCCGTTGTGGACGAGGGCGATGCCCTCTTCGGAAAAGTGCGGATGGGCGTTACGTTCGGATACGCCACCGTGGGTAGCCCAACGGGTGTGGGCGATACCGCGCCGGCCGGTGAGGGGCTGTAGCTCGATGGCCTCGGAGAGAAGCTTCACCTTGCCCACCGTGCGGCGGCGGTCCAGACGGCCGTCACCGTTCAGGACGGCTACGCCGGCAGAGTCATAGCCGCGATATTCGAGACGGCGCAGGCCCTCGACCAGGATGGGCACCACGTCCCTTTGCGCCACGGCGCCGACGATTCCACACATGTCCAGGTTCTCAGTTGTTCAGCAGTGTCGTTCTTGTGAGGGTATGAACGCGGAGTACGCAAAGGCGCGCAGGACGCGGAGAATAACAAAATTTCTGCATGGTTCCGGACTCGCTACACCTTGTTGAAGGACCAGGTGATGGCTTTTCCTCTGCGTCCTCCGCGCCTCCGCGCCCTCCGTGTTTCGGCTTGCCCTTAGCTCAACCTGCCGTCTTCGGTTGCTTCACCGGCCGCTTCCAGCCGGCGATGCTCTTTTGCGGGGTACGGCTCAGGGTGAGCTCGCCGGCGGGCGCATCGCGGGTGACGGTGGAGCCGGCTCCGATGGTGGCATCGTCACCCACTTGTACCGGTGCAATCAGCTGGGTATCGGAACCGATGAAGACACGATGGCCGATGACGGTACGGTGCTTGTTGGCGCCGTCGTAGTTGCAGGTGATGGTGCCCGCGCCCACGTTCACGTCACGTCCCATGACGGTGTCACCGACATAGCTCAAATGATTGACCTTTGAGCCCTCGCCCACCTGGGCGTTCTTCAGCTCCACGAAGTTGCCCACGTGGGCGTGGCCTGCAAGCACGGTACCCGGACGCAGGCGTGCGAAGGGGCCGATACGGCAATCAGGCCCGACCAGAGCCTCCTCGAGCACACTCATGGGACGCAGCTGGGTACCGGGACCCAGCT
The DNA here is from genome assembly GCA_041677345.1 of Thiohalomonadaceae bacterium. Taxonomy (GTDB): domain Bacteria; phylum Pseudomonadota; class Gammaproteobacteria; order Thiohalomonadales; family Thiohalomonadaceae; genus JALOAT01. The sequence continues at coordinate 1,983 of JBAYQE010000158.1, forward strand.
CCACATCGCGCAGGTAGCAGTTGGCGCCCACTGTCACGCCATCACCCAGTTTCACATGGCCCTCCATGACCACGCCCACGTCAATGAGCACGTCGCGGCCGCATTCCACGGTCCCGCGCAGGTCGAAGCGGGTTGGGTCCATGAGGGTAACGCCTGCACGCATCAAGGCCTCGGCCTGACGGCGCTGGAAGACGCGTTCGAGGTGGGCAAGCTGAAGCTTGTCATTCACGCCCAGCACGTCGTCCTCGTTGGCGGCTCGGTGCGCCCGCACCGGCAGGCCCTCCGCTACAGCCATGGCGACCACGTCGGTGAGGTAGTATTCGCCCTGGGCATTGGTATTTTTCAACGCGCCGAGCCAGGCGCGCAGGCTTGCCGCGGGCGCGGCCAGGATTCCGGTGTTGCCCTCGCGGATCTGACGTTGTTCGGGGCTGGCATCCTTCTCTTCGACGATGCCCAGCACCGTACCTTGGCCGTCGCGCAGGATACGGCCATAGCCCTTGGGATCCGCCAGGTCCACGGTGAGGATGGCCAAGGCGCCGCCCGAAGCCTCGGCTACCAGTGGCTCCAACACTGCGGCGGGTACCAGCGGCACATCACCGTACAGGACCAACACCACGGCGTCGTCCGCGACCCCGGGCATGGCCTGCATCACGGCATGGCCGGTCCCCAGGCGTTCGGCCTGTTCCGTCCAGGTGACCGGGGCATCAGGAAACTGAGTAAGCACCCGCTCCCCGCCGTGACCATAAACCACATGGGTGCGCACAGGCGCGAGGGCCTGCGCCGTGGCGATCACGTGGGCGAGCAAGGGACGCCCGGCGAGCGGGTGGAGGACCTTTGGCAGGTCGGACTTCATGCGGGTTCCCTGGCCCGCAGCGAGCACGACGATTTCCAGGCGTGCGGTCATGATTCAGCTCTGATCGTTTCGGGGCACACCATGTACCCCCGAGGCGCAAACAGGATAGCTTCGTCCCCCCCGGCAGACTAGTGTGCTGTGTCGCTGTTTGTGGCGCAGATTCACCGAAACAGCACGTAACGCACCAGATAGAAACGAAAAAGGGGCAGTGGAAACCAACTGCCCCTTTCGGAACGACTTTGTTTCCCGCCTCAGCGGCGGGTACCGCCCATACGCTGGCGCAGACGGCGGATGGTCTGGAGCTGCGCGACGGCCTCGGCGAGTTCCGCCTGGGCACGGGCGTAGTCCATGTCACCCTTGCGGTCCTTGATGGCCTGTTCGGCACGCTCCTTGGCCTGCTGCGCGGCGGCTTCGTCCACGTCTTTGGCACGGATGGCGGTATCGGCGAGCACCGTGACATGATGCGGCTGCACTTCGAGCATGCCGCCGGACACGTAGTAGTACTCCTCCTCACCGCCCTGCTTCACGACGCGGACTTCGCCCGGGTTGAGCTGGGTCAGCAGCGGACTGTGGCGCGGCATGATGCCGACCTCGCCCAGCACGGCCGGGGCAAACAGCGCCTCGGCAGTTCCGGAATAGATCTGCTTCTCCGCACTCACGATGTCCACGTGGATCGTCATAGCCATGGCTTACCCCCTGGCGCCGATTACAGGCGCTTGGCCTTCTCGACCGCCTCGTCGATGGAGCCGACCATGTAGAA
>JBAYQE010000159.1:0-3580 GCA_041677345.1 Thiohalomonadaceae bacterium
GAGCACCTTCGCCAATCACATGGGCGTGCGCGTGATCCGCGTGGACGCGGAGCAGCGCTTCCTCAAGGAGCTGGCCGGCGTCAGCGACCCGGAGCAGAAGCGCAAGATCATCGGTCGCGTCTTCGTGGAGGTGTTCGAGGAAGAAGCGGGCAAACTGAAGAACGCCCGTTGGCTGGCCCAGGGCACCATCTACCCCGATGTCATCGAATCGGCGGGCGCCAAGAGCGGCAAGGCCCACGTGATCAAATCCCACCACAACGTGGGCGGCCTGCCCGAGCACATGAACCTGGAACTGCTCGAACCCCTGCGCGAGCTGTTCAAGGACGAGGTGCGCAAGATCGGCGTGGAACTGGGCCTGCCCTACGAGATGGTCTATCGCCACCCGTTCCCGGGCCCGGGCCTGGGCGTGCGCATCCTGGGCGAGGTGAAGAAGGAGTACGCGGACATCCTGCGTCTCGCCGACCACATCTTCATCGAGGAACTGCGTGCAGCCGACCTGTACGACAAGACCTCCCAGGCCTTCACCGTATTCCTGCCCGTGAAATCCGTGGGCGTCACCGGCGACGGCCGCCGCTACGAATACGTGGTGGCGCTGCGTGCGGTGGAAACCATCGACTTCATGACCGCCCGCTGGGCGCACCTGCCCTACGACTTCCTCGACCGCGTCTCCCGCCGCATCATCAACGAGGTCACGGGCATCTCCCGCGTGGTTTACGACATCTCCAGCAAGCCGCCCGCCACCATCGAGTGGGAGTAAGACGGAAGAGAAAAGCGTAACCACGGGGGACACGGGGAAATCGATTCTGTAGGAGCGGCCTCAGGCCGCGATGGCGCAGCATCCGAATGCAATCGCGGCCTGAGGCCGCTCCTACAGCTATGGGTAAGCCCAGTGGTGGATTCCCCCCCGTGTCCCCCGTGGTAAATGCTTTTTCTTAAATCATGGTGACCGACGACGACTACATGCGCCGCGCGCTGGAGCTGGCGGCGTGCGCCGAGGCGGAAGGCGAGGTGCCCGTGGGTGCGCTGTTGGTGAGCGCCGCGGGCGAGGTGATCGGCGAAGGCTGGAACCGGCCCATCGGCGCGCACGATGCCACTGCCCACGCCGAGATCCAGGCGCTGCGTGCGGCTACGGCGCGTATCGCGAATTACCGCCTGCCTGCGGGCACTACACTTTACGTAACCTTGGAGCCCTGCCCCATGTGCGCCGGGGCCATGGTGCACGCGCGCGTGAGCCGGGTGGTATACGGGGCCAGCGACCCGCGCGCCGGCGCGGCGGGTACCGTGTTCAACATCCTGCAACACGAGGCGCTCAACCATCGGGCCGAGGTTCAAGGTGGGGTGCTAGGGGAGGAATGCGGCGAACGCTTGCGTACGTTCTTCCGCGCACGGCGGGGGTAGGCCGAGGAGGTTGTGATGAACAAGCTCTGGCTGCTGGTGCTGAGTCTCCTGCTGGCCGCCTGCGACGCCTATCCACCCACCCCCCAGACAGACGATCAGCCCCCGGAACGTACCGCACCGTCCCCCTGACGGCCCACCCGCGCGCAGGAGGACCATGTCACCGCGGTTTGTCAGGCGCGCCTTTATGCCCGAAGGGTGCACAGGGCGCGAACGGGTGCCGAAACCAACGCAGTCACACCAAGCCATCGCGGCCGGTGGCCGCTCCTACAGGAGGAATCAGCCACCACTTTACAAGGGCCCAGCCAGGGCCGCGCGCCATTCGCTCCGGCCGTCGCGTGCGGCCAGGCGGGACGGGTCGGTGCCCCACACCAGGATGTCGTAATAACTGCGGATGTTCTCTACGTACTTCACGGGCTCGTTGCCGCGCGCATAGCCGTACTTGGTGCGCTTGTACCACGACTGCTTGGTGAGCAGCGGCAGGTTGGCCTTCACATCCATCCAGCGATCGGGATTGCCTCCACGCGTCTGGGTGATGACACGGGCGTCTTCCAGGTGGCCGAAACCCACGTTGTAGGCGGCGACTGCGAACCACAGTCGGTCGGGGTAGGCGATGCGCTCGGGCACCCGATCAAGGAGTCCGCGTAGATAGCGGCCGGCGCCTTCGATGCTCTGTACGGGGTCGGTGCGCTTGGCTACGCCCAGGTCGCGGGCGGTGAGATTGGTGAGCATCATCAGGCCGCGTACACCCGTGGGTGACACCGCATTGGGATTCCAGTGGGATTCCTGATAGCCCATGGCGGCGAGCAGGCGCCAGTCGAGTCCGTGGGCGGCAGCAACCTCCCGGAACAGCGGCAGATAGGCCGGCAGGCGTTCGCGCACATGCGCCTGGAATATGCGTGCGCCGACGAAGTCGAATTGCTCCAGGTGGCCGTAGTGGCGCTCAAGCAACTGCTCGAGGGTGCCGTCCGCCCGGATGCCCTCGAAATATCGCACGGCGGCCTGGTAGAGCGAATCGTCCTGTTCGCGGCGGAACGCCCAGGCCAGGGAGCTCGATTCCGGCAGGTCGAAGGCAACGCGGAGCTCCGGATAGAAGCGGCGATTCAGGGTGACCTCGTTGGAATCGGCAATGGCGTAGTCCACCATCTCCTCCCACACGAGTGTGAGCAGTTCCTCGCTGTCCACGCGACGGTTCTCCACCCAGGACAGCTCAGGATACTCGCGCTTGAGCAGCTGCAACCGGTCCACGTGGCTGCTGTCGCTGACGACTTCCAGTTGGCCCTCCAGGCGGGTGATGTCCTCCGGGCGGCGATTACCGGCACGGTAGACAAGCTGCTGGGTGACGCTCTGGTAGGGCGGCGTGAAACGGAAATCGAATTGAAGGGAATCGGTGATGCTCAGGCCTGCCGCCGCGAGATCCGCCTTGCCCTGCCGCAGGCCGGCCAGTACACCGCTCACGTTGGGCTCCGTGACCACGGCGAGACGGACACCCAGGGCGTCGGCAAATCCGCGTGCGAGTTCGTACTCCATGCCCCGCGGACCGTCGGGAGCATCGAAGTAGGTGGTGGCTGCGTAGCGGGTGATGATTCGCAGCTCCCCCCGCTCGAGCACCCGATCCAGTTGGGTGCTGGCCTGGTTACAGGCCGATAGCAGCGGCAGCAGCATCAATCCCAGCGCGAGCCTTTGTCGGGTTCGCTTGAACATGGGTGGGTGCTCTGTCGTTTGAAATGTGATTGTAGCATCATTTTTGGTTAAAAATCGATTTGCATACTTGCCCCGTCTGTTGTAGCTCTGTATGCTAGGCGGCTTGCTCGGAGGGGTACCGAAGCGGTCATAACGGGCTCGACTCGAAATCGAGTTGGGGCTTTACCGCCCCACAAGGGTTCGAATCCCTTCCCCTCCGCCATTCAACCGCCTAGGTGGTTGTCTCTTAAGGCTTTTCAGAACGACCACTCCCCTTGGTCGCTCCTTCGCTCCCCATTCTTTGGCTACCACGCAGGTTTTTCGCTCCGGCACCTGCCGTGGCAGGTCGGGATAGCGGGAGGTCGGATCCCGGCACCGCCATCGCCGGATGCTTGGGGGTTGTCAGCCCCTTATTGATTGCTCCCTGCAACCTGGGGTGAAAACCCCGGCCAAATGCCGCGCGCCAGCGCGCTCCGTGCCAGTCCTCCTTGCTGCGTTCCAC
>JBAYQE010000160.1:0-3500 GCA_041677345.1 Thiohalomonadaceae bacterium
CGATACGGTTTTCGAAATCCGCTTGCACCTTGAACAGTTCGCTGAAGTCCGGATCGTATTCGTAGAGCAGGTAATACAGGAGCCGATCGCCCAGCAGCACCACCTTGATGTCCAATGGAATGGGCGCGGGCTCAAGCGATACCGTGCTTACCAGCGACAGCATCTTCTCCAGGGATTCAATGGTGATCTTGTTGGAATAGAGCGCACGCTTGAGTCCCTCCCAGGCGAAGGGATGCAGCAGCAGCTTGTGCGCGTCGAGCATCAGGTAGCCGCCGTTGGCGCGGTGCAGCGCACCTGGTTTGAGCAGGGTGAAATCCGTGACCAGGGTGCCGAATTGCGCCAGGTGCTCGGCGCGGCCGACCAGATCCTGATAGGTGGGATGGTCCAGGTAAACCACGGGTGCACCCTTGGTGGCGCCGTTGTCCACCAGCACATTGACCTTGTAGCGGTGGAGTTCCGTGGGCTTGGGTGCAGGACCGCCCATGGGGTTTTCGGCGCCATCTTCGCGGCGGAAATCGTCCACGTGTTCGACCACGTCGGCAGCCACGGCGTCGAGGTAGCCGATCACCTCCGGCAGTTCCTTGTAGCACTCCTTCAGGTCATCGATGAAATGGCCCACCGCTGCCATGGTGACGTCGTGGTTGAGCTGCTTGAGCTTCTCGCGGCTGTCCTTGCGCCATTGCGGAATCTGTTGAATGACGTTCTGCAGCTGCGCCTGCAGCTCGGCCACCACCCGCTCGATGCGTTCCTGCTCGGGCTTGGGCAGTTGCTCGAAATCTTCCGGACCCAGCACCTTGCCGTCGTCCATGGGTGCGAAGGCAAACCCTGACGGCGTGCGGAACAGCTTCACGTGCCGGCTTGCCGCCTCGGTGGCCAAATCGTCGAAGGCCTTGCTCTGGCGCTCGCGGTATTCCTCGTCGATGGCCTGAGCACTGGCGCGGTATTCGTCGCTCTCGAACGCAGCGGGGATGGCCGTAGACAGGTCTTCGATGAGGTGTGCCATGTCGCGTGCAAGCACATTGGCGCGGCCGGGCGGCAATTGCAGCGCTTGCGGGCGATGGCTCTGCTCAAAATTATTGACATAGACCCAATCGGGCGGTGTCGTCCGCGAGGCCGAGCGGCTCTCGAGGGCATCGCGCACCATGGCATGCTTGCCCGTGCCGGACGGGCCCATGGCATACAGGTTGTAGCCCTCGCGCTGGATGTCTACGCCGAAGTCCACCGCCTGCTGGGCCCGGGTCTGACCGATGATGCGGGTGAGCTCCTCCACTTCGGCGGTGGTTTCGAAGCTGAACTGCTGTGGATCGCAAGGGGTGTAGAGCGCGTGTGCCGGAAGGGCTTCGCGGGCCATGGCTATCCCTGTTGGTTGGTGTTCTTGCGAGAAAAGCTTAGCGGCCGGTGCAACGGCACGTAAAGCGGCCGGGGAGCGGCGCCCCGGCCGTCGATGGTATCAGCCAACCTTGGGCAGGTGGTGCAACGCGGCGTCGATGGCCTCGGCGGGGTACACGTAGTCCTCCAGTTCACCTGCGAAGTAGCGATCGTAGGAGGCCATATCGAAATGGCCGTGACCGGAGAGATTGAAGAACAGCGTCTTGGCCTCACCGGTTTCCTTGCAGCGCCGCGCCTCGGCCACGCAGGCGGCGATGGCATGGTTGGATTCGGGGGCCGGAATGATGCCTTCGGTACGTGCGAAGGTTACACCCGCCTCGAAGGTCGCCAGCTGCGGTACCGCCACGGCTTCGATGAGTTTTTCGTGGTAGAGCTGCGACACCAGCGGAGATTCGCCGTGATAGCGCAAGCCTCCTGCGTGAATTCCCGGCGGCACGAAGTCGTGACCCAGGGTGTACATCTTCATCAGAGGAGTGAGTCCGGCGCTGTCGCCAAAATCGTAGGCATAGTGGCCGCGGGTGAGGGTCGGGCACGAGCTGGGTTCGACGCCGATGAGGCGCACCTCCTTGCCGGCCGCCTTGTCGGCGAAAAACGGGAACGCCACACCGCCAAAATTGGAGCCGCCGCCGCATGGGGCGAAGATCATGTCCGGGTAATCGCCGACCTTCTCGAACTGTTTCTTGGCTTCCTGGCCAATGACGGTCTGGTGCAGCAATACGTGGTTGAGCACCGAACCCAGCGTGTAGTTGGTGTCCGTGCGCGAAGCGGCCTCTTCCACCGCCTCGGAAATGGCGATACCCAGCGAGCCGGGCGAATTCGGGTCCTGGGCGAGGATCTTGCGGCCCGATTCGGTAAGGTCGGTGGGGCTGGCGAAAACCTCACCCCCCCAGGTCTGGATCATGGAACGGCGGAACGGCTTCTGGTCGTAGCTGACCTTCACCATGTAGACCCGCACATCGAGCCCGAACATCTGGCCCGCGAAGGCAATGGACGAGCCCCACTGGCCCGCGCCGGTCTCCGTGGTGAGGCGCTTGATGCCTGCCTGCTGGTTGTACCAGGCCTGCGGCACCGAGGTATTCACCTTGTGTGAACCGGCGGGGGAGACGCCTTCGTATTTGTAGTAAATGCGCGCCGGCGTACCGAGTGCCTGCTCCAGGCGGTGGGCGCGGAACAGTGGTGCGGGGCGCCACAACCGGTAGATCTCGCGTATGGGATCGGGGATGGGGATCCAACGTTCCGCACTGACTTCCTGCTCGATGAGCGCCATGGGAAAGATCGCCGCCAGCGCATCCGGGCCGATGGGCTTGCCGTCGGGACCGAGTACGGGTGCCGGCTTGTTCGGCATATCGGCGACGACATTGTACCAGTGGGTAGGAATCTCGGATTCGTCGAGAAGAATCTTGGTATCGGCCACGGCGCACCTCGTGTAAGCAGTTGAGCGAACCGTTTTAGCCCTTTTGCCGGGCGGTGGTCAATCCGCTGGAGGAAAGCATCAACCACGGGGGACACGGGGAACACGGGGAAAGACAGGGCCCCTGGGGGATCTTGTGGGAGCGAGCTTCTGCTCGCGATTCCGCCGGGCGTCGCGAGCAGAAGCTCGCTCCCACAAAGCTAACCTTTCTCAACGAATCTTCTTCCCCCGTGGTTCAAGTTTTTTCTTCGCCCTTCCTCCCTGCGAAGTCGCGCGCGAATTGCCAGGCGGTGCGGCCGCTGCGGGTGCCGCGGGTCTGAGCCCAGCGCAGGGCTTCGAGGCGCAGGGCCTCGTCGTTCGTGTCCGCCACGCCGAAGTGGGCGAGCCAGTGACGCACGATGGCGAGGTAGGCTTCCTGCTCGAAGGGATGGAAGGAAAGCCACAGGCCGAAGCGATCCGACAGGGAAACCTTCTCCTCGATGGCCTCGCCTGGGTGCAATTCCCCCTCGACCACCCGCGCCAGCCGGTTTTCCTCCATGTACTCGGGCATGAGGTGGCGGCGGTTGGATGTGGCGTAAATGAGCACGTTCTCGGGCGGTGCCGTCACCGAACCGTCCAGCACCACCTTGAGCGCCTTGTAGGCGGGCTCGTCGGCCTCGAAGGAAAGATCGTCGCAGAAGATCAGGAAACGCTCGGGGCG
>JBAYQE010000161.1:0-3459 GCA_041677345.1 Thiohalomonadaceae bacterium
CGACGCAGCTGACACAAGCATCAGCATCATCACCCCCGAAGAGATCGCCCGTGAACATCCCCCTGACGTACTGACCCTGCTACGGGCGAGGGTCGGCCTCGACTATTCCTCCGGCACCTTGACTATGCGGGGCGTGCAGGGCATCGCCGTCTTCGTGGATGGTTTCGCGTCCTCAGCGGACGAACTCACCCGGATCAAGCCGCAACTCATCGACCAAATCGCAATTCTTCGCGGCGCCGCCTCGGCGCGCTATGGTGCCGGCGCCATGGGAGGCGCCATCCTGGTAACTACCAGGAAACATTTCGCGCGCACCGAAATAGAGCTGATGCAGGCAATGAAAAGCAATGGCAGCATCACCACCCGTTTTTCGGGCACACGCAGCGATGGCGCCATGAGCTTCGGCGCACTTGGCGAATACCGGGACAACCGTGGCCACCGGGCGGTTCCGGACGCTCCGTTTCCGGGACAGATCACTGTGGAAGACGAGGACGGCCGATCATACAACCTCGATCTCAAGATCGGTTTTCACGGCAGTGATCTCGAAACTGATTTCAACATCAACCACTCATGGATGAAAGACAACTATGGGCGTCCCAACTGGTGGTGGGAGCAGGCGAATACCACTGTCCGCCTCACCTCCAACATCAAGAACGTGCGCGCCTGTGACTATCGGCTCTCCCTCGGATATGAAGAGGTCGATGATGATGCCCTTCGTGATCGTGGCACGGGAATCGATGCCGCAGGACTCGCGGCCGATCGCCACATCTTCAGCGACAATGCATCTTGGGAAGCAGAAGTCGCCATGGCACGCAAATTCGAGGGAGGTGCTCTCGATTTCGCCGTCACCGCCAAGTACATGGACATCGCCCACAGCATCAAGGACTTCGCCACAGGCGAAGCCGAATTCGCACTGGAATCGAAGACGTCCAACACTGCCGCGTTGTTCCATTATCAGGGGAAGCTCGCCGACAATCTGCAAATGGAGTTGGGGGGGCGCTACGACCGTTTTTACTATTACGACACGACCATCTTCGACGCCCTGCTGATGGCGCCGATTCACGGCGACCCCATCACCAAAGAGGCCTTCAATCCGCGCCTCGGACTGCGCTGGCAAGCCGATGCACACACCCTGCTGAGCACCAACGTGGGTACGGGTTTCGTTCCTCCCGACCCTGAACAGCTCTACTACGAAGATTTGGGCGACGGGGCGCAGTTCCTCGCCAATCCCGGCCTGGAACCGGAGCGCTCATGGACCTGGGACCTGGGGCTGCAACAAAACCTGGCCGGCGCACGGCTGGGCGTCAGCCTCTTCTACACCCAATGGGAAAACAAGCTCGGCGTACTGATCATCGATTATGGTGATCCCGTGAAGCGCCAATGGAACAACATCGGCACCGCCGAAGCGAAGGGTGTCGAATTCGATTTGGATCAACCTCTGGGCAAAAAGTGGCAGCTCTCATTCAACTACACCTACAACCACACCCAGATCACCCAGCACGAGGCCGACCCGTCACTGGTGGGGAACGAGTTGCCCTACATGCCCCCGCACAAGGCCAATGTGGCCCTCGCCTACAACGGTTCGGCCTTTAATGCGCGCGCAGCGGTGCGTTACGTGGGCGACACCTACACGAACGAGCGCAACACTGAGCTCGACGCGGATGGCTTCGACTGGCGACAGGATGACTATACCGTGGTCGATCTGACGGTCGTGAAACCGCTAGGGGATGGCCGGTTGACCCTTGCCGTCGACAACCTTTTCGACGAACGCTACGTCAGCGGATTCTTTCGCGAAAGCGCGGGCCGAGTGATCCGCGGGGAATGGGTGTGGCGGTTCTGATGCGCTATTTAGCAGCGAAACTCTGCTTCCATTCGTAGGTCACGTTGCGATAGCTACGTGACATGCTATTGATTCTAAGGCTTTGGTGGTGGCACCTCCCTGTCACGTAGTCGCTACCGCGGCAACGTGACCTGCAGGGAAATGATTGCTCATACCACACTCACTCGCTCTCAATGGGATGTTCCTCACGCGGCACACACAACCTCACTCCAAGATGCTACGCCCGAAGGGAGAGGGCACCAGCTTTGGAGGGCTGCCATGGAAAGCAGGAACGTCGAAAAGTGACGGCGAGGGTTCGTCGAGGCGTCCTTGTCGTTGTTCGTGGTGTCACTCTGGTTATGCCACTTTAACGAAGGGGCAAGGACGCGAGGCTACCAAAGGAAATCGCGAAACCTGCGGCGAAAGACCCAATCCGCCAGCGGGAAGAGGGCGGCGGCGGTAGCCGCCAATCCCACGGAGACGTAGGTGATGTCCATGTGGGCGATCGACGGGTTGTAGGCGGCTCGAAGCCCTTCGCTCAGGTAGGTGGTCGGCAATAGCAGGGCGATGTAGCTGAAGGGTGGTGCGAGCATAGAGTAGGAGTAGAAGGTGCACCCGAAAAAAGTCATCGGCATGAGCAGAAAGGAAAAGAGTTCCTGTCCCTTGTCCGGGGTCTCGGGCAACAGAAGAATCACGATGGAGAGCAGTGAAAAGAAGAGCGCACCTGCCGCTCCGATGACATAAGGGACCAGCAGCGACTGCGGCGCGATGCCGAGGATGAGCCAGATAAGCAGCGCCACGATGGTACCGCTCGCCAGCCCATAGAAGACGCCGCCAAAGACCTGCGCCAGCATGAGCGTACGCAGCGTGACCGGGGCCAAGAGCCACCCTTCCATGGTGCGGAAATAGTATCCCGAGAGGATCGAGCCGGCGACCGTGACGAAGGGGCCGGTGAGTATGGAGATGGCGATGATCCCCGGGGCCATCACCTCTGCATAGCTGCCCCCGTTCTGCGCCGGCAGCATGCCGCCGACCACATACCCGAAGACGAAGAGATAGATCGCCGGCTGGAGGACAAGCCGGATTGCTGTGAGCTTGATCGACTTGGCATCGGCGACAAGGTTTCGCAGAAAAAGGCTCGCGACGAAATTCATGCCGCACTCCCCACGACGCGCCTGAAGACTTCACCCATGTTCACCCTCCCCGCGTGTCCCGTGCCATCCGCCACCGTCAGTTCGTCCACCCGGCCAAGGGCCGCGAGCGTTCCCTGATGGATGATCCCCACGCGATCGCATAGCCGCTCCGCCTCCTCCAGATAGTGGGTGGAGATGAAAACCGTGCGCCGCGCGTCCCTGAAGGCGGCGATCCGCTTCCACACGAACTCCCGCACCTCCGGATCGAGCCCGGTGGTGGGTTCGTCCAGGATGAGCAGTTCGGGCTCGGTGAGAAAGGTCTTGGCGAGCATGACCTTGCGCCTGGTGCCACCGGAGAGTTTCAGGACCACCTCGTCTGCCTTGTCACGGATGCCCAGCATCTCGAGCCACATCTCCACGCGCGGGGCATACTCCCGCTTGCGCATGCCGAAAAATCTGCAGTGGAAGATGAGGTTCTGGCGCACGTCCAGATAGGTGTCCAGGTTGTTC
>JBAYQE010000162.1:0-3406 GCA_041677345.1 Thiohalomonadaceae bacterium
GGTTCGGCTGTTTCTATCCAGCCGTAACCTTTTGCTTCCAGCTCCAGTGCCAGTTCACGTCCGCCCGAGCGGACGATACGGCCGTTCGCAAGCACATGGACGCGGTCGGGCACGATGAAATCGAGCAGGCGCTGGTAATGCGTGATGACAATCAATGCACGTTCGGGTGAGCGCAGGCGATTGACACCCTCGGCGACAGTGCGCAAAGCATCAATGTCCAGGCCGGAATCGGTCTCGTCGAGGATGGCGAGCCGTGGCTCCAGCAAGGTCATTTGCAACACTTCGCTGCGCTTCTTCTCACCACCGGAGAAACCTTCATTCACCGAACGGTAGAGGAAGTCCTCGCTCATGCCGACCGCTTTCATCTCGTTCTTGACGCGGGTCAGGAAGTCCATCGCGTCGAGCTCGGGCAGTCCGCGCTCATGCCGTACCGCATTCACCGCGGCCTTCAGGAAATAGGCCGTCGAAACGCCCGGGATTTCAACCGGGTACTGAAATGCGAGGAACAGACCCGAGCGCGCACGCGCTTCGGTAGACATCCCGAGCAGGTCTTTTCCCTCCCAGATGATTTTGCCAGCATCGACCCGGTACCCGTCGCGTCCCGCCAGTACCTGCGACAGGGTGCTCTTGCCCGAGCCGTTCGGGCCCATGATGGCGTGGACCTCACCGGCCCGCACGGTCAGGTTGATACCGCGCAAGATTTCCCGGTCCACCACCGAGACGTGCAGATCCTGGATTTCGAGCATGTTCATCTCCGTTATCCCACGGCGCCTTCAAGACTCACGCCGAGTAGCTTCTGGGCCTCCACCGCGAACTCCATGGGCAGTTCCTTGAACACCTCGCGGCAAAAGCCGTTAACGATCATCGATACCGCTTCCTCCGCAGAAAGGCCGCGCTGCATCGCATAGAAGAGCTGGTCCTCGCCTACGCGCGAAGTGCTGGCCTCATGTTCCACCCGTGCCGTCGGATTGCGCAGCTCCACAGTTGGAAAGGTGTGGGCAGCACATTCACCGCCGATGAGCAGCGAGTCGCATTGGGTGAAATTGCGGGCGCCTTCGGCACGGGGTGTCATCTTCACCAGGCCACGGAAGGTGTTGCTGCCGTGTCCTGCCGAAATCCCTTTCGAGAGAATGGTGCTTCTCGTGTTGAGTCCCAAATGAATCATCTTCGTACCAGTGTCGGCCTGCTGGCGATGGTTGGTGAGCGCCACGGAGTAAAACTCACCCACGGAGTCGTCACCGCGCAGGAGCACGCTGGGATATTTCCAGGTAATGGCAGAACCCGTCTCCACCTGGGTCCACGAGATGTGTGAGCGCGCACCACGGCAATCGCCGCGTTTGGTCACGAAATTGTAGATACCACCCTTGCCGTCCTTGTCGCCCGGATACCAGTTCTGCACGGTCGAGTACTTGATGCGTGCGCCCTCCAGTGCCACCAGTTCAACGACGGCGGCGTGGAGCTGGTTCTCGTCGCGCATGGGTGCGGTACAGCCCTCCAGGTAGCTTACCGTTGCACCTTCATCGGCGATGATGAGGGTGCGTTCGAACTGGCCGGTATGCTGTGCATTGATGCGGAAGTAGGTGGACAGCTCCATCGGGCAGCGCACGCCCTTCGGGATGTAGACAAAGGAACCGTCCGAGAACACCGCCGCGTTGAGCGCGGCATAGAAGTTGTCAGCGGGCGAGACCACCGTGCCGAGATACTGGCGCACCAGCTGGGGATGCGTCTGCACCGCTTCGGAGAACGAGCAAAAGATGATCCCGTGTTCGGCGAGCTGCTTCTGGAACGTGGTCGCCACCGACACCGAATCGAACACGGCGTCCACCGCCACGCCGGCGAGGCGGGCCCTTTCATGCAGCGGTACACCGAGCTTTTCATAGGTGCGCAGCAGTTCGGGATCGACCTCGTCCAGGCTTTTCGGGGCATCCTTCTTCTGCTTCGGTGCAGCGTAATAGACAATATCCTGGAAATCGATTGGAGCGATGTTCAACTGGGCCCACTTGGGCAGATCCATCGCGAGCCAGCGCCGGAAGGCCTCCAGCCGCCATTCGAGCAAGAAGGCCGGCTCCTGCTTCCGGCTGGAGATTGCCCGAATGGTGTCTTCGGTAAGACCCTTCGGCAGGGTTTCTGTCTCGAGCGTGGTGACGAAGCCCGCTTCGTAGTCACGATCGAGAAAGGCATCGAGTCTTGCGCGCGTATTCATCTTCGCTCCCGTATCAGGTGAGAGACCGCCTGCTCTTCGTCTTGGGGCTGCGAACGGGTGAGGGCAGGGGTTGCACCATGTCGGCCAGGGTCACTTCCTCAAGGGCGTGGCGTACGGCCCCATTGATGCGTATCCAGTTGGCGCGGATACGGCAATTGGTCTCCAGTCCGCACACGCCGCTGCTGGCGCTGCATTCAGTGAGCCCGAAGGGATGTTCCTCGAGGCTGTCGACGATCGCAGCGACGGAGATCTCCGCAGGCGGCCGGCCAAGCGCATAGCCGCCGCGCAATCCCCGGGTGCTGCGCACCAGGCCGTCCCGGGCCAGCGCTTTGAGCACCTTGGCGGCCGTGGGTTGTCCAATACCCAGCGCGGCTGCAAGCATCGGCGCGCTGAACACACGGTCGGGGTGGCTCGCCATGTGGGTGAGTATCAGGGTCCCGTAATCGGTGATCTTGCTGATGCGCAACATGGTCAAACCTCAACCGGCCAGACGCTGTGCGAGCAGGTTTCCGCCTTCACTGCGCTCGGCGGTGCGTGGTGCGCCACGTGTGGAACGGAGGACGGGCCGGCACTTGCCGCAGCGGCTGCGATTCAGCCCCAAGTATTTGGCTGATAAGTCGAGCATCCGCTCAATAATCACTTCCTGGTTCATACCCGTCTCCGATGCGTTGCGACGCACAAACAGTACGACTTTAGTCCGGTATTAGTCAACTGTCTGGACGACAAGGTTCCAGGGCCCGGAACCCCGGGGGATGTGGTGTGGCTATCACGGATATTCCGGGAGGAAGAAAGGGCGCCCGGCGCCCAGTGCGGACCTGGAATGCGGGGTTGTGTCTGGTGCGTCGGTGCCGCGGTCCCGCGGTCCCGGTATATGCCCCCACCCGGCGTACGCTTTTTGGCAGCATTCAAACTTGGGTGAAGCTGCTCAGCCGTGGGTCTTGAAGACTCTGGGATTCGTTACTGGCGCGTTGGTCGAGTGCCAAATCAGGCAAACTCCGCATCCAGCTCACCCGTATCCGCCAGCCCCTTCAGCAACAGATGGAAGTAGAGCAGTCCGGCATAGGGGTGCCAGCGTCGTAAGGCCTTGCCCACAGCGGCATAATCGAGAGGCTCGGCAGCCTTGAGCCATTCGGCGAGACGCTTGCGCGCACCCACATCGTCGCCCGGAAACACGTCGAGGCGGCCAAGCCCACGCAGGAGTAC
>JBAYQE010000163.1:0-3388 GCA_041677345.1 Thiohalomonadaceae bacterium
GAGGCCATGGTCATGCTCAACTACGCGGTGGCCGAACAGCGTGGCTCCAACTGGGAGCGTGAGACGCTGCCCGTGGAGATGCGCAAGTACTATCTGGCCGACCGCGATCGCACCCGTGCCGGCGTGCACGTGAGCTACATGCCGACTGCGCAGGTGCAGACCACGCTGCGCAGTGAAATGGTCGACGACGACTATACCGAATCGGAGCTGGGGCTCAAGGCATCGCAACGCATGATCTACTCATGGGACATCGCCTGGTTTCCCACCGATCGCCTGCAGACCTATGCCTTCTACAGCTTCGAGAACCGCACCTACGATCAATCCGGGTTCGACGCGCAAGTGGGCGTGGCCTGGAACGCAGACCGTGAGGACCAGACCTTCACCCTGGGCGTGGGTGGCGAATATGTACTTGTCCCGGGCAGGTTGAAGCTGGGCTTCGAGGGCATGGTGGTGCAGACCCTGGGCAAGATGGACGTGATCCCTGCGGTGGGTGCCAGCAGCGCCTACCCGGATCTCGAGAGCCGCCTGGGCATGGTCAGCCTGTATGGCGACTGGAGCGTCTCGCGCAACATGGACCTGCGCGTGCGCTACATGATGGAAACCTATGACGAGAAAGACTGGGCCGTGGATGACGTCGGCGTGACCGGTGTAAGCGATCTCATTTTGCTGGATCGTGAAAGCCCCGATTACACCGCCCACTTGATCGCAGCCACGGTGCGTTACCGCTTCTGAGCACCCTGGTCGCACCACTCTTTGACGGAGTACTTACCGTGAAACGACTCTTCACCGCACTGACGCTTGCCGCCTGCTGCACCATGGCGCAGGCCGAGTCCGAGTCCGAGTTCTACAAGGCAGGTCAGGAAAAATCCGCACTGTGCGCGGGCTGTCACAACGCCGACGGCAACAGCCTGGTGCCCATGTTTCCCAAGCTCGCCGAACTGGATGCCGGTTACATCGCCCGGCAACTGAAGGCATTCCGGGCGGGTGAACGCCAGGATCCGGTCATGGCGCCCATGGCCACCGCCCTCACCGATGAGGACATCCGCGACATCGCCGCCTACTACTCGGCGCAGAAGCGCACCCTGGATCTTCCCGCTGCACCGCCCGAGATCGTTGCCAAGGGCGAGAAACTCTTCTGGGGTGGACAAGGCTCATCCGTGCCGGCCTGCGCCGGCTGCCATGGTGCCCGCGGCGACGGCATGCCTCAGGCCGGCTATCCCTACCTGCGCGGTCAACACGCCGACTATTTGGCCAAGCAGTTGCGCGACTTCAAGAGCGGAGTGCGCAACAACGATGCCGCGAAGATGATGCGCATCACCACGGCACGTATGACCGACGAGGAGATCGATGCA
Organism: Thiohalomonadaceae bacterium; assembly: GCA_041677345.1. Classification (GTDB taxonomy): domain Bacteria; phylum Pseudomonadota; class Gammaproteobacteria; order Thiohalomonadales; family Thiohalomonadaceae; genus JALOAT01. Next base: position 1,353 of record JBAYQE010000163.1, read on the forward strand.
GTGGCGCAATACATTTCGGGGTTGGAATGAACGAGCATTACGAACAAGCGCGCGTGCAGGCGAGCAGTCCGCGTATCCGCGCCGGGGAGGATAAAGGCATGTTAAAGCGTCTGGTGCCCATCGCGGGCGTAGTGGCGGCAATGCTGTGTTCCCACACGGCCATGGCTGACCCGATGAAGACCTTCGAAGGCCGCAAGCTGTTTCAGTCTTTGTGCTTTGTCTGTCATGGTGCGGAAGGCAAGGGCGACGGCCCGCTCACCAAGCGCATGGACGTGCGTCCGGCCGACCTTACTGCCGAGCGTACCCGGTTACGCAACGATCAGGAGCTGCTCGATATCATTGCGGGTGCGGACGATCACCGGCCGGCGCGCGCCATGCCCAGGTGGGGCAAGCTGATTGGTGACACGGACATGGCGGCGGTGCTCGCTTACGTACGTTTCCTGCAACAGTCACGGCACCGCCTCGAAGGTGATCCGGGGGTGGGTCGTACCATCTACCAGGATTATTGTGTCGTGTGCCATGGTGATACGGGGCGTGGTGACGGCATCAAGGCTGACTTGCTGCCGCTGAAACCCGCGGATCACAGCGACGCGGCGCGCATGGACAAGCTCAGCAACAAGGAACTGCGCAACGTGATCATCAATGGCGGTTCCTACATGCCGTCCTGGTCGAACACGCTGTCATCCACGGAAGTGGACGCGGTGATCGCCTACATTCGATTGCTCGCGTTCCAATGACACAAGAGGCAGCGCGCAAGGCAGGTCGCAGCCGGGCGCTTACGTGACCCGCACCGTGACGGGACCCGCGGCCGCTGGTTGTTCAATCACCCGCAAGCTCTTTTCCTCGTGGCGGAAACCCTCCGGACCGGCATAGAGGGTCACGCGAACGTTGCCGCGCTCGTGGGCCACGTTGCTAATCCGGACTTCAAGCTCCGCGGCCGTCGCCAGCTCGCCGAACACGCCCAAGGCGAGGCCGAAGACGATTGCTTTCGATGTTTTCATGCTTATTCCAATCATGGCATGTGCCACGGGCCGGGCTTGTGCCCGGCCCCGCGGCGTTGCCCGCTTCCGTCAGAGCGACTTCTTGCAGAAGTACCAGTCCACGCACTCGTGACCTTCGCCCATGCGCGCCTCGGCAGCTTCGACGCTGCCCGGCGGCGGCACGATGACCTTGTCGCCGGGCTGCCAACCCTCGGGGGTGGCCACCTGATGGGCATCGGAGGTCTGCAGCGCGCTTACCAGACGCACGAATTCCGGAATGGAGCGGCCGTTGCTCATGGGGTAGTACACCATGGCGCGCAAGATCCCGTTAGGGTCGATGATGAAGGTCGCGCGCACCGCGGAAGTATCGGAGGCGCCGGGCTGGATCATGCCGTAGGCACCGGCGACCTTCATGGAGAGGTCTTCGATGATGGGGAAGGGGATCTCCACACCGAATTTCTCCTTGATGTTGCGCACCCAGGCCACGTGGGCGTAGTTGCTGTCGATGGACAGGCCGAGTAACTCGGTATTCAGCTTCTGGAACTCCGGATAGGCCTTGGCGAAGGCCATGAATTCCGTGGTGCACACGGGCGTGAAGTCGGCCGGATGCGAAAACAGTACCAGCCACTTGCCCTGGTAGTCGCTCAGTTTTTTCTCACCATGGGTGGTCTTGGCGGTGAAGTCCGGCGCGGGCTCGTTGAGGCGCGGCATGGCGGGGCGGCTGCTTTCTTCGCGAATCTCGGACATGTGCTCGTCTCCGTTTGGTTGTTGGGTCGGAGGAGATTATCAGCATTTGCTAATGAATCAGGAAATCGTTTGTCGCTATGTAATCGATAGGTAACACCGATTGAAGGTCCGCCTCTGTCGAGGTTCCTTGCGATCTTGTGGAACACGCATTCCGGCAGTACGCGGGTATCGGCGTCCACTTCCTCTTCCCGGGGCCGTTATTCCACCAAGGTGATGGAAGGCGATGGCCAGGTCCTGGAGGTGGTGCAGCGCCCTGCCGTGGCGCGCAAGGAGCTCACCGAGCGCATCGACCGTATCGTGCTCAACCGC
>JBAYQE010000164.1:0-3382 GCA_041677345.1 Thiohalomonadaceae bacterium
ACGCCCGGTTTCGTGATCGACCCGGTGGGCGACATGAAGGCCCGCCGCGGCCCAGGCGTGCTGCAGAAATACCGTGGGCGCGCTCTGCTGGTGGCCACTGGCGCCTGCGCCGTCCACTGTCGCTACTGCTTCCGCCGTCACTTTCCCTATGGTGAGGAAAACGCCTCCCAGTCCGATTTTGGCGAGGCCCTCGCGCTGCTCACCGCCAATGCCGATATTCGCGAGGTGATCCTGAGTGGCGGCGATCCGCTCATGTTGGACGACGAGCGTATCACCGCCCTGGTGCAGCGCCTTGCCCGGATCCCTCACCTGGAGCGCTTGCGCATCCACAGCCGGCTGCCCATCGTGCTCCCCGAGCGCATCACCGGCGATCTGCTGAATGCACTCACCGGCTCACGCCTTCCCTGCGTGATGGTGGTGCACGCCAACCATGCCAGCGAACTCGACGCCGCCACCTCGGATGCCCTGCAGGCCATGCGGAACACCGGCATCACCCTGCTCAATCAATCGGTGTTGCTCGCCGGTGTGAATGACGACACTGAGCAGCTTGCCATTCTGTCGGAGGCCCTGTTCGCGGCAGGCGTGCTGCCCTACTACCTCCACATGCTCGATCCGGTGAGTGGCGCGGCCCATTTCGCCGTGGACGAACCCCGCGCCATCGCGTTGCTGGAGCGCCTGCGTGCGCGCCTGCCGGGATACCTGCTTCCGCGCCTGGTGCGCGAGGTGCCCGGTGCTCCGGCAAAGAGCCCCATAACTCTCGCGGTGGAAAACCCGAGCTGATTCGGCAAGAATGGCCCCGCTGAGATGCCAGGGCCGGCCTGGGAGTGACCGTGAAGAGCAAAGAAAACACGCTACATCTCGTCGTCATCGACGACTCGTCCAACGATGCGGAGACCGTATCCAACATGCTCCGCAACGCCGGCCATGCCGTGCGCACCACACGCGTGGAGGATGCCGAGGACTTGCGCAAGAGCCTCGCCGAGCAGGACTGCGACATGGTGCTGGCAAAGCTCGAAATCCCGTTCTTCAGCGCCGCCGAGGCGGTGGCCGTCATTCACGAAATGAAGCTAGAGGTCCCCCTCGTACTCATCGAGGAAAGCGGCAAACACCCGGGTGCGCTCGCCTGCCTCAAGGCCGGCGCGCGCGACACAGTATCGCTGGCCGATCCCGAGCGGCTGCAACACGTCGTCCTGCGCGAAGTGGGCGACCTCGACCTACGCCGCCGCCTGGCCGATTGCGAGCACGCCCTTGCGCAGGCGAACGCGCGTGCGCAGGCGCTGGTCAATACCTCGCGCGACGCCATCGCCTACGTGCATGAAGGCATGCACATCTATGCCAACGACTCCTACGTGCAGATGTTCGGCTACCAGGACGTGGCGGAGATCGACGGCATGCCGCTGCTCAGCATGGTCAGCCCGGACGATCATGGAAAGTTCAAGGACTTCCTGCGCCGCATGGCGCGGGATCAGTCCGGCACCGGCTCCCTGCAGGTGAGCGCCTTCAAGGCCAACGCCACTGAATTCCAGGTCACCATGGAGTTCTCGCCCACGACCTACGAGGGGGAGCAGTGCATCCAGGTCATCATCCGCGACCAGAATCTCAGCCGCGAGTTGGAGCAGCGCCTGCATGACCTCTCACGGCAAGACCTGCTTACGGGTCTTTACAACCGCCAGTATTTCCTCGACGAGCTCCAGCAGACCGTGGCAGGCGGACGTCAGCGCGGCGCGGTGCTTTATCTCGAACCCGATCAGTTCCGCAATCTGCGTGAAGAGCTGGGCATCGCCGCCAGCGACCTGCTGCTGGCCGATCTCGCGGTGCTGCTCAAGGAAATACTGGGCGACACGACCGTCGAGCTCGCGCGTTTCGATAGCTATGCCTTCACGATACTCGCTGCGGAAGTTGAGGACGACGAGGCGGCGGCGCTCGCCGGTCGCATCGTGAGGGCCGTGGAGGCGCATGTAGCAGACGCCGGGAGCCGCTCCGTTTCACTCACCTGCAGCGTGGGCGTAAGCCTGTTCAACGAAAGCCTGACCGATGCCCAGGAGGTGCTGCGGCGGGCCGAGAAGGCGCGGCGCAAGGCCACGGTGGCGGGGGGCAACCGGGTGGAGGTCTACAATCCGGCCGCTGAGGACATGGCGGAAAAGGAAAGGGTGCTGCTCTGGACCAAAAAACTGAAGCTCGCCCTGCGCGACAACGCCTTCTATCTGGTGTTCCAGCCCATCGTCAGTCTGCACGGCGACCCCAACGAGAATTACGAGGCCTACCTGCGCATGTCCGACGAGGGCAAGGAGGTGGACCCGAGGGAATTCATCCCTTTAGCCGAACAGACCGGTCTCATGGCAGCGGTGGACCGCTGGGTGCTGCACAACGCCGTGAAGGTGTTGGCCGAGCGTTGGCGTGATGGCAAGCGCACCAACCTTTTCGTCAATCTTTCCGGGGCCTCGCTCAAGGACCCCACCCTCCTGGGATGGATGCGCGAGCTGCTCAGGGCAGCGCGGCTGGAAGGTGGCTGCCTGGTGGTCGAAGTGGCCGAGAACGTGGCCCAGGCGAATCTGCGGACATTGAAACCCTTCTTCGATGGCCTCAAGCAACTGCACGTGCGCACCGCGCTGGACCATTTCGGTGCCGCACCCAACGCCATCCACCTGCTGCGGCACATACGTACCGATTTCCTGAAGCTCGAAGGCAGCCTGGTATCAAGCATCACTCGCGACCCCGAGCAGCAGAAACGCCTGAAAGGCCTCGCCAAGGCCGCCAAGGAGGCAAAATGCCAAACCGTGGCCGAATTCGTCGAGGATGCCAACACCTTGGCGGTGCTGTGGGGCAGCAGCATTGATTACATCCAGGGCCACTTCCTGCAACCCCCCATCCGCGAGATGAACTACGACTTCAGCGGTGAGGCCAGTTTGTAAGAAGAAGAGAAAACCACGGAGGCCAACCGCCCAACGCAAAGACGCAGAGGGCACAAAGTCTTCGTAGGTCACGTTGCGACGCTACGTGACATTCGTCGAACATTTGTCACGTAGGCGCTACGCGCCAACGTGACCTACGGCACTTCTTTTTTAGGGCGAGTCTTGTGGGAGCGAGCTTCTGCTCGCGACTTCCGGGCCGCTGGGAACGACAGGCCGTCACGAGCGGAAGCTCGCTCCCACCCTGAGTTCGTGCCGCGTTGTGTCACGTAGGCGCTGCGCGCCTACGTGACCTACTGCGACTGCGACGTTCTTCTCCGTGATTGATCTTCTCAGCCCATGGCGCGCAGGGCGGCGATGCGCTCCTCGAGGGGCGGGTGGGTGAGGAGCAGTTTGCGCAGGCCTTGGGCGACGCCGCCCGAGATGCCGAACGCGGCCATCTGATCGGGCAGCGGCTGGGTGTGGGCGGAGCG
>JBAYQE010000165.1:0-3369 GCA_041677345.1 Thiohalomonadaceae bacterium
GGCATCGAGACCCTGGGCGGCGTGATGACCAAGCTCATCGAAAAGAACACCACCATCCCCACCAAGGCCTCACAGGTGTTCTCCACCGCGGACGACAACCAGACCGCGGTCACCGTGCACGTGCTGCAGGGCGAGCGTGAGATGGCCGCGGCGAACAAGTCCCTGGGCCGCTTCGACCTGGGCGACATCCCGCCCGCACCGCGCGGCGTGCCGCAGGTGGAGGTCACCTTCGACATCGACGCCAACGGCATCCTTCACGTGAGCGCCAAGGACAAGGCCACGGGCAAGCAGCAGTCCATCACCATCCGCGCCTCCTCGGGCCTGTCCGAGGACGAGATCAACCGCATGGTCAAGGACGCCGAGGCCCACGCCGCCGACGACAAGAAGTTCCATGAGCTGGTCACCGCGCGTAATCACGCCGATGCACTGATCCACGCCACCCGCAAGTCCATGGCCGAACTGGGCGACAAGCTCGATGCCGCGGAGAAGGAGTCCGTCGAGGCCGCCATCAAGGAACTGGAAGAGGTCATGAAGGGCGAGGACAAGGACGCCATCGATGCCAAGACGGCGACCCTCACCCAGGCTTCCGGCAAGATCGCCGAGCGCGTCTATGCGCAGGCCCAGGCGGCCGGCGAACAGCCCGGCGGCGAGACGGGTGAAGCGAAGACCGGTGCCAAGGAGGACGTGGTCGATGCAGAATTCGAAGAGGTCAAGGACGACAAAAAGTAAGAATCTGTTAGCCACAGAGGGCACAGAGATCACAGAGGGATTCGGGGTTTACACGTTATGGTGAACCCCGGATCCTCCTGTTTCTTCGTGTCCTCTGTGCCTTTTTGTGAACTCTGTGGCTAATTCCAATGGCTAAACGCGATTACTACGAAGTCCTGGGCATTCAGCGCAACGCGACCGAGGCCGAGATCAAGAAGGCCTTTAAACGGCTGGCGATGAAGTACCACCCGGACCGCAATCCCGGAGACAAGGAAGCGGAGGACACCTTCAAGGAAGTCAAGAACGCTTACGACATCCTGTCCGATGCCCAGAAGCGCGCCGCCTATGACCAGTTCGGCCATGCCGGTGTGGAGGGCCTGGGCGGCGGCCGCAGCGGTTTCGGCGGTTTCGGTGGCGGCAGCTTCAGCGACGTTTTCGGCGACGTTTTCGGCGACATCTTCGGCGGCGGTGCGCGGGGCGGCTCACGGGTGTTCCGCGGTGCCGACCTGCGCTACAACCTGGAACTCTCCCTGGAAGAGGCGGTGCACGGCACCACGGTCAAGATCCGCGTGCCGAGCATGGTCAGCTGCGAGGCCTGCGGGGGTTCCGGCGCCCGCAAGGGCACCTCGGCCACCACCTGTCCCACCTGTCACGGCCACGGCCAGGTACGCATGCAGCAGGGCTTCTTCGCCGTGCAGCAGACCTGCCCGCGCTGCCGCGGCACCGGCAAGATCATCCCCGACCCCTGCCCGGTGTGCCACGGCCAAGGTCGCGTGGAACAGCAGAAGACCCTGTCGGTGAAGGTGCCTGCCGGGGTGGACAACGGCGACCGCATCCGCCTGGCGGGCGAAGGCGAAGCCGGGGAGAACGGTGGCCCGCCGGGCGACCTGTACGTGCAAATCCACGTGCGCGAGCATCCCATCTTCGTGCGCGAGGGCTCCGACCTCTACTGCGAGGTGCCCATCAGCTTCGTCACCGCGGCCCTGGGCGGTGAGCTGGAAGTGCCCACCCTGGACGGCCGCGTGATGCTCAAGGTGCCCGCGGAAACCCAGACCGGCAAGCTGTTCCGCCTGCGCGGAAAGGGGGTCACGTCCGTGCGCGGTGGTTCGCCGGGCGACCTCATCTGCAAGGTGACCGTGGAAACCCCGGTCAACCTCACCAGCCAGCAGAAGGAGCTCTTCCGCCAGCTGGAACAGACCATGAAGGACGAAAAGCACACCCCGCGAGCCCGTTCCTGGCTGGACGGCGTGAAAAAGTTTTTTGAAGATGTGAAGCTGTAGGCCGTTCCGGCCGGTGTTCCACGGGGGGAAGACACACATGAAACTCACACGGGCTGGGGCCGGCCTGCTGGCCGGCGTCGACAAGGCGCGTCGACGCCTGCTCGGCGCCGCACTGGCGGGTAGCGGCGTCGCCGCCCTTGGTGCCGCGCGTCCGGCGCGGGCCGATGGCGACTTCCGTTTCGAGCCACCGAAACACAAGGTGGCCTATCAGTTCAACAAGGCCGACCCGGACTACCATCAGCACGTCACCTTTTCCGCCGGCGAAATGCTGCGCAAGTACGGCGACGACGTGAAGGTGGTGGTGGTGTGCTTCGGCCCGGGTATCCACGTACTCGCTCACTTTCCCCAGCGTCCGGTGAGCGAGAATGTCCAGAAGCGCATCGAAAGCCTCGCCCAGTACGGGGTGGAGTTCCATGCCTGCAACAACACCATGAAGAGCCTCGGCTGGACCAAGGACGACCTGCTGCCCTTCGCCAAGGTGGTGGACGTGGGCGCCGCCGATCTCATGGAACTGCAGGAGCAGGGCTACGCCTACATCAGTTGGTGAGCATCGACCACGGAGGCCAGGGAGGCCACGGAGAAAATCAGGGCTAGTCTGCCCACCGTTGCAGGTGCGGCCTCGGGCCGCGAAGGTCTACGAAACAGGAAGCGGAAAAACAATGACGCGAATTGCCGTCACCGGCGCCGCCGGGCGCATGGGTCGGGCCCTCATCGAGGCCTGCGAGCAAACCGAAGGGCTCAGCCTTGGTGCCGCCATCGAACGCCCGGGCAGCAGCCTGGTAGGCGCCGACGCGGGTGAACTGGCCGGCATCGGCCGCATCGCCGTGGAGGTGGTGGAAAACCTCGGCTCGGTACGCGACGCCTTTGACGTACTGGTCGACTTCACCCGTCCCGAAGTCACCCTCAACAACCTGGCCCTGTGCCGCGAGACCGGCAAGCGCATGGTCATCGGCACCACGGGATTCGACGAGGCCGGCAAGCGGGCCATCCGCGAGGCCGCCGAGGACATCGCCATCGTCTTCGCCCCCAACATGAGCGTGGGCGTCAATCTTTCCCTCAAGCTGCTCGACCTGGCTGCGCGGGTGCTGGGCGACGAGGTGGACATCGAGATCATCGAGGCCCATCACCGCCACAAGGTGGACGCCCCATCCGGCACCGCCCTGCGCATGGGTGAGGTGGTCGCCGCCGCCCTGGGCCGCGACCTGAAGGAATGCGCCATCTACGGCCGCGAGGGCAATACCGGAGAGCGTGATCGCAAGACCATCGGCTTCGAAACCATCCGCGCCGGTGACATCGTGGGCGAGCACACCGTCATGTTTGCGGGCATCGGCGAGCGCATCGAGATCACCCACAAGGCCTCCAGCCGCATGACCTTCGCCAA
>JBAYQE010000166.1:0-3366 GCA_041677345.1 Thiohalomonadaceae bacterium
AACAGCCCAACGCAAAGACGCAGAGGGCGCAAAGCACGCAAAGGAAGGAATCGATGGAGGGCACCAGGTCCATCTTCGCGTTCTTTGCGGCCTTAGCGACTTTGCGTTGATCATCTTCCTCCAATGAACCTGCACGAAGGCTGTGAACCGCGATGCCGCGGCTGTGCCCATCGCCATCTGGATGCGGCGGCGAGTGCGGTGCAGAAGCGGGACTGGCTGGCACGGGCATTGGCTCCCTGGGTGGACCGGTTGGCGGAGTTGCGTGCGCCGGTAGAACACGAGCGCTGGCGTTACCGCGACAAGGTGTGTCTCGCCACGGCCTGGGACGGTGCACGCTGGCAGTTCGGGCTCAGGGTGCGCGATGAGATACTGCCCATTCCCGCCTGCCCGGTGCACTCGCAACGGGTGAATGCCGCCATTGCCTTGCTCGCGCCAGTATTACCGCCAGCAGAAGTTTTTCCCCTGCATTACCACGTGCAATCGGGCGCACAACTCACCCTGGTGCTCAAGTCGCGCACAGTGCCGCCGCTGGACTGGCTGAGCCCGGCACTCCGGGAGGCCTTGCAGGCCATCGGCATCGAAGGGTTGTGGCTGCACTGGCATGGCGGCGTGGGTCGGCGCGTGTTCGCCAAGAACACCTGGCGGCTCGTTTCCGGCGAGCCGCATTCGTACGATGTGGACGGTGTGCGCTACGGACCCGCCGCCTTCCAACAACTCATCCCGCGCCTGCATCGCATGGCCATCGATGAGGCCGAGGCCTGGCTTGCACCGCGTACCGGTGATGCAGTGGCCGATCTCTATTGCGGCGCCGGCAACACACTGCGACGCTGGCAGGCGCGCGGCGCCGTCTGTGTGGGTGTCGAAACAGAGGGTGGCGCACTCGCCTGTGCCGCGTACAACGCACCGGGGGCAACCCTGCTGCGCGGCACCTGCGAGACGCGCTTGCCGCAGTTGCGCGCCTGGGGGGCTGCGCGATCAGGCGGCGAGACCTTCGTCTATGCCAATCCCCCTCGCACGGGTATGGAATCCGCGGTGCTCGCCTGGATAACCGGCGAGCTGCGTCCGCGGCGCCTGGCTTATCTCGCGTGCAGCACAGGGACACTGCGTCGCGACCTCACGGTGCTTGAGGCAACGGGCTTCAAGGTCGTGCGTGTCGCACCCTATGATTTCTTCCCTCAAACTCACCATGTGGAGACACTGGTCTTGCTGGAACGGGTGTAGCGCGGGAGCGGGCCCCGCCCGAGCTTTACCCACGGCGGTTGGAACCAGCGCGGCCGGTGCACCCTTCGGGCGTAAAGCCGCTGGATGGGCGACATCGGCGACCGGATTGGGTTTCAGTCCACGCCAGAGGTGGATCATTCTCTGCTTACAGAAGGAGCGCTAGATGAAGGTTCTGTTGAGTTTTTCCGTGGTTCCGATGGGCGTGGGTGTATCCGTTTCCGACTACGTGGTCGAATGCGAGCGCGTGCTCGCGGCCGCGGGCGTGAAGTACGAACTCCACGCCAACGGAACGAACGTGGAAGGGGAGTGGGATGCGGTGTTCGCCGCTATCAAGGCCTGTCACGAGCGCGTTCACGCCATGGGTGCACCGCGTATCTCAACGGTGATCTATGCGGGCACGCGTACCGACAAGGATCAGACGCTGGAGCAAAAGGTGGAAAGCGTGCGCGCTAAGCTTGGGTAAGGGGGTTGAGCCAGGGCATCGGCCGGCGGTACACACCGCCGCTGCCGTGTTCGGGAGCGCCGCATTCGCAGCTTGCCGGAGAGGGGGCGTCACGTCGCTGCGCCGTCCCGGCGGAAGCCGGATTCCAGGTTCCCCGGAGGATAAATGACATGCTCTCGCAGTTTTCCAAGCAGCGCTTGCCCCGTCCCGAAGAGGCCCTGCCGGGGCGTTCCACGCCCATGTCCGTGCCGGAAATCCACCATGTGAATGGTAACCGCATCGTCTCGCCGTTTCCTGCGGGCATGGCCATGGCCATGTTCGGCATGGGCTGTTTCTGGGGGGCGGAAAAGCGCTTCTGGGAGTTGCCGGGCGTGTACTCGACCATGGTGGGCTATGCAGGCGGTTACACGCCCAACCCGACCTATCGCGAAGTCTGCACGGGCATGACCGGCCACGCGGAGGTCGTGCGCGTGGTGTTCGATCCGAAGGTAATCGAATATGCGGAACTCTTGAGAGTGTTCTGGGAAGGGCACGATCCCACCCAAGGTATGCGTCAGGGTGCCGACGTGGGCACCCAGTACCGGTCGGGTCTTTACGTTTATGACGAAACCCAGCGGCAGGCTGCGTTGGCCTCACGTCTGCTCTACGAAAAACGCCTGCAGGTGGCCGGCTTCGGGCCCATTACCACCGAGATCCGCGATGCGCCCGAGTTCTACTATGCCGAGCACTATCACCAGCAGTACCTGGCCAAGAACCCCGGGGGCTATTGCGGCCACGGCGGCACGGGTGTCAGTTGCCCCGTGGGCGTGGGTGGTGGAGTGAGTGGCTCGGGTTGAAGGATGAAGGCGGAGGGCGCCTCCACGTCCTCCGCGTCCAACCCCGCGGGATCAGATCCCGGGCGGTGCCAATGCCGCGGCCTCCAGGCGGTTTTCCAGCGGGTCTTCCAGGGCGTGAAAGAAGTCGAGGCCGGTGAGCTTCTCCACCTCGTCCACGCTCACCACGTAACGCGCGAGCGGTTCATCGCCGTGCACCTGCTGTGGGATGAGGAAGGCGAACAGGCGCGGCGAACCGCCCGTATCGGTGACGGCAAAGAGTTTGTAAAACGCATCCGGGATCTCCACCAGCAGGTGACTGCGCAAGCGCTCACGCTCGCCGCTGAACACCGGGCCGGTAGTCACCCACACCTCGCCGAAGCGGGCCGTCAGTTCGCTGAGCTCGTATTGCTCCAGGCGTTGCCACACGCGCTGGTTGAGGTTGCTGCGCTGCGGCGAGATGTTGGTCATGCGGAAGCTGGCATGTTGCGCGTCGCGCCCGTACAACTGTGCCATGGCGTGATTGGGTGCCAGGTGGCCCCGGTCATAACCGCTACGGGTGTAGCTATCGTGATGGATCAGGCCGAAGGCGCGCCAGTCAGCGCTGAAACGCTCGGGACGCGGCAGACGCCGTACCTCGGTCGGTAGCGCGGTGAGGCGGTAAGTCACCCACAAGGCATTGCCGCGCAGGTCGGACCAGCCCAGCATGAATCCCGGATTGCGCAGCACGCGCGCCCACGTGAACGCATCACCCGTCGCCCGCGGAATGCCCATCCACGTCATGGCGGGGCGCGCGGTATCAAGCTCGTACAGGTAATCGGCCGTAATGGCCATCACTGCCAGTACGGCGGCAAGCAGGAAGCGGAAACCGGAAGAACGGCGTGGGCGGCG
>JBAYQE010000167.1:0-3354 GCA_041677345.1 Thiohalomonadaceae bacterium
CGATCCTGGAAGACCTCTGATTTGAAGCGGTCGATGAAATCGCCTGCGTTGCTTTCCTCTTCCTTCCATTCCAGCAGTTGCCGCAGCCAGGCGATCTTCTGTTCGAAGCCACGGTCGGACTTGCCGCCTTCCTTGTAGCGCCAGTGCGCGGCCACGCCGAGTTCCGCATGCCGGTCCATGTCCCAGGTGCGGATCTGTACTTCGAGAGTCTTGCCCTCGGGACCGACCACGGCGGTGTGGATGGACTGGTAGTTGTTCTCCTTGGGCGTGGCGATGTAGTCGTCGAATTCCTTGGGGATATGACGCCACAGCGTGTGCACCACGCCGAGTACGTGATAGCAGTCGGCCACGCTGTCCACCAGGATGCGCACGGCGCGCACGTCGTATACCTGGTGGAAACCCAGGCCCTTGCGCTGCATCTTCTTCCAGATGCTGTAGATGTGCTTGGGGCGTCCCTTCACATCGGCCTTGATGCCTGCCTTGGCCAGTTCCACTTCCAGCACCTGCACCACACCTTCGATATAGCGCTGGCGATCCACGCGTCGCTCGTCGAGGAAACGCGCGATCTCACGATAGGTATCCGGCTCGAGATGCCGGAATGAAAGATCCTCCAGTTCCCACTTGAGCTGCCAGATACCCAGACGGTTTGCAAGCGGCGCATAGATGTCCAGGGTCTCGCGGGCGATGCGCTCCCGGCGTTCCTGGTCGAGGTAATCGAGGGTCCGCATATTGTGCAGCCGGTCGGCCAGCTTGATGAGCACCACGCGCACGTCTTCGGCCATGGCGAGCAGCATCTTGCGCAGGCTCTCGGCGCGCGCGCTCTCCTTCTTGCCCTTGCCGGCTTCGTGATATTCGGCGAAGACCTTCAGCTTGGTGACGCCGTCCACCAGGCGCGCGACCGCTGGGCTGCAGCGCTCCGTAATCTCGGCGAGGGAGACCTCCGAGTCCTCCACGGCATCGTGCAGTACGGCGGCGGCGATGGTCTCCGCATCCAGCCGCAGCGCGGCGAGGATGTCCGCCACCGCGACCACGTGATTGATGTAGGGTTCACCGGAGGCGCGCACCTGGGCGAGGTGGGCCCGTTCGGCGAGGTCCAGCGCCCTGTGGATGAGCGCCACGTCCTCGTCGCGGCGTCCCGGGGCCAGGGATTGCAACCAAAGCTCCCGCTCGCCGGTATCGATAAGCGATTTTGGTGGAACCTGGCTTTCGACGAAAACCATGTGATGTTGTTCCGCGAGGCGTCTTGCCCCTTCACGCTGAAGTCTAGAACTTGCGTCGTTTGCGCGCCGTTTGCGACCGGGTGGCCGCGTTGGCACCCGGTTGCCACGCGGGCACCAGATGACGCTTGCCGTTGCCGATGAGATCGGTCCGGCCCATGCACTTGAGCGCGTCCCGCAGCATTGGCCAATTCTTGGGATCATGGTAACGCAGAAAGGCCTTGTGCAGCCTGCGAGTTTTTAGGCCTCGCGGCACCGGCACATCGCCGCCGTCGCGGCGCACGCGACGTAAAGGATTCTTGCCCGTATGGTACATGGCCGTCGCGAGCGCCATGGGCGAGGGCAGCAAGGTTTGGACCTGATCGAGGCGGAAGTCGTTCTTCTTGAGCCACAGCGCGAGCTGGAGCATGTCCTCGTCCGTGGTACCGGGGTGCGCGGCGATGAAATACGGGATCAGGTACTGCTCCTTGCCGGCCTCTTTCGAAAACTTCTCGAACATGGCCTTGAAGCGGTCGTATACCTCGATGCCGGGCTTCATCATCAGCGATAGCGGCCCCGCTTCGGTGTGCTCCGGGGCGATCTTCAGATAGCCACCCACGTGGTGAGTCACCAATTCCTTCACATAGTCCGGCGTCTGCACCGCCAGGTCATAACGCAGGCCCGACGCCACGAACACACGCTTCACCCCCGGTACTGCACGGGCGCGCCGATACAAATGGATGAGCGGCGTCTGGTCGGTGTTCATGTTCTTGCAGATGCCCGGAAACACGCAGGACAGGCGCCGGCAGGCCGATTCGATCTCGCGGCTCTTGCAGGCCAATCGCCACATGTTGGCGGTCGGTCCCCCGAGGTCGGAAATGATGCCGGTGAAACCGGGCGTGAGATCGCGCACGGCCTCGATCTCGCGGATGATGGAGTTTTCGGAGCGGCTCTGAATGATGCGCCCCTCGTGTTCGGTAATCGAGCAGAAGGTACAGCCGCCGAAACAGCCGCGCATGATGGCCACCGAGAAGCGGATCATCTCGTAGGCGGGGATGCGGGCATCACCGTAGACGGGATGGGGCGCGCGCGTATACGGCAGTTCGTATACACGATCCAATTCCTTGGTGCTGAGCGGAATGGGCGGCGGATTGAGCCACAGGTCGCGACTGCCGTGGCGTTGCACCAATGCGCGGGCGTTGCCCGGATTGGTCTCCAGGTGCAGCACGCGCGAGGCGTGGGCGTACAGCACCGGATCGGCGCGTACCTGCTCGAACGAGGGCAGGCGGATGACCGTATGCCCACGCTCGGGGCGGTGTAAGGTCACCGGTTGCGCCCCAGCCGGTGCCGGCTCGCGCGCCGCGACCCCGGTATACGGATTCGTATGGACCGGCGGCGCACCGGGTGTATCCACATGCGTCGAATCCAGCTCCATCCAGCCTTCCGGCAGGCTGTCGCGCAGGAAGGCCGTGCCGCGCAGGTCGGTGATGCTGGCGATGGGCTGGCCAGCAGCGAGGCGGTGGGCAATCGCCACCACGGCACGATCGCCGTTGCCGTACACCAGCAGGTCGGCCTTGGCGTCCACCAGCACCGAGCGCCGCACCGTCTCGGACCAATAGTCGAAGTGGGCGATGCGGCGCAGGCTGGCTTCGATGCCGCCGAGTACGATGGGTACGTCCTTGTAGGCCTCACGGCAGCGTTGCGAATAGACGATGGCGGCACGATCCGGTCGGGTGTTGCCCTGGCCACCGGGCGAATAGGCATCGTCCGAACGGATCTTCCGGTCGGCCGTGTAGCGATTGACCATGGAGTCCATGTTGCCGGCAGTGATGCCGAAGAACAGGTTAGGGCGCCCCAAGGCCTTGAACGCCGCCGGTGAATGCCAGTCCGGCTGGGCAATGATGCCCACGCGAAAACCCTGTGACTCCAGCAAACGCCCCACCAGGGCCATGCCGAAGCTGGGATGGTCCACGTAGGCATCGCCGGTGACGAGAATCACGTCACAGCTGTCCCAGCCCAATGCCTCCATTTCGGCACGCGACATAGGCAGCACGGGCGCGGGCAGCAGCCGTGATGCCCAGAATTTCCGGTAGGAGAAGAGGTCGCGCGCGGTTTCCATGAGGCACTCTAAGTAGTCGCAGTAGAAAAGATTTTGCCC
>JBAYQE010000168.1:0-3340 GCA_041677345.1 Thiohalomonadaceae bacterium
CAAACCCTTGTGTCACGCGGAATTAGGGCCAATGTCGACTTGAGAAACGAAAAGATCGGCTTTAAAATTCGCGAGCACACGCTTCAGCGGGTTCCCTACCTGTTGGTCGTCGGCGACCGCGAAGTGGAAAATCACACCGTTGCAGTACGCACGCGGGGCGGCAAGGACCTCGGCACCATGGCGCTGGACGCCTTTGTGGACAAGGTCATCGCCGATGTCGCCCTGCGCGGGCGTGCTTCGTTGGAGGACTAGAGCATCGCTGCGGTAAAACAAACCCAAGCTCGGTTGAACGAGCAGATCAACGTGCCCGAAGTCCGGCTCGTTGGTAAGGACGGAGAACAGATCGGCGTCGTTTCAATCGCGCAGGCCCTGCAAATCGCGGCCGATGCGGAGCTGGATCTGGTGGAGGTGGCGCCTCAGGCCAAGCCTCCCGTCTGCCGAATCATGGACTATGGCAAATTCCTCTTTGAGGAAGGCAAGAAAGCCCAGGCCGCCAAGAAGAAGCAGAAGCAGGTCCAGGTCAAGGAACTGAAGTTTCGTCCGGGAACGGACGTCGGGGACTATCAGGTAAAACTACGCAACCTGTTGAAGTTCCTCGATGAAGGGGACAGGGTCAAGGTAACCTTGCGGTTCCGTGGCCGTGAGATGGCTCACCAGGAGCTCGGCATCCAGATGCTCAGGCGGTTGGAAAGCGACGTGCAGGAACAAGGCGTCGTGGAACAGCAGCCCAAGCTGGAAGGCCGGCAAATGGTGATGGTCATCGCTCCCAAGAAGAAGTAGCGCACTACTGTCACGCGGAGGCCGGGGCCTGTCGGATTCCCGCCCGTGTTCCAGTGCGAAACGTGCGCACGTCATAAACGCAAATGCGGAGTAGAGAGTAATGCCCAAAATCAAGACCAACCGCGCGGCGGCCAAGCGCTTCAAGATAACCGCCAGCGGCAAGTTCAAACGTGGCCAGTCGCACAAGCGCCACATCCTTACCAAGAAGGACAGCAAGCGCAAGCTGCACCTGCGTCCCCACACTACGGTCGCTGCGGTGGATACCCCCGCTGTCGCCCGTATGCTGCCCTACGCCTGAGTCTGGAGGTAAGGAACAATGCCCCGCGTAAAACGTGGTGTAACCGCCCGCGCCCGTCACAAGAAGATCCTGGCGCTGGCCAAGGGTTACCGTAACCGTCGCAAGAACGTCTTCCGCGTCGCCAAGCAGGCCGTCATCAAGGCCGGCCAGTACGCCTACCGCGACCGTCGTCAACGCAAGCGCCAGTTCCGCGCCCTGTGGATCGCGCGTATCAACGCCGCGGCCCGCCAGTGCGGCCTGTCCTACAGCCGTCTCATCAACGGCCTGAAGAAGGCCAACGTGGAAGTGGACCGCAAGGTCCTGGCCGATATCGCCGTGTTCGACAAGGTGGGTTTTGCCGCCCTGGCGGAAACTGCGAAGGCCAACCTCAAGTAACAAGGCTCAAGCGCCGGCGCCGCCGGCTGCCAGCCACACCGGAAAGGGGAAGGCCGCAACGCCTTCCCCTTTTCCGTTTTCAGTGGAGAACGTCGTGCAAAACGATCTCGAACAACTGGTGCAGCAGGGCCGCGCAGCGGTCGACGCTGCATCCGACCTGCAGGCGCTCGACAACGAGCGCGTGCGCTACCTGGGCAAGAAGGGGCTCGTCACCGAGCTCATGAAGTCCCTCGGGCAACTGGCGCCCGAAGAGCGCCGTACCGCCGGCGCCGCCATCAATGCCGCGCGCGATGCCTTGCAGAAAGTCATCGAGGCCCGCCGCAACGCGCTGGAGAGCGCCGCGCTGGAAGCGAAGCTGCGCAGCGAAAGCCTGGACGTGACCCTGCCCGGCCGCGGCCATGGGGCGGGCGGCCTGCATCCGGTCACCCGCACCCTGGAGCGCATCGAGGCGTTGTTCGCCAGCCTCGGTTTCGAAGTGGCCGAAGGTCCCGAGATCGAAGACGACTTCCACAACTTCGAGGCCCTGAACATCCCGGAATCCCATCCGGCGCGGGCCATGCACGACACCTTCTATTTCGACGCGCACACCGTGCTGCGCACCCACACCTCGCCGGTGCAGGTGCGTGTGATGGAAAGGCGCGAGCCGCCCCTGCGCGTCATCGCGCCCGGCCGCGTCTACCGCTGCGACTCCGACGTGACCCACTCGCCCATGTTCCACCAGGTGGAAGGCCTGCTGGTGGACGAAAAGGTGAGCTTCGCCGACCTCAAGGGCATCCTGGACGACTTCCTGCGCAACTTCTTCGAGTGCGACCTGGCCGTGCGCTTCCGCCCGTCGTATTTCCCGTTCACGGAGCCCTCCGCCGAGGCCGACATCCAGTGCGTCATCTGCGGCGGTTGCGGCTGCCGCGTATGCAAGAACACCGGCTGGCTCGAGGTGCTGGGCTGCGGCATGGTCCATCCCGAAGTGTTCCGCCACGTGGGCGTCGACAGCGAACGCTTCACCGGCTTCGCCTTCGGCATGGGTGTGGAGCGCCTGGCCATGCTGCGCTACGGCGTGAACGACCTGCGGCTGTTCTTCGAGAACGACCTGCGTTTCCTGCAGCAATTCCGCTAGGGAGCTTTGATGCTCCCTGCGGATGTCTGTGGGAGCGAGCTTCTGCTCGCGATCACAAGGCAAGAAGAATCGCGAGCAGAAGCTCGCTCCCACAAATTGGTTTTCGTGGGCGAACAGTCTCGTAGGTCACGTTGCGAAGCTACGTGACAACCGCGTCAGCAGACGCCGAACAGCGGGTGCGGACAACCCGCGCGACCGCAGGGTCGCAACTTGAGGAAGAGCGATGAAATTCAGCGAACAGTGGCTGCGGGAATGGGTGAATCCCGCCATTTCGACCCAACAGCTTTCCGACCAGCTCACCATGGCCGGCCTCGAAGTGGACGCCGTGGCGCCCGTGGCCGGGCCGTTCACCGACGTGCTGGTGGGCGAGATCATCGAAGCCGTGCAGCATCCCGATGCCGACAAGCTGCGCGTGTGCAAGGTGTCCGTGGGCCAGGGCGAGCCGCTGCAGATCGTCTGCGGCGCCCCCAACGCCCGCGTCGGCCTGCGCGTGCCCACCGCGGTGATCGGCGCCACGCTGCCCGGCGACTTCAAGATCAAGCGCGCCAAGCTGCGCGGCGTGGAATCCTTCGGCATGCTGTGTTCCGCCAAGGAACTGGGCCTGTCCGAGGCCTCCGAGGGCCTGCTCGAACTCCCCGCCG
Source organism: Thiohalomonadaceae bacterium (assembly GCA_041677345.1). GTDB lineage: Bacteria > Pseudomonadota > Gammaproteobacteria > Thiohalomonadales > Thiohalomonadaceae > JALOAT01. The sequence goes on from JBAYQE010000168.1 coordinate 3,209, forward strand.
ACGCCCCCATGGGCACGTCCCTGCGCGACTACCTGCAACTGGACGACAACACCATTGAACTGGGCCTCACCCCCAACCGCGCCGACTGCCTGGGCGTCATGGGCATCGCCCGTGAAGTGGCCGTGCTCAACC
>JBAYQE010000169.1:0-3325 GCA_041677345.1 Thiohalomonadaceae bacterium
AGCGGTGAATGCGTCCCGGTGCTTCCGTTTCTTCGAGGCGCAGGCTGTCGAGGCCGGCGGTAAGCTGCTCGGCGGAGGTGGCGCTGTCGCCCAGCTTGATCATGATGCGCACCTCGTTGGCCGAGTCGGCGTTGCGCAGCGCTTCCTGTTCGGTGATGTGCCCCTGACGGAACAGCTCGTAGAGGGCCTGGTCGAACGTACGCATGCCGTGTTCCGTGGACTTCTTCATCAGTTCCTTGATGCCGTGTACCTCGCCGCGCAGGATCAGTTCGGCGACCAGCGGGGTGTTGATGAGCACTTCCACCGCCACGCGGCGGCCCTGGCCGTCGGCGCGGGGGATGAGGCGCTGTGCCACCACGGCCTTGAGATTCAGCGAGAGGTCCATCAAGAGTTGTGAGCGGCGGTCCTCCGGGAAGAAGTTGATGATGCGATCCAGCGCCTGGTTGGCGTTGTTGGCGTGCAGGGTCGCCAGGCACAGGTGACCGGTTTCCGCGAAGGCGATGGCGTATTCCATGGTCTCGCGATGGCGGATCTCGCCGATGAGGATCACGTCGGGGGCCTGGCGCAGCGTATTCACCAGCGCGTTTTCAAAGCTGTCGGTGTCGATACCCACCTCGCGCTGCGTCACGATGCAGCCCTGGTGCTGGTGCACGTACTCGATGGGGTCCTCGATGGTGATGATATGGCCCGAGCTGCTGCGGTTGCGGTAGTCCACCATGGAGGCCAGCGAAGTGGACTTGCCCGAGCCCGTGCCGCCCACGAACAGCACGATGCCGCGCTTGGTCATGGCCAGTTCCTGCAGGATGCCCGGCAGGTTCAGGTCATCGAAGCTGGGGATGTGGGTCTCGATGCGGCGCAGCACCATGCCGATCTGGCTGCGCTGCTGGAATACGTTGACGCGGAAGCGGCCGATCCCTGAACGTGAGAGCGCGAAATTGCACTCGCGGTTCTCCTCGAACTCCTGACGCTGCTTTTCGTTCATGATGCTGTGAACGATCTGTCGTGCCTGATCGGGCGTCAGGCTGCCCTTTGCCACGGGCGTGATCTTGCCGTGGACCTTCATGCTCGGCGGCACCCCGGCCGTGATGAAAAGGTCGGAGGCGCTCTTGTGCACCATCAGCTTCAGCAGCGAATCAAAATCCATGGTGAATCCCTTGTTGGAAGGTCCGCAAAATAAACGCAGGCGGTTTCAAGGAAAAAAAAGCATTAACCACGGGGACACGGGGGGTGAAAGGCCTCTCGTATGTGGGGGGCGGACTTCTGCTCGCGTTTCCTGGCTCTGCGGAACGCGTGAGCGCATCGCGAGCAGAAGCTCGCTCCCACAGGGTTGCGCCCATGCCTGTTCAGGACGCCACGCGTTAACTTGATCTCGCCTTCCCCCGTGTTCCCCGTGTCCCCCGTGGTTAATGCTTTTCTCTCCATCCGCTTGCGTTCAGTAGCGCACTTGAATGGTCAATCAGTTGAACACGTCCTTGTTGGCGGCCTTGAGGCGGGCTTCCTGTTTGCTCACGATGCCGCGCTGGACGAGCTCCTGCAGGTTTTGATCGAGTGTCTGCATGCCGAAGTTCTGGCCGGTCTGGATGGCCGAGTACATCTGCGCCACCTTGCCTTCGCGGATGAGATTGCGGATGGCGGGCGTGCCGATCATGATCTCGTGCGCCGCCACGCGGCCGCCGCCGTTCTTCTTCAGCAGGGTCTGGGAAATGACCGCACGCAGGGATTCGGAAAGCATCGCGCGTACCATGTCCTTTTCCGCCGCCGGGAACACGTCGATGATACGGTCGATGGTCTTGGCCGCGGAGCTGGTGTGCAGGGTGCCGAATACCAGGTGTCCGGTTTCTGCGGCGGTGAGGGCCAGGCGGATGGTTTCCAGGTCGCGCATCTCGCCTACGAGGATGACGTCAGGGTCTTCGCGCAACGCTGAACGCAGCGCTTCGTTGAATCCGAGGGTGTCGCGATGCACCTCGCGCTGGTTGATGAGGCTTTTCTTGGACTCATGCACGAACTCGATGGGATCCTCGACCGTGAGGATGTGGCGATATTCGTTGTCGTTCTTGTAGTCGATCATCGCTGCCAGCGTGGTCGACTTGCCGGAACCGGTAGGCCCGGTCACCAGCACGATGCCGCGTGGATTGTCCGCGATGTTCTTGAAAATGGGTGGGCAGTTGAGCTGCTCCAGGGTGAGGATCTTCGAGGGGATGGTACGGAATACCGCACCCGAGCCGCGGTGATGGTTGAAGGCGTTCACGCGGAAGCGCGCCAGGCCCTTTATCTCGAATGAGAAGTCGGTCTCGAGGAATTCCTCGTAGTCCTTGCGCTGCTTGTCGTTCATGATGTCGTACACGAGGCCATGCACGGCCTTGTGGTCGAGTGGCGGCAGGTTGATGCGCCTGACATCGCCGTCCACGCGGATCATCGGGGGCAAACCGGCGGAGAGGTGAAGGTCGGAAGCGCCGTTTTTGACGCCGAAGGCAAGCAGTTCGGTAATATCCATGGGTGGTGACTCTTGATGTTGTTATCGATGACCCAGCCCCGTGGTCGAGCGATAACTTATAACGCATGTCTATGACAAACAATATGAATACCGTCGCGGTACGGCTCGCTGCCGTACGCCGGCGCCTGCGTGAGGCGGAGGATGGCGCGGGCCGCCCTGCCGATTCCGTGACCTTGCTCGCAGTAAGCAAGACCTTCCCCGCCGCCATGGTGCGCGCCTGCGCCGAGGCTGGGCAGACCTGCTTCGGCGAGAGTTATGTACAGGAGGCGGTGGACAAGATCGCCGCACTGTCCGACTTGCCGTTGGAGTGGCACTTCATCGGCCCCCTGCAATCCAACAAGACCCGCGCCGTGGCGGAAAATTTCCATTGGGTGCACAGCATCGATCGCCTGAAGATCGCCGAGCGCCTGAGCCAACAGCGGCCCGTACACCTGCCGCCGCTGCAGGTCTGCCTGCAGGTGAACACCAGCGGCGAGGCGACCAAGTCGGGCGTCGGCTTTGCCGACCTGCCGGCGCTTGCGGCCGCGGTGCGGCAGTTGCCGCGCCTGCACCTGCGTGGCCTCATGACCATTCCGGCGCCCGGCGCAGACCCTGGGGAGCAGCGTCCACCCTTCCGTGCCCTGCGCGAGGCCTTCGATGCACTCAATGCCCAGGGCTACGCCCTCGATACCCTGTCCATGGGCATGTCGGACGACCTCGAAGCCGCCGTGGCCGAAGGCGCCACCATGGTCCGCGTGGGCAGCGCCATCTTTGGTACGCGCGATTACGGCGGCAAAGAGTAAACACGGGGGACACGGGGAACACGGACTTCTTGATGCAGGTAGGAGCGGC
>JBAYQE010000170.1:0-3303 GCA_041677345.1 Thiohalomonadaceae bacterium
ACTGTTGGCATTCCGACAGGGCCTGGCGCTCCGGGACGCGGTCGCACGTCGAACCACGCAACATTCCACGGGAACAGGCGCAAACCGGCATCAGTCGACCATCATGGCGGTACTGCGCATGCGGCGTCATCGAGTGGGCTTGAGCGCGTTTCCCACTCACCAGGGGTGCTATGGCCTGGTTGTGAGGGTCTTTGGAACCGATACGGCGATTATATAGGGTTCATCAGGTGTGTGTTCCAAGGGAGAAATCCTGGCCCGTGTGATACGGCGAAATCTGCTGAGACGATGCGGCTCCACAGGTGACGCATGCATGTGTAGCCTACCGCCAGACACGGTTTTGATTTCAGGGGTCATCGGGCCTGCATTTAGCACCGTGCTCCACCATCTCCAGCAAAGTGCGAGTAAGGCGCGCCGGGCTACGGTCGTTGCGTGTGACAATCACCGATTCTAAAATGGCCCTCCGCGGAAGCGAGGCTTCGAGGCTTGCTCTGTCATTCGCGTTTACACAAACCGCATGTAGCGCGGGTGTCCCCAGCCTTCCGGAATAACCTTGGCGGTGTCAGCGCGAACAGGCTCGATTGGAATACACGTTGATGCACGTTGCCAGGTTGCCATTTCTTCGCCAGGTTCAGCAGGACCGACTGTTCGTTCGTGCCAGCAATGTAGCTGTTGAGTATGCCGGCATCTTGGCGCTCCTCGTTTATGCGCTATTTTGGTTGCCCCTGGAGGATGTTTCCGGGGCCGCCGAGGTGGTGCTCATTGGCCTGTTTTTCTGGACGCTCTGGCGTGATCCGCGCCGCGAGCTGCTGCGCAGCCCACTGGTGCTGATCGCACTCGGTTGGATTTCCTACCAGTTGCTGTTCGTTCCCTTCGTGATTCGTGAATTTCCCGAACTCCTTGCCGGGCAAATCGAATACGCACTTCACTATGCAAAACTCGCACTGATCCCGATGGTGGCCTGGTGGCTCGGTGGTGCGGTGCGCACCGTGGCACTCATGTTTGGACTGGCGGCCCTGGGCTTCATTCTTGGCGTTACCTTCCAGGCGGATGGTGTGCTCGATAGCATCCACTCCATTGGGAAACACAAACGCCTTGGCCTTGGCTATCGCAACTGGGAGCACGTGGCGGTCTATGCCGGTTTTGCTCTTCTCATCCTGACTGGGTTGTGGCGTCAGTTGGCCGGCTGGTTTGGGCGGCATCAGCGCTTTGGGCATACCTGTGTTGCCGCGGGCATTATCTACTGCCTCTGGCTGGTAATGATTACGCAAACACGTGCGGTGTGGCTGGGCTTGAGCTTTGCCGCACTTGTGGCAGGAATCGCCGCACTGCTTGTACGCCGCACCGACCGAAGCGGTCACCGTGATGATCGCGAAAGCCGGCGAGGCGCTATATGGCTTCTTGCCGGCGCGCTCGGCGTGGTGGTCGCACTGATGGGCGTGCTGGATATCCCTGAATTGGTGGAGCGGCGCCTCGCACAAGAGCAACATGTGGTCGACATGATTGTCGCAGGCGAATTGGATGAGGTACCTCTGACGAGTATCGGCATCCGTATTGTCAGCTGGCGGCAGGCTTTGGAGTGGATAGCCGAACGGCCGTTGCTCGGTTGGGGACCGAAAACACGCTACCACCTGTTCGAGAACGGTGAGTTGCCGTCAATCATCCCCGGTCGGCACCGTATACACCATTTCCACAACCAGTACATCGAGACGAGTATTGCCTATGGCCTGATAGGTGTGCTGGTGTATACCGCTGTTCTGGTGCTTGTCATCCACGCCGCATGGCGTGCGTGGCGCGACGGCCTGATGCCTCGTAACGTTCTGCTCTTCGGGATCGCAGCGCTGGCGTTCTGGAGCACCGTGAACATGTTCGAGTCTTACTTTAATTACAGCACCGGCACGTACATCAATGCGCTGCTGGGTGGCGCGTTCTATACCTATCGGTTCGCACGGCGTACATGACTACCGGCTCCCCCCAGCGTGTCCTGCTTGTCGTACGCAGCCTGCAGATGGGTGGCGTAGAGCGGAACACCGTCAATCTGGCCAATGCCATGGTGGAGCAAGGGCATGAGGTACACGTCCTTGTTCTGAAGGAACGCCTGGAGCTGAAGCCCGATCCGAGAGTCCATGTCCATGTATTCGACATCGACAAGGCACATCGCCGTACCGGGATTGGCCTTCTATACGATGTGCTGACGCGAGGCATCCTGCGGCTGCTCATCCCGCGGTCGAGCTTCCTCTGGCGCGGCTTCTATGGTGGTCATCATTTCCGCCGCTGGTTGCAACGACAGGAAAAGCACTACGGCTCCTTTGACCGTATCATTGCCCGTGGGCAGGGGTCATTCGAGCATCTGTGGAGTTTCGTCGATCCTCGTTTTTTCGCGGTTGTGGTCAGTCCTCTGGCCAAACCCCGCGGCTCCGGGCTTGAGAAGCTGTATACCCGGGTGATCTACGGTGGCAGGCACGTGGTCGCGAATTCCACCGGCACGCTCGCCACCCTGGTGCGGCGTCTGGAGACCCATGGGGTGGAGCCGCTGGATCTCAGCATGATCCCGAACCCGATTCCGGTCGAGCAGATCAGGAAATGGTCGATGGAATCGGCACCCATTCCGGAGCAACCGTATCTGGTGCATGTGGCGCGCCTGACACCGCAAAAAAACCAGGAGTTGCTGCTGCGCGCCTATCACGCGGCCAGTGTCCCCGAGCTGCTGGTGATCGTAGGTTCCGGGCGCGAGGAGAAGGGACTGCGTCAGCTGGCCCAAGAGCTGGGTATTGCCGAGCGCGTGGTTTTCGCGGGACAACAGTCCAATCCCTATCCCTGGATGAAGGGCGCGAAGTTGTTCGTGCTCAGCTCGCGCGTGGAAGGGTTCGGACTGGTGATGGTCGAGTCACTGATCTGTGGCACACCGGTGGTGGCGGTGGACTGCCCAGGCGGCGTGCGCGATGTTCTCATCGAAGAACAGGCCCAGTTCATCGTGGAAAACAGTGTCGAGGGACTTGCCAAAGGGATTTGCCAGGCCCTCGCCACACCCATCACCATCAAACCGGAGTGGTTTCTGCGCTTCGATGCCCGGCGTGTCGCCCAGCAGTTCCTGTCGCTGGAAACGACGCCTATCCGCGGCCGGGGAGCGTCGGACCAAGCCGGCGTCTCATGAGACGTTTGAACGATTTCTCAACCATCAGTGCCTTACGCAATCGGGCACCGAGGCTGCGGCCACGACAGGTGTCCCCGCGCCACTCAGTCTGCTCCAGGTAATACCAATAGAACTCTTTCAGTGGATGGAAGGTCATGTAGTCCCAGGGCTTG
>JBAYQE010000171.1:0-3276 GCA_041677345.1 Thiohalomonadaceae bacterium
CCTGGTGCACGCCGCACTGGTGGAATACCCACGCTATATCGATCCGGAAACGGGCGAGCGCTGTGGGGTGGAGCGGCTCATCCAGTGGCTGGGTTTACAGCGTCGGATGCGGGAGCGTTTTCCGGCACATGTGTGTGCCGTCGGTTTCTCATGGTGGAAGAGGTCCATGGTGCGGGCCTGTTTTCAGGGAAGCACGGTGAAGTTCGTGCGCAAGGCGGGTCATGCACCGGCGGCGGCAAACGTGGCGATATGGGGTGTGGGGGATGGGGGCGTACCGGACCCCTGGCCGTCTTCCGGAGCAGGCGGAGCCCGCAGTCACAGCCTCCTTCGCCTCGAGGATGGCTTCTTGCGCTCTGCGGGCCTGGGGGCGGATTTGGTGGCCCCGCTTTCCTGGGTGGTGGACCGGCGGGGTATTTATTACGACGCGACCAGACCGTCGGAGCTGGAATACCTGCTCCAGACCCATGTCTTCGAGGCTGGGCTGTGTGCGCGGGCCGGGCAGCTGCGTGAAGCCATCGTGCGGCATGGAGTGACGAAGTACAACGTGGGGGCAGGCGAGTGGGTGAGGCCGGCGTTGCGAGGGCGGGTGCCGAGTTGCAGAAACGGCCCGGAGCGGGTTGTGGTCCCCGCAAGCGGCTGCGGAAATTCGCGGCTCGTGCACCCTGACGGGCATAAAGCCGCGCCCGTGAGGGGAATGGGAGACGCCCAGGCGCAGGACGGAGAGGGCGCCAGGCGAGTGATTTTGGTGCCGGGGCAGGTGGAGAATGATGCCTCCATCCGCTATGGCGCGGCTGAGGTGCGCACCAACCTGGGGTTACTGCAGGCGGTGCGCAAGGCACATCCCGATGCCTATGTGGTGTACAAGCCCCATCCGGACGTGCAGGCAGGGCTGCGCAAGCGGGGTGCGGGGGAAGACCAAGCGGCGCGCTGGTGTGACGAGATCGTCGCGGACGTGCCCATGCAGGTGATGCTCGACGCCGTGGACGAGGTGCACGTGATCACCTCGCTTACCGGCTTCGAAGCGCTACTGCGCGGGCGCAAGGTGACCTGCTACGGCAATCCGTTCTATGCCGGCTGGGGACTGACACAGGATATGGCACCCCTTGCCCGGCGCTCGCGGCGCCTGAGCCTGGATGAGCTGGTGGCGGGCGCGCTGATCCTTTATCCCACCTACGTCAGCCGTACCACCGGGCGCTTCACCACGCCGGAGCGGGTGCTGGAGGAATTGCTGGCCTGGCGCGCGCAAAACGGCGCAGCGATGCCCCTTTGGCGCAGGGGCTTGCGCGCCATTCTGCGGGTGCTGAAGCTGAACGGGTGACACCGGTATACCCGACGTCAGGCGGAGCGGGTGCCCGGTTTTCCTGGCTCGGGACGGTCGGTGGCGCCGCTTTGCCGCCACACGGGGTACAATGCGCCTCCGTTTTCGAACCGCATCTGAACCGTGCCCCTCATCACCCTGCAAGAAGTCTCGCTCGCCTACGGCCACGTGCCGTTGCTCGACCACGTGAATCTCGCCGTGGAGCCCGGCGAGCGGGTGTGTCTGGTGGGCCGCAACGGAGCCGGCAAGACCACGCTGCTGCGTGTAGTGTCCGGCGAGGTGCTGCCCGACGAAGGCGCGGTGCGGGTGGAGGCATGCGTGGGTTACCTGGCCCAGGATGTACCCCTGGATGAGAGCCGCACCGCCTTTCAGGTGGTGGCCGACGGCTTGGGCGATCTGGGCAGCCTGATTGCCGAATATCACGCCGCCGCGCGTGCCCTCGAGGTCTCCCCGGACGATGAGGCCTTGGCCCGCCTGGGCCGGCTGCAGCACGCCCTGGAGGCCCGCGACGGCTGGCGCCTGGAGCAACGGGTCGAAGCCCTGCTCACGCGTTTCGAGCTGCCGCCCGATCAGCCGCTGGCAGAATTGTCGGGCGGCACGCGTCGCCGCGTGCTGCTGGCACGCGCCCTGGTGAACGAGCCCGAGGTGCTGCTGCTGGACGAGCCCACCAATCACCTGGACGTGGAGTCCATTACCTGGCTGGAAGAGACCCTGCTGGACTGGCGCGGCGCGTTGTTGTTCATCACCCATGACCGGGCATTTCTTGAGCGCCTGGCCACGCGCATCGTGGAACTGGACCGCGGGCGGCTCACCTCCTGGCCGGGCGATTACCGGAATTACCTGCAGAAGCGTGAAGAGCGCCTGGTAGTGGAAGAGCAGCAGAACGCGCTGTTCGACAAGCGCCTCGCCCAGGAAGAGGCCTGGATCCGTCAGGGCATCAAGGCCCGCCGCACCCGTAACGAAGGCCGTGTGCGCGCACTATTGCAGCTGCGCCGTGAGCGTGCCGAGCGGCGTGAGCAGCAGGGCAAGGTACGCATCGAGGTGGAGCACGCGGGGCAATCCGGCAAACGCGTGGTGGAAACCGAACACGCCAGCGTGGCACGCGGCGGCCGCACCCTCATCAAGGACCTGTCGGTGAATATCCAGCGCGGCGACCGCATCGGCATCATCGGTCCCAACGGCGTGGGCAAGACCACCTTGCTCAAGCTGCTGCTTGGGGAGCTGACACCCGACAGCGGCACGGTCCGGCATGGCACCAAGCTGGCGGTGGCCTACTTCGATCAGCAGCGCGAGCAGCTCGATCCGGAGAAGTCGGTGCTGGACAACCTGAACCTGGGCAAGGACACCATTACCGTGAACGGCCACGACCGTCACGTGATGAGTTATCTGCAGGACTTCCTGTTCGCACCCGAGCGTGTACTGTCACCGGCGAGGTCGCTGTCCGGTGGTGAACGTAACCGCCTGCTTCTGGCGCGCTTGTTCGCGCGTCCAGCCAATGTGTTGGTATTGGATGAGCCCACCAACGACCTCGACGTGGAGACCCTCGAACTCCTTGAGGAGTTGTTGGCCGATTACAAGGGTACCGTGCTGCTGGTGAGTCACGATCGCGCCTTTCTTGACCACGTGGTCACCAGCACCCTGGCCTTTGAGGGCGAGGGTGTGGTGCGCGAATATGTGGGCGGCTACAGCGACTGGGTGCGCCAGCGGCCGGTCAAGGCCGTTGTACCCAAGCGCAGCGAGCCCAAGCCACAGCCGGCAGCGCCCACCGCTGAGCAGAGACAGAAGCCGCGCAAACTGAGCTACAAGGACCAGCGCGAGCTGGAACAGCTTCCGTCGCGTATCGAGGCCCTGGAGGCGGAGCTGGTGGAGTTGCACCAGCGCCTGTCTGATCCGGCCTTTTACCAGCAGCCTCACGGCATCGCCGACGCCAGTGCCCGGCTCCAGCAAGTCGAAGCCGA
>JBAYQE010000172.1:0-3272 GCA_041677345.1 Thiohalomonadaceae bacterium
CGGCTTCAACAAGAGCGGCAGTCATCTCGCCCTGGACGACATCCGCGAATCCGTGGCCGAGTTGCGATATTACCGCGAGCACCTGTTCAAATAGAGGCAAGCCTCGGGCGCGCCCTCTCGCTGAGGCAGGATGGGCGTCCTTCTGCGTCGTGCTTCCGGCCCCCTTTCCGGCCACGACACACGTCCTTACCCCATCCACCCTGCAGTGCCTTCTGGCCAAGCCGCCACGCGACGTATTTCCGGCGCGCGCTGGCGGCGTGCCGGGCGAACGCCAGTCAATTCCTTGTCACGGCCGGCGGGCGCGGTACAACCCACTGATTCGGCAGACGATTTTTATAGGAACTCCCTTGGCACATGGCTTGCTATGAAGGGGCAGGCACTGAAGGGGATTCCCATGGCCCAAGCCGAAATCGATCTGGACGCGCAGACGCCCGCGCGCAACACGCACCATCTGGCGCTTTACATCCTCATCGCCCTGGTGGCCCTCGGCCTCGGCATGGGCGTGACCGTATTCCTCATGCGGCCTGCCGCCGAACCCGACCAGGCGGAGGTGCAGGTGAAGCCCGCGCTCTACCTGCCGCTGCGTCCGCTGGTGGTGAATTTCAGCGAGAAGGGGCCGGTGCGTTTCCTGCAGGTGGAGTTGCAGCTCATGGCCCACGACCAGGCCGTGCTCACCGCCGCGGAGACCCACATGCCGGCCATACGCAATGACATCCTGTTCCTGCTCGGCGGCCAGACCTATGAGACGGTGAGCACGCGCGAGGGCAAGGAGGCGCTGCGCGCAGCCATCCAGCAGTCCATCCAGCGCATCCTCGAACAACACCAGGTCGAGGGCGCCATCGAGAACGTGTACTTCACCAGCTTCGTGATGCAATAGACATGGCCGTCAACGACCTGCTTTCCCAGGACGAGATCGACGCACTGTTACATGGCGTCTCGGACGGGGACATCGAAACCGACAGCGGTGAGGGCTTCGAGCTCGGCGCCGTGCGCCAGTACGACTTCACCAGCGAAGACCGCATCGTGCGCGGGCGCATGCCCACGCTGGAGATGATCAACGAGCGTTTCTCCCGCCACTTCCGCATCAGCCTGTTCAACATGTTGCGCCGCTCCGCCGAGATCTCCGTGGGCGGCGTAGAGATGATGAAGTTCGCTGAATACGTGCACACCCTGTTCGTGCCCACCAGCCTGAACATGGTGAAGGTGCGGCCGCTGCGCGGGACCGGCCTGGTGGTGCTCGATCCGAAGCTGGTGTTCATCGTGGTGGACAACTACTTCGGCGGCGACGGTCGCTACCACGCCAAGATCGAAGGCCGCGAGTTCACACCCACCGAGCAGCGCGTCATCCAGATGCTGCTCAATCTGGCGTTCAACGACCTGCATGAGGCCTGGGCGCCGGTCATGAACATTGATTTCGAGTTCATGAACTCCGAGGTGAATCCGCAGTTCGCCAATATCGTCAGCCCCACCGAGGTGGTGGTGACGTCCAAGTTCCACATCGAACTGGAAGGCGGCGGTGGTGACCTGCACATCACCATGCCCTATTCCATGCTGGAACCCATTCGCGAAATCCTGGACGCAGGGATCCAGAGTGACCGCACCGATACCGATGACCGCTGGATCACCTCGCTGCGCGAGGAAGTGAAGGGCGCCGAGGTGGAACTGGAGAGCACGCTGGCCTCCGTGCAGTTGTCGCTGCGCGACATCCTGAACATGAAGCCCGGCGACGTGATTCCCATTGAAATGCCCGAGCAGGTGACACTGCGCGCCGAGCAGGTGCCCGTGTTCCGCGGCACGCTCGGCGTTTCCAACGAAAACCTGGCGATCAAGATCGTCGAGCAGGTGCAACGGCCCGGGTCGGGCCGCTGACCGGAGGAGCAGGACATGACCGACGCAAGCGACAACACGATGGACGATTGGGCGGCCGCCATGGCCGAGCAGGCGCAGGCGGGTGCCAGGGGCACCCAGAGCGGCAACTATCAACCGGCGGCTTTCGAAAGTCTGCAGGATGACGGCTCGCCGCGCACCGACGTGAACCTGGACGTCATCCTCGACATCCCCGTGAGCATCTCCATGGAGATCGGCCGCACGCGCATCAGCATCCGCAACCTGCTGCAGCTCAACCAGGGCTCGGTGGTGGAACTGGACCGCCTCGCCGGCGAACCCCTGGACGTCATGGTCAACGGCACCCTCATCGCCCACGGCGAAGTGGTGGTGGTGAACGAGAAATACGGCATCCGCCTCACCGACGTCATCAGCGCCGCCGAACGCGTGCAGAAGCTGAAGTAGGGTGGGGAGGGAAGAACAAGCTCTAACCACGGGGGACACGGGGAACACGGGGGAAGAATCAAGTGTGTACCCGTTTCCCCGGAAGTTTTCCCTCGAACCAACGAACGCAGCGTCCGCAAATGAGCGCAAATGCACACCAACGAAAAGAAAGTGCTGCCCACGGCCGAGACCTCGTGCGCGGAGGAGAAATGAATTTCCACCCCCCCGTGTCCCCCGTGGTTAAGGCTTTTCTCTTCCTCTCCCTGACGCTGCCCACTGTCGCACTGGCGGCGGGGGAGAAGGTGCCGGCGGATCCGGTGGGGGCGGGCGGTGTGCTGCAGGTGATCTTCGCGCTGCTGTTCGTGCTGGCGATCATCGTGGGACTCGCCTTTCTCATGCGGCGTCTCGGCGCTGTGCCGCAGGCAGCGGGTGGGGCGATCCGCGTGCTGGGGGGCGTGGCCCTCGGCCAGCGCGAGCGTGCGGTGCTGGTGCAGGTGGGCGAGACCCAGTTGCTGGTCGGTATTGCGCCAGGCGAGATCCGCACCCTGCACGTGCTCGACAAGCCCATCAGCGTGCCCACGGCGCCGCCCGGCGGCGACCAGGGCTTTGCCGAACGCCTCGCCGCGGCCATGCGGGGAGGAAAGCCATGAGAACACTCGTCACGCTCGGGTTGCTGCTGTGGCTGCCCGACGCCGCTTTCGCCGAGGAGGGCCTCAAGGCCCTGACCGTGAGCACCGGCCCCGGCGGGGAACAGACCTGGAGTCTGAGCCTGCAGGTGCTGCTGCTCATGACGGCGCTCACCTTCCTGCCGGCGGCGCTCATGATGATGACGGCCTTCACGCGCATCATCATCGTGCTTGCCATCCTGCGCCAGGCCATCGGCCTCATGCAGGCGCCCTCGGGTCAGGTGCTCATCGGCCTCGCGCTGTTCCTCACCTTCTTCGTCATGGCGCCGGTGTTCGATCGCATCAACGACGAGGCACTGCAGCCCTACCTGGGCGACA
>JBAYQE010000173.1:0-3216 GCA_041677345.1 Thiohalomonadaceae bacterium
CAATGTCTTCGCCCATGGCGTTACTGACGATGGGCGCACCGTGGTGGTCTCGGCGGAGCGTGCCCGCCAGTACACCGACCCGGATACGGGCGATCGCTACCTGGTGCTGGAGAACGGCTATCGCTACGAGGGAAACCCCGGTCAACCGGATTTCCGCACCATTCGGTTCGATACCCACGGTGTGCGCCTGGAGGAACGGGCCGTGGTGGCATCGCGGCGCTCCATGTACTCCCTGCCGACGAGCGCGTTGCTGGGCGGTGACCATGCGCGGCAGGCCGAGTTGCAATGGCGCTTGGCCGCGCCCATCTCCACCGTGCTGCTGGGGCTGCTGGCCGTGCCGCTGGCGCGCACCAATCCGCGTCAGGGCCGGTATGGCAAGCTGTTCGTGGGCCTGGTGGTCTACATCGTCTACTACAACCTGCTCACCGTCGCCCGCTCCTGGGTGCACCGCGGTACGGTGCCTGAGTGGATCGGGATGTGGTGGGTACATTTGGCCATGCTGGGCGTGGTGCTGTTCTTCCTCTGGCAACACGGCAAGATGCCGCGTACCTGGCGTCTGCCTTCGCTGCGGAGGGTGGGGGCATGAGGACCCTCGACCGTTACATCGGACGTGTGGTGCTGGCCCACAGCGGCGTGGTGCTGATGGTGCTGCTGGCCGTCTACGTATTCATGTCGTTCATGAACGAAATCGAACACGTCGGCCGTGGCACCTACACCTTTGTCAACGCCCTGGCCTACGTGGCCATGCTCATCCCGCGTCAGGCCTACGAACTCTTCCCCATGGTCGCCCTGCTGGGTGCCATGCTGGGGCTTGGCTCGCTGGCGAGCACCAGCGAACTTACCGTGATTCGTGCGGCCGGCGTCTCCGTGCGCCGCATCACCCTTTCCGTATTCAAGATCGGCCTGGTGATGGTGCTCATCGCCCTGGTCATGGGAGAAGTTGTCGCACCCCCACTGGAGAAATACGCGCGCGTGCAACGCACCACCTTGTTGGCCAAGAACATCAGCATTGGTGCCGACGAGGGTGTGTGGGTGCGTGAGGAGCAGTCGTTCATCAATATCCATCGCCTGCTGCCCACGGGCGTGGCCAGCGGCGTGCGCATCTACCGCTTCGACGACGAACATCGGTTGGTGGAGGCCACCGCGGCCCATCGCGCGGTGTACGAGGACGGTAACTGGATGCTGCACAACGCACGTACCAGCGTCATCGGCGAGGATTCCGTCAAGGTGGTCACGGCGCGGCGCCAACCATGGCGCGCCGGCCTCACCCCGGACGTGTTTCGCGTGGCGGCGGTGCCGCCCGAGAACCTCTCAGCCTGGGACCTCTACCAGTACGTGGTCTACCTGCGCAGCAACAACCTGGATTCCCGCCAATACGAGCTCGCGTTCTGGATCCGGGTAGTCACGCCGTTCGCTACCGCCGGGATGGTGCTGCTGGCCTTGCCCTTCATCCTCGGCTCGCTGCGCTCGGTGAGCATCGGTCAGCGCATCCTGGTGGGCGCGCTGATAGGCATCGGCTTCTACCTGTTCAACGCCATCTTTAGCCGCTTCGGCGTGGTGTACGAGCTTTCCCCGTTTTTCAGCGCCGTGTTGCCGACGGTGATGGTATTCGGGGTCTGGTGGTTGTTGATGCGGCGGATCGTTTAGCGGGAAGAGAGAAAAGCCGAACCACGGGGGACACGGGGGACACGGGGGAAGACAAAGGCTTTCTCAGGTGATCTTGTGGGAGCGAGCTTCTGCTCGCGATTTCACCGGCTGTCGCGAGCAGAAGCTCGCTCCCACAAGGCGATCCTCCCAACGGATTTCTCTTCCCCCGTGTTCCCCGTGGTTACTTCTTTTTCTTCTCCTTCGGCACCACGACCAGCACCGTTTCGGACACGAGGTCGTGCCAGGTGCGTTTTTCGCGGTCGATGAGGGACCAGAGGAAGCCAAGGCCCAGCACCGCCCAGGAGAGGATGGCCACCAGATAACGCAGCGCGGCCTGGCCCCAGGTAATGGGCTGGCCGTCCGGGCGTTGCACGCGTACGCGCCAGGCGCGCATGCCCAGGGTCTGGCCGCCGTGGGTCCAGAACCAGCCGAAGAAGGCGAACACCACGGCGACGAAATACAGCGTGAAAAACGGGTTGCCTGGGTTTATCACCTTGGTGAACGGCTGGATCAAGGCGCTGGCAAGAAACACCACCCCGAAAAGCAGAACGGCGTCGTACACGATGGCGGCTAGGCGGCGTATCAGGCCGCAGTGGGGCAGGGCAGTGTCGTTCATGCCGGCGATTGTAATTGAAAAAGCATTAACCACGGGGGACACGGGGAACACGGGGAAAGATAAGGGTTGCTCAGGAGATTTTGTGGGAGCGAGCTTCTGCTCGCGATTCCGCTGGCTGTCGCGAGCAGAAGCTCGCTCCCACAAGACGATCCTCCTCAACGAATTTTCTTCCCCCCGTGTTCCCCGTGTCCCCCGTGGTTAATGCTTTTTGCCTTTCCCGGATCGCAGCCGCGCCAGACGATCAGCGCGCTGCACGTGGGTCTGCCAGGGGCCGTAGAGTTGGCCGCGGGAGGCGAGGCGTTCGAGGGTGCGGGTGGTTTGCTCGGACAGGCGCGCGGGCGGGGCGTCCTTGTAGGGGGTGCCGGGCAGGGGCATGAAGGCGTGGCCGTGGATGCGGGCGCCGAGGCGGGCGAGTTCTTCCGCCAGTTGCAGGGAGGCGAGCACTTCGTCGTCGGTCTCGCCCGGCAAGCCGAACAGGAAGTCCACGTTGACCTTGAAACCGGCCTCCACCGCATAGCGCACGGCGGCGCGCACCGAGTCCACGTCATGACCGCGGCCGCTGCGGTCCAGCACGGTCTGGGCGCCGGACTGGCCGCCGATGATCAGGTTGTCGTTGTTCACGTAGCGCTTGATCACCGCCAGCGCCGCGGGCGAGACGTGTTCGGGGCGCAGCTCCGAGGGGAAGGTGCCGAAGAAGATCCGCCCTTCCGGGCCCACGGTCTCGCGCACGCCGGCGAGCAGGGCCTCCACCGCATCCAGGTTCACGGATTCGTCGGGCGAGCCGTAGGACAGGGCGGTGGGGGTGATGAAGCGGTAGTCGCGCACGCCCGCGGCGCGCATCAGCGCCGTGTAGGCGCGCACGTTCGCCACGCTGCGATGGCGAAAGCGCGCCTTGCCGAAAAAGGGTGTCTGGCAGAAGCGGCAGGCGTAGATGCAGCCGCGGGTGATCTCGA
>JBAYQE010000174.1:0-3185 GCA_041677345.1 Thiohalomonadaceae bacterium
ACGCCTCGGCGCCGACCAGCGTCTGGCCCAGTTTCAGACGCTGACCACCGCCTTCGGCCATCTGCCCTCACGCTGGGAAACGGCGCAATCGAAACTGGAAGAGCGGCGTCGCGACAAGGAGGTGCACAAGCAACAATTGGCTGAGCTGTGCATGAAGTGCGGTGCCATCGCCGCGTTTCTCGACGAGAACGTGCAGATTATCAACGGCGAGCCCGGGGAGCCCGGTTCCTTTGACAAGTTGCATGAAATCCTCGAGGAACAGGTATATCGCCTGGCCTACTGGCAGGTGGCTTCGGATGAGATCAATTACCGACGTTTCTTCGACATCAACGATCTCGCCGGCCTGCGCATGGAGATCCCGGAGGTGTTCGATGCCACGCACCGCTTCGTGTTGCAACTGGTGGCGGAAGGCAAGCTGGACGGGTTGCGTATAGACCATCCGGATGGCCTGTACGACCCGCGCGGCTATTACGCGCGCCTGCAGACGGAGGTACAGTCGGCGCTGCCGGCCTACCACGGCCCAGTGGGTCCGGCGGCGGTGCCGGAATTCTATTTCGTCGCCGAGAAGATCCTGGCCAGTTATGAGCGCTTGGTGGACGACTGGCCTGTGCACGGTACCACCGGCTACGACTATGTCAATGTGGTGAATGGCCTGTTCGTCAATCCCGATGCATCGGTGGAAATGGACCGTATCTACACCCGTTTCCTTGGTCATCACATGGACTTTGACGAGGTGCTGTACCAGAGCAAGCGCCTGGTGATCGACGTGCAGTTGTCCTCTGAACTGACGGTGCTGTCGAACATGCTGGATGACATCGCGCAACGCAACCGCTACACCCGCGATTACTCCCTGAACGGCTGTCGCAACGCACTCATCGTGTTGGTGGCATGTTTTCCCGTTTATCGCACCTACATCGCCGAGGACCGCGTGAGTGATGATGATCGGCGTTACGTGGACTGGGCGGTGGCACAAGCGAAAAAACGTAGCCAGGCAAGTGACGTGAGCATCTATGATTTCATCCGCGATCTGTTGCTCAACGAGACCAGCGCGGCCGATCCCATGCGTCGTGGACGTGCCGCGCGCTTCGCCATGAAGTTCCAGCAGTACACCGCGCCGGTAATGGCCAAGGCCATGGAAGATACCAGCTTCTACGTGTATCACCGCTTGGCGTCGCTCAATGAGGTGGGCGGCGATCCGCGCCGTTTCGGTACCTCGGTGTCGGCCTTTCATCACGCCAACCAGGAACGCGCCAGGAACTGGCCGCATTCCATGATCGCCACCTCCACTCACGACACCAAGCGCAGCGAGGATGTGCGCGCGCGCATCAACGTGCTGTCCGAAATGAGCGATGAGTGGCGCGCTCGTGTCACGCGCTGGGCGCGCCTCGCGCGCGCGCGCAAGCTCATCGTGGACGGTGTGCCGGCGCCGGGTCGCAATGATGAATACCTGTTCTATCAGACCCTGCTCGGCACCTGGCCGCTGGAAAGCGTCGACGAGCGCGGATTCGATGAATACCGTGAGCGCATCAAGCGCTACATGCTCAAGGCCGTGAAGGAGGCCAAGGCCCACACCTCGTGGATCAATCCCAATGCCGCCTATGAGGAAGCCGTTTGTCACTTCGTCGCGAGCATGCTGGGTAACACAAGGCAGAATCCGTTCCTTGCGGACTTCGTGCCGTTCCAGCAACGCGTCGCACGTTTCGGCATGTGGAATTCGCTGGCGCAGACCCTGCTCAAGCTGACCAGTCCGGGTGTCCCGGATATCTACCAAGGTACGGAGATCTGGGACCTGAGCCTGGTGGATCCGGACAACCGGCGCCCGGTGGATTACCGCAAACGCCGCGACCTGCTACGGCGCGTAGTGGGCGCTGCGAAACGGCTGGGGGCTAGCGAACTGGCGCGTGAGCTGCTGGAGACACCGGCAGACGGTCGTATAAAGATGTTCGTGACCTGGCGCGCCCTCACACTGCGGCGCGCCATGCCCGACGTGTTCCTGCGTGGTGACTATCAGCCACTGGGTGTGACGGGCAGCAAGGCGGTCCACGCGGTGGCCTTCATGCGGCGCTTCGAGGAAGAGGCGGTGGTGGTCGTGGTGCCACGTTGCATCGCCACGCTGCTTGATGAGGAATACCGCGTTCCTGTCGGTCCCGAGGTATGGACTGACACGGCCGTGGAGATGCCGGGGGGTATCGCGCGACTGTACAACGCGTTCACCGGCGAGGAGTGCACCGTGGAGAAAACCGATACGGGTGGATACCTGCAAGCGGGCACGGTGCTAAACCATTTCCCCGTCGCGTTGTTGCATTCCCCCTGACGGGCGTGGGTGCACCGGCCGCGATTTGCCGCGAATCCGGAGAAAACCCTCGCCCGAAGGGTACACCGGCCGTGAACTGCCGCGATGCCGGGAAAACCCATTCCGGCATGGGGCGGCTCCGCCCGTGGTTTGCCATGTGGGTGCGCGGGGCAATCGGTTACCATACGCCCCCATGTTCTTCGCCGACGGCCGCCAGCACTTCTTCCGTCCCCTCACGGGCAAGTACCGCGAACAGGTGGTCGCCTGCCTGCGCGCCCTGTACGCCCGGCTGTTCAGCGACCTGGCGGACTATTCCCGCAGCTTCAACCGCGACCAGATCATCGAGCTGTTCCAGGAGACCCTGACCCGCACCCCGTTGCTGGACGACGAAGGCGAGGAGGCGGCGGCGCCCCGCTCGGACCGGGAGCAGGCGGGCTGGGTGCTGAACCTGCTGCTGGAGCACGGCTGGCTGGAGAAGCACATGGACGAGGCCACCCTGGAGAGCAGCTACGCCTTCTCCCGCGTGGGCCGGCTGTTCACCCAGCCCATGGTGGAGCTGGCCGGCGGGCGTTTCCGCACCCGCCACCGCAACACCCGCAACACCCGCAACGCCCTGCAGTCCTTCCTGGACAAGGGCGAGGTCTACGACCTGCTGGATGCCTACGAATATTCCGAGCGCATCGTCAGCGATTTCTCCGACATCATCGCTGAACTGGACGAGCGCAAGCGTCAGCTGGTGCGCGAGGTGGAGGCCCAGCAACTGGTGCAGCGCGCCTCCGACGAGTTCTTCGACTTCATGGAAAAGCGCTTCATGCCGGACCTGGCCATCCGCCTGTCCGCGGACAGCGTGGAGAAATACCGCGACGAGATCGCCGACCTGATAAAAAAGGCG
>JBAYQE010000175.1:0-3083 GCA_041677345.1 Thiohalomonadaceae bacterium
CCCGCTGCATCCCGTGCGTGAGGCCTGCGCGTGGGTGCGCGGCGGGTTCCGCAAGCACTGGTTTTTGGCCCGTGAACGCGAACTCATGAAGCGCTTCACCGCGCAACTGAGTGGTCGCTATTTTCTCGTGCCGCTGCAGGTGCACAACGATGCCCAGGTGACTACACATTCCGGCTTTGGCTCGGTGGAAGAGTTTATTGCGACCGTGGTCGAATCCTTCGCCAGGTATGGCGAACCACGGGATGCCATCGTCTTCAAGCACCACCCCATGGATCGTGCCTACCGCGAATACGGTCAACTCATGGCGGAACTCACGCGCAGCTACGGGTTGGAGGGGCGCCTCTATTACGTGCACGACCTGCACTTGCCCACGCTGCTGGACCACGCGCGCGGTACTGTGGTGATCAACAGCACGGCCGGACTCTCGTCGTTGTTGCACGGGACGCCGGTCATCACCCTCGGCGATCCGATCTACAACCTGCCGGGGCTCGCCTTCCAGGGAACCCTGGAGCAGTTCTGGCGCGAGCCGGGTACGTTCGACACCGAACTCCACCAGCGCTTTCGCAACTGGCTGCTGGCGTATAACCAGGCGAACGGTAACTTCTACAAACCGCTGACCGATATCAACAGCCACACCGGTGTGGCCTGGCCCACGTTGGGCGCGGAAACCGCGCGTAAACTTGGCTACGCCGGGCCGGTCACGATACCGTCGCGCGTGGAGCCCCTCACCCGGCCGGCCACCCAGGTTAGACGGAGCAAGGTGGCCTGAGGGACCCGCAGATGGAAGGCGCACCCGTACACACCGCGCGCAGCGCCGCCACGGTTACCCTGGCCGTGTGGAAAGCACTGTTCCTGCGCGAAGCCCTCTACCGCCTTTTCAGCGGGCGTACGGCCTGGCTGTGGTTGCTGCTCGAACCGGTGGTGCACATCGCCTTCCTCATTTTCATTTTTGCCCTCGTGCGCATGCGCGTGGTGGGCGGTATCGATACACCCCTATGGCTCATGGTGGGTCTCCTGGCCTTCTTCATGTTCAGGCGCACCGGTACCCAGGCCATGAACGCGGTAAGTTCCAACCAGGCATTGTTTGCCTATCGCCAGGTAAAACCTGCGGATGCGGTGCTGGCGCGTGCCGGGCTCGAAGGTTTTCTCATGATCATCGTCGCCACGGTGCTGTTTGGCGCCGGCGCGCTGTGCGGTCTGTCCGTGGTCCCGGCTGATCCACTCGCCGTGCTGGAGGCATTCTTCGGCCTTTGGCTGGTGGGACTCGGGTTCGGGCTCATCGGCTCGGTGGCCAGCGAGCTGGTGAAGGAGCTGGGCAAGGTCATTGGTCTGTTGATGACGCCGCTCTATTTCATGTCGGGCGTCATTTTTCCCATTGACATCGTACCTCCACCGTATCGTGAATGGCTGCTGTACAACCCGCTGGTACATGGCCTCGAAGCGGCGCGCCTGGGCTTCGCACCTTTCTACCACGCCGTGCCGGAATTGAGCGTGGCCTATCTGTACGGCTTCGCGCTGGTAACGGTGTCCTTCGGGCTGGCGCTGCAGGTGCGCTACGCAACGAGGCTGGCGACACAATGATCATCGTCGACGACGTGTACAAGCGTTACCAGACCGACCACGGCATGGGCAAGTGGGTGCTGCAGGGGGTGTCCTTCACCATCCCGCCCAAGACCAACGTGGGTCTGCTCGGCCGCAACGGCGCCGGCAAGTCCACGCTGCTGCGCATCATCGGCGGCGTGGACAACCCCACGCGCGGCCATGTGGAGCGGCGCTGCCGCGTGTCTTGGCCCATGGGGTTCGGCGGCGGCCTGCAAGGCTCGCTCACCGGGCGGCAGAACGCCAAGTTTGTGTGTCGTATCCACGGTCACGAGCACGACATCCCCGCACGCCTCGAGGCCATCCAGGCCTTCGCCGAGATCGGCGAGGCCTTCGACGAGCCCGTGAAAACCTATTCCTCGGGCATGCGCTCGCGCCTGCAATTTGCGCTGTCATTGGCCTTCGACTTCGACGTGTACATCTCCGACGAGGTCACGTCCACGGGCGACGCCGCTTTCAGAAACAAGGCCGCCGCCGCCTTCAAGACCCTGGCAAACCGTGCCGGCCTCATCATGGTTTCCCACGGTGAGGCCACCCTCAAGCAGTTCTGCACCGCAGGCATCTGGCTTAACGAAGGCCGGGCGCTCTGGTTCGACGACATCGACGACGCCATCAAGGCGTACCGGCAAAGCCTCCACGCATGATCAACCGTATCCGCCAGACCCGTGCCGCCCAGGCAACTGCACGCATGGCCAACTGGGCCCAGGCATCGCTCGCACCCGCCCTGCTGCGTCGCCGCACCTTCGGTGCCGCCTTCGTCGCCTCCGTGCTCGCCGCGCTCTACTGGGGCATCGTCGCGTCCGACCGCTACATCTCCGAGGCCCACGTGATTATCCAGCGTACCGACCTCGCCGGCGGTCAGACCATGGACTTCTCCGGCCTGCTCGGTAACGTCACCGGCAGCAACCTGAGCGACCAGCTCCTGCTGCGCGATCATCTGCGTTCCGTGGACATGCTGTTGAAGCTGGATGAGCGACTGAACCTGCGCGCCCATTACAGCGATTGGCGTCGTGACCCGCTCTCGCGCCTGTGGTTCGAAGATACCCCGCTGGAATACTTCCACCGCCATTACCTGAAGCGCGTGAGCGTGGAACTCGACAGCTACTCCGGCGTGCTGATCATCCGGGCACAGGCCTACGACCCCGACACCGCTCACGCCATCGCCGCACTGCTGGTGGAGGCGGGCGAGGACTACATGAACGCCATGGCTCACCGCTTGGCCGGCGAACAGGTGGCCTTTCTGGAACAACAGGTCAACAGCCTGAGCGAACGCGTCATGCACACCCGTCAAGTACTGCTTGAATTTCAGAATCACAAGGGCATGGTCTCGCCGCAGGACGCCGCCGAAAACCTGGTGGGCATCGTCAATCGTCTCGAGGCCCAACTGGCGGAACTGCAGACGCGCCGCTCGGCCATGGCCGGCTACCTCATGCCGAACAGCCCCAACCTGGTGGAGGTCGACATGCAGATCTCCGCCATCAAGA
>JBAYQE010000176.1:0-3069 GCA_041677345.1 Thiohalomonadaceae bacterium
CGGGCGTGGGGTATGCCCTGTGGTATGCCGCGGTGCGTAAACTCAGCGCCTACGCTGCCGCCGTGGTGCAGCTATCGGCACCCGTGCTTGCCACTTATGCCGGGGTGATGGTGCTGGACGAGGCGCTTACCGCACGTATCGTGCTGGCTTCCTTTGCCATCTTGGGGGGCATCGCACTCGCGATGCGATGCGGTGTCGTGACCAGCTACGCCGCCGGGCGCTTCCGCTGAGCGCCGCACGCGGGAGCACTCAGGCGCTCACCCGCTCCGCCTCGGTGGTTTTCAGCTTCTCCAGCTTCTCCACCATGGCCTCCATGAGACGGTACAGTTCGGGCAGACAGGCCTCCACCTGGGCCTGGGTCTCCTGCAATGCCTGATCCGACAACTCCGTGGCGAGGGCATGCAACTGCCTGTGCAACGCCTTCAACTCGCCGAACGACGACAGCGCGCCGAAGCGCGTCTCCCCCTCGGTATTCAGCCAGCGGCCGAGTCCGCACTGCAAGGGGTTGAGTGGTGGTCGCACCACCCGTTCGTCCCGGAGGCTGGCTTCGATGCCTCGCAGCCAGGCGCGCAGTTCCACACCCGCGAACAGCAGGGGCAGGTCTTCGCGGCCGAGCACCCGCTGGTGGGCCCAGGAGCTGTAGGGCCGCCAACTCTTCACCCATTGCAGGATCTTGTTGGCGGGCATGGGCCGCGCCACACCATAGCCCTGTGCCAGGTCACAACCCAGCTGCAACAGCATCTCACCATGGGCACGGGACTCCACGCCTTCGGCAATCACCTGGCGGCGAAAGGCGGCGGCGAGGCTGAGCGTGCCTTCCAGGATGGCCAGGTCGTCAGGGTCATCCAGCATGTCACGCACGAAGGTCTGATCGATCTTGAGCTGGGTGGCCGGCAGACGCTTCAGGTAGGTGAGCGAGCAGTATCCCGTGCCGAAATCGTCGAGGGCGAAATTGACACCGATACGGTCGCAGGCGGCGATCACCTCTGATACGTGATTGATGTCGTTCAAGGCACTCGTTTCCAGTACCTCCAGCTTCAGGTCGCCCCGGCCGACGCCCGGATGGGCGGCGAGCAGGTCGCGCAGGCGGGAAACGAAATTCGCCTGCTGCAGGTGCAGCGCGGAAATGTTCACGCTCACCGAGATGGACAACCCGGCGGCGCGCCACACTTCGAGCTGTGACAGCGCCGTATCGAGTACCCATTCGCCCAGGTCGATGGTGAGGGGATGATCCTCGATCACGGGCAGGAAAAAGCCCGGAGGCATGAGCCCGCGCTCGGGATGCTGCCAGCGGATCAGCGCCTCCACCCCCACAATTTGGCCGCTGCGCATGTTTACCTGCGGCTGGTAGTACAGGACGAACTCGCGTCGCTGCAATCCCATGCGGATGCTCTCTACACTCTCATGGCGGCCGCGCGCGCTGCGGTACTGCTCGGTGTCGAATAGCTGGTAGCGGTTACGGCCGGCGAGCTTGGCCTCGTACATGGCCTGGTCGGCCTGGCGCAGTAGTTGATCGGCGTCGACCTCTTCCACCTGTGGGTAGAAGGTGACGCCCAGGCTCGCGGACACCTGGACTTCGGTGCCGTCGATGTACAGCGGCTGGGCCACCGCCGCCAGCAGGCGCTTGAGCAAGACATCGCTGGCGCCGGTCTCCGGCAGATCCACGAGCACGGCGACGAATTCGTCGCCCCCCAGGCGCGCGATGGTATCGCCCTCGCGCAGCGACTCCCGCATGCGCTGGGCGATGCTCACCAGCAGCCGGTCGCCCATGCCATGCCCATACCTGTCGTTGATGGCCTTGAAACCGTCCAGGTCGAGGTAGACCACGGCCAGCAGCTGATTGCGCCGCTGTGCCTGGACCATGGAGTGATGCAGGCGGTCGGCCAGCAGTACGCGATTGGGCAGGCGCGTCAACGCGTCGTAGTGCGCAGAGAATTCGAGCTGCTGCTGTTGCTGCTTCTGCATCGTGATGTCGAAAAACAGCCCCACGTACTGTTGCGTCTCGCCACGCACGTCCTTGACCGCGCTGATGGTGAGCATCTCGGCGTAGATCTCACCATCCTTGCGGCGGTTCCAGATCTCGCCGACCCAGTAGCCCTGTTCCAGCAGATTGCGCCACATCTCCTTGTAGAAGGTCAGGTCATGGTGTTCCGATTTGAGAATGCGCGGGTTCTGCCCGATCACCTCGTCACGCCGGTAGCCGGTGATCTGGGTGAAGGCCTTGTTGATGTTGACGATCGTCCCATCCGTGTCCGTGATGACAATGCCTTCGCGGGCATAGGTGAATACGTTGGCGGCCAGCCTCAACTGGTCCTCTGCCGCCTGCTGCTCGGTGATGTCGCGCAATACCAACACGGCGCCGGCAATGGCCTGGTCGTTGCCGCGCACCGCGCTGCAATCCATGGTCATGAGGCACCGACTGCCGTCGGAAGTGATACGTTCCACATGGATACCGCGCGCCGTTGCACCGCTCGTGAGGGTGGTGTGCCAAGGCGGCATCCCGTCATCGCCGAGCTCCGGCAGATACTCATCCAGGCTGCTGCCCTTGGTGATGGTCGATGCACCCAGCAGGTAGCGGGCGTTGCCGTTGGCGCGCACGATGCGCGCATCCAGATCGATGGCGATCAAGCCTTCGCTGATGGAATCGAGAATGGCCCCGAGTTCCTCCTCGTTGTGACGATGGCTGGTGAGGAGTGCGCCGATGTGCTCGATCATGGAATTGATGCCGAGTTGCAACTCGCCCATCTCGTCGTGTGAACCGACCGGGATGCGCACGTCCATGGCACCGCCTTCGGCCTGCTTGAGTACCTTGAGGGTGGTGTCCACACGGCGGCCGATGAAGCGTTGTGCGAGCAGCACGATGCCCACTGAACTCAGCAGGATGAAAGCGAGCGAGGCGGACCAGCCCCAGATCATGATCTCGCGCTTCTGGGCGACGATCTCGTGCGTATCGATAGTGACCAGTGTGTGATAGACAGAGCGGCTCTGCGCTCCGCTGATACGCATGATGCAGGTGAGTGTGTCCGGTCCGGGGATGTACTGCACCTCCGGTGCATGATCGGAAAACCA
>JBAYQE010000177.1:0-3060 GCA_041677345.1 Thiohalomonadaceae bacterium
GCATCACTCCAGCGCACCTGTCCGACCAAGGCCTTGGCATAGGGATCTATCAGCAGCTTGTGCGGATTGAAGCGCATGCCGCGCAGCGGTTCATAGGGGCCGTACACACGATAACCGTACAACAACCCCGGCCGTGCTTCCGGCAGGTAGCAATGGAACACCTGGTCGGTCTGCCAGCGCATTTCGATACGCGCCAGCTCGTGATGGGAACGCTGATCGAACAGGCAGAGTTCAACCTTCTCGCCGTGCTCGGAAAACAGCGCGAAGTTCACCCCTTCTCCATCCCAGGTGGAACCTAGGGGATACGGATTTCCAGGCCACACGGCCCAGCCGGGTCGGGACATCAGCGCCTCTGCGATTTCTTGTTGAAAACGTCATCAAGTGTAGTGCTCCACTCTTGGAGACACATTCAGCAAGCCGCGGTGTTGCCCCTCGCAGTGGCTGGCACCGCCGGAAATCAACAGTACGCCCCACGAGGCCCACTTGGTGTCATCACACCAGCTCGATGCGTTCGGTGGCACCATGCAACAAGCCCACGCAAAGCGTGAGGTATTCGCGCAGTTGTCGGGTGACCAGGAAGTTTTCTCGCACGAACTCCCGTGCTTTCCAGCCCATGGCGCGGATCTTCTTGGGCTGATGCAACAGATAACGGATCCGTAATGAAGCACCCTCGGGTGAATTCACGCGAAAACCGGTGTGATGATCGATGACTTGCAGGCGGATGCCACCCACGTCGCCACCGATCACCGGTTTGCCCTTCCACATGGCTTCGGTAACGGTCAACCCGAAACCTTCGCGCGTGGATTTCTGCATGCCGATGTGCGCCGCCCGTTGCAGGGCGTTGACAGTGCGATGGGCATCGGGCGGCAGGGCGAGCACGTGGATGTCCGGATCGTCAGCTGCGGCGGCACGTGTCTCGGCAAACACCACGTCACCTTCCGGATCGTCGGCCGCGCCACCGCCGGCCAGTACCACTTGCAGCTGTGGAATGTAGGCCTTGGCCAGCCGGTAGGCTTCGATCACCCCCACGGGGTCCTTGAAATGGTCGAACCGTGATATCTGCACCACCAGCGGTCGATCCACGTCGATGCCAAAGCCGTGGCAGGTGGCGGCCACCTCGTGCCACGGCAGGTCTATGTTCTTGGCGCTGAGCGGATCGATACTGGGCGGGATCACGTACTCCGGATGGGGCATTGCCTGGGTGAAACCTGCCAGTGAAAACACGCTGGCATCGTAGGGTGCGACAAAATCCCGGAGATATTTCCACACGGGACGGTAAGGCTGGCTGGCGTCGATGTGGCAGCGCCAGACCCAGCGACCGGTGCGCCGGGCCACATACCCAATCAGCGGAGCGGGCTGCGGGTCGTGGATAAACACCACGTCGGCATCGGCGAGCTTGTCGTGCAACGCCTCCGCGTTGGCGCGGTTCGTCTCTTCGTAGACCTTGAGCAGCTCCTCCGGAATGCGGACGGGGTTACCCTGCAGCGCGTTGTGCATGGCTTTGGTGCACTCGTAGAACTCCGGGCTGCCCGCGATCACTTCCCACTGCGCATCGATACCCAACTCCTGCGCCAACGGCACCAGTTTACGCAGGATCTCCGCAACGCCGCCCCCTTCGCGGGTGGAGTTGACGTTGACGAGACGCTTACCGGCCAACGGACGCGCCAGTTGCCTCAGGTGTTCAATCACGTCCTCGCCCGCCACGCGCGCATATTCATCGAGCAGCATGGTCCCCTCCCAATTCCTCGGCGAAGATGGCAGCGAGTTGGTCACGCAGGATCGTCAGCGGGATGAAGTAGGGATCCACCTGGGCAAGCCGGTCACACAGGCGGGTGCCCGTTTCACCGAAATTGGCCAGCCAGGCGCTGAAATCATCGCCTGCGGTGGGTACGCGGCGCCTCGCATCGATGAAGTGATAGAAGATGCTGCTCACCGACAACTGCGGAACCAACTCACCGAGCTGTTCGGGGTTGGTGACGCTCTTGTCGGTACCGAATACCACGATCTGCGCCCGCATGAATTCGAATGGGCGCACGGAGCGGCTGAAGTGCAGGTATTCTGCCTCGACGAGGCGCTCGTCAATGAGATCGAGAAGCTCCGATTTGAGCACCCCCAGGTTCGGGAATTCCCGCGGGTCCACCACCGCCACCTGCTCGGCCAGCTTGGCATCATGCAGGTCGTGGCGGATCCATGCGGCGAAATCGTTGTTGAACTCCCGTTCTTCGAAACGCGGCTGCAACAGGCTGCCCCAGAAATGGAAGTAGATAGTCTCGTCGTCCGCCGCCGCCACCCCTGCCCGCAGTTCGCCCAGGGTATAAATGCGCCAGCCGGTAGCGATGGACAGCAATGCACAGTCCCTTATGGAAAACGGTGGTGCGCTGTCGACCGACACGGAAGACCTCTCGCTATAAGCTTGCCTCTTTTCCGTTAAAACTTAGCAGGCTGGTCGAAAAACCGTTGCTGAGCCATGTCGGATTTCAATAGTGCGGTGGCGGTGTTTCATCCGCCGCCGGGACCACCAGGCTCGGAAGGATGACTTCGAGCTGCTCGCGCAACTCGCGCGTGGTGCGTTCCAGCACGTCGATGCGCCGTTGCTGGTCGGCAAATGCCTGCGACAGGTCATTGAGCGCCTGCTCCTGGAACGCGAACCGCGTTTCCAGTTCCTCGAGGCGTGCCACGAGATCATTGTGAAGTTCGCTCATGCTCACTCCTGTGTTCCAAGTTCAAGCCAGGGGACATAGTAAGGCCTCGACGATGATGCGTCGCGGGAGGACGACAAGGGCGGGAGACACCGAGCCCTTCGCGGTCACCTCGGCGGAGGCGGCCATACCAGATACGAGACGGACGTTGGGCTTGCGCAGGTTCGGCGGCGGAAAATGCAACGCCTTGCATCAAGCCCGCTCCCATATTTCATTGCGAAGCTGCACAAGCCCGTCTAAACACGCGGTCGCGGGTGTTGGTGCGCAACCTACAAATCCCTGTGCTGCAACTGCCAGCAGAAATGGATATGTGGGTTGCGTTCGAAGTCGGCCGGCAAGGTGGCCCGACTCAGGTCCTTGA
>JBAYQE010000178.1:0-3036 GCA_041677345.1 Thiohalomonadaceae bacterium
CTCCTTCTTGGTGAACGGCAGCAGGCGTGCATCCGCGAGGCTCTTGATGTGGGAAGGCCGCACGCCCAGCTCGTCCATGGCGTCGCGGTAGAACTTCACGGTGGCGTAACAGCGCTCGACCGTACGTTGCAGGCGCTGCAACTGCAGGGCCTCCAGCTGGTCGCGCGGAAGGGTTTCCAACTCCTGGTCGAGGATCATGGACGGGCTCCGACGGGGCTACGCGTAGCCCAATAGTTGACCACAAATTAACCAATACTGTCGATCCGAACTCCACGAATTGACCAATACTGCTGGTCGGAAAAGCTATCGCTAAGGGGGAGAAAACCACGGAGGGCCACGGAGAAGAGGACGCTGTCTGGCTGGTCCCCTGTGGGGAGCGAGCTTCTGCTCGCGATGCGCCCGTCGGGAGCAATGCAGCTCGCCCGCGTCAAAGAATCGCTGCCTGAGGCCGCTCCTACGCAGGCAACCGCAGGGAGGTGGATTCACCTGTGGGAGCGAGCCTCTGCTCACGAGTGCTGTGTCGCGGGGAAATCGCGAGCGGAAGCTCGCTCCCACGAGCAGGAGAGCCGCGTGGTGGAAAGCTTTTCTTTTAACGCCCTACTGCGTAAGCCGCCGGTAGATGTCGGCGACCTTGTAAGGCAGGCGGGCGACGTCGTCGATGACGGTGTAACGCGCTGCACCGTAGAGGTGGGGCAGGTATTCACGCGCTTCGCGGTCGAGGGTGATGCAGAAGGGACGGATGCCGTTGCGCATGGCCTCGAGCAGGGCACGACGGGTGTCTTCGATGCCGTACTGGCTGCGGTATTCGTCACCGAAGTCGTCGGGCCGGCCATCGGAGAGCGTGACCAGCAGCTTGTAACGCTCCGGCCGCGCCACCAGCAGGCGTGAGAGGTGGCGGATGGCCACGCCCATGCGGGTGTAATCCCGCGGTTCGATACCGGCAATGCGTGCGCGCACGGGGTCGTCGTAACGGTCTTCGAAGGCCTTGATGCGGTAGATGTCGCAGCGGGTGCGGGTCCAGCCGGAAAAGCCGTAGATGGCGTAGGCATCGCCCAGGGTTTCCAGGGCCTCGCACAACATCACCAGCGCCTCACGCTCGGCGTCGTTCACCCAGCCCTTGGTGGAACCGCTCATGTCGACCATGAACATGGCGGCGAGGGAGCGTTCGTTGCGTACGCGCCGGCAAAACAGCCGCAACGAAGGCTCGGCACCGCTGCGCCGATCGCACTTGGCATCCACCAGGGCGTCCAGGTCGATCTCCTCGCCCTCGGGTTGGCGGGCGAGGATACGGTCTTCGCCGCGCATGGCCTCGAAACGTCGACGGATCTGCTGGATGAGCGGGGCGTATCGAGCACGCACCTGCGCCACGTAGCGGTCGTCACCCGGCTTCACATCCAGGGGGTACACATGGCACCAGCCGCGGCGGTACGACTGCCGGTGGAAATCCCATTCGTCGTAGCGCCACTGCCCCTCGTGGTCGGTCACCAGTTCCGGGGCGCCGGTACGCCCTGCAGGTTGCCAGTCGCCGGCACCGGCGGGTGATAGTGCTTCGTGCGGTAATTCACCCAGGTCCTGTACCAGTGACTGAGCGGCAGCCTGGGCATCGGGCGGCAGGGCGATCACCTCACCGTCCACGCGAATCTCCAGCTCCTGCCGCTCGGTGTCGAACCCGACCTCCACCTCAGGTCGTTGCCGGTCGGTCTTCTCCCGCTGTGTGCGCACAACCCCGATGGCATTGCGCAGCACTTGGGTCTCGCGCGCGATGCGTTCGGCACGCACGCGCTGGGCGATGGCCGGGTTCAGCGTGCAGGCCGTCGGAAACGGTGGTGGTGTGCGGCTGGAAGCCATGAGCACCGCCAGGCAGGCCAGACTGTCCAACACACTGGCGGAGCGCTCACGCAGCCGCGCGAGCATGGGTGCAAGCACCTCGGGCCAGGGCCCGCGCTGGCGGGCGATCTCCATGCCGAGTCCCGGCAGCTCCGCACTGATACATGCCTCGAGGCGTACGGCTTCCAGCAGTGCCAGCCAGGCGAGGGCCCGCGCGCGATCGGGCCAACCCGCCAGGGCGCCCTCGAGGTCCACGTGGAAGGTGCCGTAGCGCACCTGCGCCCACAGCATGGTCGCCATGGCCTTGTAGAGCGCGCGGTTCATCTCTGCATCAGCGTGCAACGCGAGGATGTCGGGGAGGAACAGGGTCTCTGTATCCGTCCAGGCAACCGCGCCACTGCGAACTGCCAGGGTACGCCCCGCCAGCCCGTGCACGAAACGCGACAGGCGCGGCTCAACGTCCACGAGGCGAGCCAGTGGTGTACCGTGGCGTGCGGCACAGAACCCATCCAGGTTGCGCAACAACACCATGGCGGGGCGCAGCCCCTCGCGGTCATAGGTATCCAACCCGGCGAGCACCCAGGCCTCGAAGCCGGCATGGTCCAGCAGCGCGAAGGCCCTAGGTGCCAACGCCACCACTTGGTAACCGATCTCGTCGTAGGTCTGCGCCGCCACCCCGGCCCAGTGCAGCGCCAGTTCCTGCTGGGCACGTGCGAGCGACTCCAGCCCGGCCGCGAGCCGTGCCACGGACCGATACGACGACGACGCCGACAACAACTCGTCCAACGCCGCTTCCAGCTCAACCGCCGTCAGTGGCCGATCCATATGGGAAGAAAAGCATTTACGCGTGGGATCAATGTTTGGTTCTTCGCTGGCGCCTCGGCGGCCGCTGCACCTCCGGCAAATTGCTGATCATGCTGGCCTGTCCGGCGCCAAGGCGCAGTCCGCACTGGAAACACAACAAGCGAATCCCAATGCCTGCAGCACACCTCAGTCATTCTCCCCTCACCTTTTTTCACCCCGTATTCCCCGTGTCCCCCGTGTTAACGCTTTTCTCTTCAAAAGACAGCCCGGACCAGATCATCCAGGGTGCCGGTCATGTCGGGTTCGTCGGTGAGGGCGCGGGCGATGGCGGCGGTGCAGGCGGTGGCCGGGGCGGTGCCGGCGGCGATGAGGTGGGCGGCGTGTACCAGCAGGCGTGTACTCGCA
>JBAYQE010000179.1:0-2977 GCA_041677345.1 Thiohalomonadaceae bacterium
CTCTATGGCCCGGTGGCTCAGCAGTTCAAGGACAGCATGGGGATGTCGGGCATGGCGGTCGGGTTGCTGGTCGCCGCCCCACAACTCATGGGGACACTGCTGCGCATTCCGTTTGGTGCCTGGGTCGACCGTTCCGGTGGTCGCACTCCCATGTTGACCCTGCTGGGCCTGTCCCTGGTCGGGATGTGGGGCATCACGTTCATCCTGTTCACCATCGACCGGCTCGATGCCCACGCCTATCCGGTGATCCTCATCCTGGGTTTTCTGGCGGGCTGTGGGGTCGCCACCTTTTCGGTCGGGGTGCCACAGGTTTCCTACTGGTTTCCCAAAGCGCGGCAAGGTACCGCGCTCGGCCTGTACGGCGGCGTTGGCAACCTTGCCCCGGGGCTGTTCACGTTATTACTGCCCCTGCTGCTGGCGAGCCTCGGGCTTGCCTACGCTTACCTGGTCTGGTTCCTGTTCCTGCTCACGGGAACCGTGATTTACGCCTTGTTTGCACGCGATGCCTACTCCTTCCAGCTTCACAGACAGCACGCGGGCGCGGAACAGGCCCGGGTGATTGCAGCGCGGTACGGACAGGAGCTCTTTCCCTCCGGAAGTATCTGGGGAGCACTCGGTACCGCGGCTTCCGAGCTGCGTACCTGGGGGCTGGTTTTTCTCTATTTCACTTCCTTCGGCGGCTTCCTGGCCCTCACCGCATGGTTTCCCAGCTACTGGTCGGGGTTTCACGGCCTGGATCTCGTCACCGCCGGGCTGTTGAGTGGCATTGGCTTCTCCCTGCTGGCGGCGGTCAGTCGCGTTGCCGGTGGGTTGCTTGCCGACCGTTTCGAAGGGGAAGTCATCGCATTCGTCGCCTTCGCTGCGGTGTTGGTCGGGGGCGTGCTGCTTTCCTTTTTTTCATCCCTGGGTATCGCAGTGATGGGTGCGGTGGTGCTTGCCATGGGCATGGGCACGGGCAATGCCGCCGTGTTCATGCTGCTTCCCAAATACGTACCGACGGCGGTCGGGGGTGCGGCAGGCTGGGTTGGTGGCCTGGGGGGGATCGGCGGCTTCTTCATTCCACCGGTACTCGGCGCCTTCGTGGATGCCATGGGAATACAGGGCTATCGCGGCGGCTTTTTCGTCTATGTGGTGCTCGCGGCGTTTTCCATCGCCGTGGTGTTCGGCTTTAAGCGGCTGCAGTCGGATGATTCCGTTGGAGGGTAACGATGAGCCACCTGCAGGATCGACTGTTGTTCTTCCGGAAGAGGATTGAACCCTTTTCCGGCAAGCACGGCATGCTGACCCACGAGGATCGGAATTGGGAGGACGGCTACCGCTCGCGTTGGCAGCAGGACCGCGTGGTGCGTTCCACCCATGGCGTGAACTGCACCGGGTCCTGCAGCTGGAAGATCTACGTAAAAAACGGCCTTATCACCTGGGAGACGCAGCAGGTCGATTATCCGAAAACCCGGCCCGGCATGCCCGACCATGAGCCACGCGGCTGTCCTCGCGGCGCGAGT
This sequence comes from Thiohalomonadaceae bacterium, assembly GCA_041677345.1. Classification (GTDB taxonomy): domain Bacteria; phylum Pseudomonadota; class Gammaproteobacteria; order Thiohalomonadales; family Thiohalomonadaceae; genus JALOAT01. The sequence goes on from JBAYQE010000179.1 coordinate 1,503, forward strand.
TCATCCTGGTATATCTACAGCCCGGTGCGGCTCAAATATCCGCTGATCCGCAGTCGGCTGCTGCGCCTCTGGCGCGAGGCCCGGGCGAGCCTCGATCCGGTGGCTGCGTGGGCCTCCATCGTGGAAGATGAGGCGAAGGCGCATTCGTACAAGCGCATTCGCGGGCAAGGTGGTTTCGTACGCTCGACTTGGGACGAATTGCTCGAGATCATCGCCGCTGCGAACGTCTACACCATAAAGACCTACGGCCCCGACCGTATCATCGGTTTTTCGCCCATCCCCGCAAAATCCATGGTGAGTTACGCCGCGGGGACGCGGTATCTCTCCCTCATCGGTGGCGTGTGCCTGTCGTTTTACGACTGGTATTGCGACCTCCCGCCCGCATCACCCCAGGTGTGGGGTGAGCAGACCGATGTCCCCGAATCCGCCGACTGGTACAACGCGATGTACTTGATGGTCTGGGGCTCGAATATCCCGCAAACACGCACGCCCGATGCCCATTACTTCACGGAGGTACGTTACAAGGGGACGAAAACCGTGGTGGTCTCGCCCGACTACAGCGAGGCCACCAAGTTTGCCGACACTTGGCTGGCGCCAAAACAGGGCACCGATGCGGCGCTCGCCCTGGCCATGGGCCACGTCATTTTGAAGGAATTCCACATCGACCGCCGCTGTGCGTACTTCGATGACTATTGTCGGCGTTTCACGGACATGCCCATGCTGGTGATCCTGCAACGCCAGGGCGACGAACTCGTCGCCGATCGCTTCTTGCGCGCCGCCGACCTGGAGGACAACGCACAGCAGGACAATAACCCCGAGTGGAAGACCATCGTCATCGACGAGGAGACGGGTTATCTGGTCGCACCGTTCGGCAGCATCGGTTACCGCTGGGGCGAGGCCGGCCGCTGGAATCTGGACCTGCGCGACCCGGTATCGGAGCGCCCCATACGACCTCAGCTCTCCGTGTTCGACAGCAGGGACGACCTGGTCGACGTGACCTTTCCCTATTTCGGTGGAGAACGCACGGAAAAGGTGCTGCGACGTCCCGTGCCGGTGCGCCGTGTCTACCGTGAAAAACAGGAGCTCATCGTCACCACGGTGTACGACCTGTTGTTGGCGAGTTACGGCCTCGACCGCAGCTCGGGCAGCGACACAGCGGAGCAGGGCTATGACCAGGTGGATGTGCCGTACACCCCGGCCTGGGCGGAGCGTCATTGTGGGGTGCCGCGCAAGGCCATCATTGCGGTGGCACGGGAATTTGCACAGAACGCGGAACAGACGGAAGGCCGCTCCATGGTAGTGGTCGGCGCGGGTATCAATCACTGGTATCACAACGACATGATCTACCGCGCCATCATCAACCTGCTGATGATGTGCGGTTGTGTCGGCCGTTCCGGGGGCGGTTGGGCCCATTATGTCGGCCAGGAGAAACTGAGACCGCTCACGGGCTGGACACCGCTGGCATTCGCCTTGGA
>JBAYQE010000180.1:0-2909 GCA_041677345.1 Thiohalomonadaceae bacterium
CACGTAGTCGATGGACGGCTCAAACGAGGCGGGCGTGGCGCCGCCGGTGATGTCGTTCTTGAGTTCGTCGAGCGTGTAGCCCACGGCCAGCTTGGCCGCCACCTTGGCGATGGGGAAACCGGTAGCCTTGGAGGCCAGCGCCGAGGAGCGCGACACACGCGGGTTCATCTCGATGACGATCATGCGGCCGTCGGCGGGATTGATGGCGAACTGCACGTTGGAGCCGCCGGTTTCCACGCCGATCTCGCGCAGCACCGCGATGGAGGCGTTACGCAGGATCTGGTATTCGCGATCGGTGAGGGTCTGCGCCGGCGCCACGGTGATGGAGTCGCCGGTGTGCACGCCCATCGGGTCGAGGTTCTCGATGGAGCAGATGATGATGCAGTTGTCCTTGCGGTCGCGGATCACCTCCATCTCGTACTCTTTCCAGCCGAGTACGGATTCTTCGATCAGCAGCTCGTTGGTGGGCGAGAGATCCAGGCCGCGCTGGCAGATCTCGGTGAACTCTTCCTTGTTGTAGGCGATGCCGCCGCCCGAGCCACCGAGGGTAAACGAGGGCCGGATGATGGTGGGAAAACCAATCTGGGCCTGCACCTGCAGGGCCTCTTCCATGCTGTGGGCAATGGCCGAGCGCGGGGTGTCCAGGCCGATCTTCTTCATGGCCTGGCGGAAGCGGTCGCGGTCTTCGGCCTTGTCGATGGCGTCACGGCTGGCGCCGATGAGTTCCACGCCGAACTGTTCCAGCACACCGTGCTTGGCGAGGTCGAGCGCGCAGTTCAGCGCGGTCTGGCCGCCCATGGTGGGGAGTACCGCATCCGGGCGCTCCTTCTCGATGATCTTCGCAATGGCCTGCCAGGTAATGGGCTCGATGTAGGTGGCGTCGGCCGTCTCCGGGTCGGTCATGATGGTGGCCGGATTGGAGTTCACCAGAACGACGCGGTACCCCTCCTCGCGCAGCGCCTTGCACGCCTGGGCACCCGAATAGTCGAACTCGCAGGCCTGACCGATCACGATAGGACCGGCGCCAATGATGAGGATGCTCTCGATGTCAGTTCTTTTCGGCATAGTCTTGGTCAGCCACGCAAGTCGAAAAAGCCCAACCATGGGGGACACGGGGAACTCGGGGGAAACCATCTCTTGAGCATTGATTCATCCCCGTGTTCCCCGTGTACCCCGCGGTTATTCTTCGTCTTCAATAACTAATTCTTCCTGTCGTTGATGGTTGCGACGAAGCGGTCGAACAGCGGCGCCACGTCGCACGGGCCAGGGCTGGCTTCGGGGTGGCCCTGGAAGCTGAAGGCCGACCGGTCCGTGCGTTCGACGCCTTGCAGCGAACCGTCGAACAACGAGCGATGGGTGGCGCGCAGGTTCGACGGCAGGGTTTCCTCGTCTACTGCGAAGCCATGGTTCTGACTGGTGATCATGACGTGGCTGCTGGCGAGGTCGATGACCGGGTGGTTGGCGCCATGGTGGCCGAACTTCATCTTGACGGTGCGTGCACCCGAGGCCAGCGCCAGCAACTGGTGACCGAGGCAGATGCCGAAGATGGGCGTATCGGACTTGAGCAGGCACTGGATGGCTTCGATGGCGTAGTCGCAGGCGGCCGGGTCGCCCGGGCCGTTGGCGAGCATGATGCCGTCGGGGTTCATGGCGAGCACGTCCTCGGCCGGGGTCTGGGCCGGCACCACGGTGAGGCGGCAGCCGCGGTCCACCAGCATGCGCAGGATGTTGCGCTTCACGCCGTAGTCGTACACCACCACGTGATACGGCAGGTCTTCGGCCTGGTGCTCCACCAGTCCGGTACCGAGTTGCCAACCGCCCTGGGTCCAGGTGTAGGGCCTGTCGGTCGTGACGTCCTTGGCGAGGTCCATGCCGCTCAGGCCGGCGAAGGCCTGCGCTGCGGCCACCGCAGCCTCGGCGTCGATGTTGTCGCCCGCCACCAGGCAGCCGTTCTGGGCACCCTTCTCGCGCAGGATGCGGGTCAGCTTGCGGGTGTCGATGCCGGCGATCCCGACCACGTTGTGGCGGCGCAAATAGGCATCGAGCGATTCCTTGCTGCGGAAGTTGCTGGCCACCGCGGGAAGGTCGCGGATCACCAGGCCTGCGGCCATGATGCCGGGCGCCTCCTCGTCCTCAGGATTGGTGCCCACGTTACCGATGTGAGGATAGGTCAGGGTAACGATCTGACGGGTGTAGGAAGGATCGGTGAGGATTTCCTGGTAGCCCGTGAGCGCGGTGTTGAACACCACCTCGCCAACGGTTTGCCCCTCACTGCCGATGGACTCGCCCCGGAACAGCGTGCCGTCTGCCAGGGCCAGCAAGGCCTGTTGCCGCAAGGTGTGCCTCCAACTGTATACGTGCAAAGCGGGAAGGGCCCTCGAGGACCCTTCCCGCTCGTAAGAAATGGTTCGGCGTGGAAAGTGCCGTGCCAGGTTGGCCGGCTATTTTACGGATGCGGCGGGTAGCTGTCCACGCGTAACGCGGCTTCTTTCGGGGTTTGGAGGGAAAAGCATTAAACCACGGGGGACACGGGGAACACGGGGGTAAGAAGGGTGACAGTCGCATCAAGATGCGGTGGCATGCCTTGCGCGGTTCCGATTTCGACACAAGACCTTTGGCCCCGGAGCCTACGCGGCACCTCTTTGAAGATTTCCCCGTGTTCCCCGTGTCCCCCGTGGTTAACTTCTTCACCCACCGCCGGTTAATCCTTGAGACCCAACACGTCCTGCATGTCGAACAGGCCGCGGTCCCTGGCGGCGAGCCAGGCGGCGGCGCGCATGGCGCCTTTGGCGAAGGTCATGCGGCTGGAGGCCTTGTGGGTGATCTCGATGCGCTCGCCGATGCCCGCAAACATGACGGTGTGCTCGCCCACGATGTCACCGGCGCGGATGGTTTCGAAGCCGATGGTC
>JBAYQE010000181.1:0-2896 GCA_041677345.1 Thiohalomonadaceae bacterium
ACCGTCAAAGCGCACGTATTCGATTACACTGAGGCATATTACAATCGATGCCGTCTGCACTCCCGCATCGGGTATCTCTCACCCGAGGCCTATGAGGCACGACCTGCGGCTTAACCGGGTGTCTGGGAAAGCGGGGCAAGATCACCCTGCAGGAAGCGTCGGAACAGCACTTCCACCAATTCGTGGGCCGAGTCCTCGCCGGCCACGTTCAGTTTGTTGGTGAGCTTGAGCATGCAGAACCCGTGCACTGCGCCCCACAACACACGGGCGGCCTGGGCCACTTCGCGGCGCGGGTGGCGCTGCGCCAGCGGCTTCACCGACGCTTCCACCAGGCCGAACAGGCGCTCCTCAACAGCATCCCTCTTGTATGCCCCGAGGCCACAAAAATCCTGGAAGCGGTGCCGCCCGCTGACATGCACAGGGCAATGCAGGATTCTCTGTCCCATTTGCTCGACGGCGTCGCAGGTGACGAGAGAAATGTGCTGCTGACGCTTGCGCGCATGTGGTACACGGCGGTGGAGGGGAAAATCTCATCCAAGGACGTTGCAGCGAACCGGGCGATTCTCCGCTTACATGGCAGGGAAGCGTCCCTTCTCGAACTCGCAAGGAAAGGCTACCTCGGAGAATGCGAGGATAGCTGGAGCGGGAAAGAAGCCGACGTTGCCGGGCTCGTCAGGACGTTGCGGCACCGGATTCAGTTGTCCTTGGCGCGAAATCGCCAAAGCCCAGCGGCTTGTGGTTGGGCACCCAAGAAAAACAAATGAACCGGACAAATACCTGCACGATTCCGACAGGCCCGATTTACAGGGTGTCGAAACACCCCGGCACCGCACCGGTTGTTGGCGCGGTGCCGGGACATCCAAACTCAGCCCAGCAGGCTGCGCAGCATCCAGGCGGTCTTTTCGTGCACCTGCATGCGCTGCGTGAGCAGGTCGGCGGTGGGTTCGTCATGCGCCTCGTCCACCAGCGGGAAGATAGAGCGTGCGGTACGCACGACGGCCTCTTGGTCCTTGACCAGCTGACGAATCATGTCCTCCGCAGTGGGGACGCCCGTTTCTTCCTTGAGCGACGTGAGTTCCGCGAACTGCTTGTAACTGCCAGGCGCATGCATGCCCAAGGCGCGGATGCGCTCGGCGATGAGGTCCACGGCCAGGGCCAGTTCGTTGTACTGCGCCTCGAACATCAGGTGCAGGGTGTTGAACATGGGGCCCGTGACGTTCCAATGAAAGTTGTGAGTCTTGAGATACAGGGTGTAGGTGTCCGCGAGCAGCCGTGAGAGTCCTGCACCGATGGCTTCGCGCTGCTGGTCGGGGATACCGATGTCGATAGCGTTCATGGAGTTTTCCTTTTTTCTTTAGCCGACGCTGCAAAATTATCCGGCAGTGGAGTGTAGCGGCAAATCGTTTGTTTCGTTCGGATCGATAGGTTGAAACCCCCAGCCGGTTCGATTGGTGGAACCTATGCAGCCAATTGGAACATTCGATTTGATGGTCAGGCGAGAATCATTATCATTTACCTGCAAGCAATTCAAGGAGAGCCGCCATGACCAAGACCATTTCTTTTGCTGTGATGCATTTCGGCGTCGCCTTCGGTGTGGCCTGGGCCTTGAGCGGCGACATCATCGTGGGCGGTGCCGTTGCGCTCGTCGAGCCGGCGGTGAATACGGTCGCCTACCACTTCCACGAGAAGGTTTGGGCAAGGCGCCACAACCGTGGTCCGGCACATTCCGCCGCAGAGCCGCTCTCCGCCTGAATCAGTGGATTGATGGTGGACGGCAACGGGCTGCTTGCGCATGCCTACCCAATCTGCTGCGAGACTCGATGAAACAGGGTGCGAGCGTCGCCATGGGCGAGGGCAGTGCGCGGCAGCGCGCCTCAGGCGCATCGTGGGGTCAGCGTCAATTGAAATCCAGGTGGGGGTCAGAGTCCTTTGGTCGGCCCCACCACTTTTATGCTCACGGAACCTCCTGCTGCGGCGGTCCCCTCCCTTAGGTCCCTTGGTTACCGGCCTCTCAGATTGTTTCGAGCCCAGTCTTGAACCACCCATCACCGAGGACCAGTGGGGTCAGAGTCGTTTGAATTCTCAACCCCACCATTCTTCCGCTCGCGAAAAGCCCTGCTGCGGCGGTCACCTCCCCTCGGCCCCTGGGTTGCTGGTCGCTTCAGGGCGTTTTCGATGGCGGTCTTGAACCGCTCATCACCTAACGGCCAATCACCATTGGTGGCCGTCCGGATGGATGTCAGTGTGGCGTCCTTGAGGTGCGAGCGGAAAAGTGCCCGGTAAGCCGCCTGCCGGTTGTGGCTTTGCTTGCCGAGACTCAAGTACAGCGGATGCGGCGTCAGCAACGGATTCGCCTTCCCCGTGGCGTTCGCTTGATAGCTCGACCACCGATAGGCGCTTGGGCTGTTCACCATGCCTGCGCGAACCGGATTCAGTTCGATGTAGCGCTGGCAGACAAGCAAGTATTGCTCGCTGTCGATGAGGACCGATTTGAAACGGCCCTCCCATAGTGTTCCGCTGCGTTGGTACTTGTGATTGATGTACCGGACATACAAGCGGCCGAGCGATTGCATCATGTTGCTGATGCTGTCAGCGCGCGCGGGCGTAACCAGCAAGTGGACATGGTTGGTCATCAACACATAGGCGTGGATGGCACAGTCATGCTTTTCGCTTTCCCCGCCAAGCCAGTCCAGGTATCGCCAGTAGTCCTTGTCGGCGAAGAATATGGGCGCGCGGTTGTTGCCGCGTTGAATGACGTGGTGAGGCTGTCCGGGAAGGATGATTCTGGGATGTCGTGCCATGGCGCAATCCTTTGCGTTGGGGGTGGCAGTTTACCCCGGCCCGACGGGCCCTTTCACCACCGTTGTTTCAATTTACTCTGACCCCACTGGTGTTG
>JBAYQE010000182.1:0-2884 GCA_041677345.1 Thiohalomonadaceae bacterium
CGGCGGCCAGGAGCGAGGGAAACAGCTTGAGGCCGATGAGCAAACGCCGCTCGGATTGGTCGTCAGCCGCCCCCGCCGGCGCGCAGGCGATGACGAGCGTGGCGAGGAAAAGCCTCGCCCAGCGCCATACTGGAGACATCCCTGTCGTGATTGTCATGACAGCAGGCGAATCCTTACGTTATAGCGCCGGTACCACAGAGAGGCGGGCGAGCGGCACGGTCGCAAGATCTCACAAGTGTGACGTAGTGCACATTTTGTGGCTGATGATACCTGCCTGCGACCTAGCACTCGATGAATACCCGTGCTAGAAGTATGGTTCGGTTGGACGATTGACCTCAGTGAAGAGGTGGAGGGAATAACATGATCAAGATGATTACCAGGAAGTCCATTTTCGCCGCCATGGCGCTGGCCGTGGTGATGGCTACCGCACCCGTTACTCCGGACACCAAGGCAGAACCGGCGGCTTACCCGTTCTGGTGCCCACCGGCCTGCTGAGGCGGGCGAGCTGAAGGAAGGGCGGGCAACCGCCCTTTCTTTTTGTCCTGAATTCGATGGCATGTCGACGCGTACGGGTGAAACCCTCGGCTCGACCGGTGAAAAGCATCGCTGCCCTACCCGGCGCGTTCTCATTCCATTCCGTGGAATTGGGTAATCCATAGTGACTCAATAACGGTAACTGGCCTGCGCCCACCAGGTCCGCCGGGCGCGGGGGAAGTCTTCCGGATAGGTGACGTCGGTGCGAGTGTTGTCGCCGATGACAGGCGAGGGGAAGCGCACATCCTCGTCCAGCAGGTTCTTTACGCCTACGCGAAGCTGAAGCCCTCGTGTCGGCAGGAGGCTGCCCGTGAAATCCAGGGTCGTGTAGCCATCCAGTGTATCGCGTGGGTCTTCCGGCTGGCGCTTATAACTGCTCACATAATGGGCCTGCAGGGCGGCAAGGAACTTACCCTTCTTATATGTGATTCCCGCGTTGGCCAGCCACTGGGCGGCGCCGGGGAAACACTCATCCGACGCGTCGTCGTGTGTCTCCACGTAGGATACGTTGCCATCCAGCAGCCATCTCCGGCCAGGGTGCCAGCTCTGCTCCAGTTCCACTCCCCAGATAGTGGCACCCTGATTACCGAACGCAGGTATGTTGGCCTGGGCGAAGGTGACGAGATCGCTCAGGCGGGAATAGAACCCTGTAAGCCGGGTTTCCACATGCCCGCCCTTGTAGATGTACCCCAGTTCTGTCGTCTGAATGGTGGCGGGGTCGATGGGCTCGAGGTGGTGAAAACGGACCGTTTCATTCTCGAAGAGGGTCGGCGGCCGAAAGGCCTCGGCATATTGCGCCTTCAGGACATGCCGGGGATTGAGGCGCCAGACGCCGGCCAGCCTGGGTGAATAACTGCCTCCCACGTCGCTGTACTCGTCGTAGCGTAATCCGACCGTCAGGGTGAACAGGTCGCTGTGGCGATACTCATCCTGAAGCGTGACGGCGTTGATGCTGCGCGTGGAGCCCTCGGGGATGTTGATCATCTGGGCTGGTTGGGTAAAGGCGTACCTGCTACGGTCCACCCTGACCGTGCTCAGGCTGCCGGCGAGCAACACGGAATGTTTGTCCCAGCCGCGGTAGAGGAGATGGATGCCTGCGCTGGTAGTGGTCTCCAGATACTGCGTGTCCAGATACAAGTCGGGGCCCGCGTTGGATGGCATGACGAAGAGGTCGTCGCGCCGACGCTCCACGTCTTTCCAGCCCAAATGGATACCGGCAGTGAGTGCCGTCGAAACGGGCAATTCCTGGCGCACGTCCACCGCGCGATGGCGCGAGCGTTCCACGATACGGTCGGAATCCGGCGGCAGCATGTGGTTGGTGCCGAAGTGGTCGCCCAGGCCGGCCTCGCTCCACTGGGCGGAAAGCGCGAAGTGCTCATAGCCGAGCTTGAATACGGCAGTGCCCGCTTCGATATCCTCATTCGCCTCACCGGGGGCGTAGGAGGGGCCCAGTGCCGGGAAACCGTGCAACAGGTCCGGACCGGTCTTCACGTCGGCGCCGCTGCCGGACCAACCGGCCAGATTGAGACTGGCCTGGATTGGGTTGCCGATCTCGGTAAGGCGCAGCACCGCGCCGAGGCCTCGGGTATCGAAGCTGCCGCCGAAGGCGAACACCCTGTTTTCCTCCGCGCGGGTGATGACGTTGACCACGCCCATGTAGGCATATTCACCATGGATGGCCGAGCCGGGCCCGCGGATGACCTCGATGCGCTCCACCTGTTCGATGGGGATGTTGAAGACGGGATCGGCGAGGCCCAGCTCGGCCGAGTTCATGGCCACGTCGTTGAGCAGGATCTTGAGATTGCCCGAGGCCCAGGTGTTGCCGAGGCCGCGCACCAGCACCTTGCGGCGGCCGGTCATTTCGATGGCCAGTTCCATGCCGGGCACCAGGGCGAGGGCTTCCCATACGGTGCGGGCGCCGCGCGCCTCCAGGTTTTCGCCGTGGAGCACCGACACCATGCCCGGCACGAAGTCCGCGTTGATGCGCGTGCGGGTGGCGATGGCAGTCTGCTCGTCCAACAGGGCGAGAAACTGTTCCTCTTCCATGGCGTCCATGGCCGATTCGGCGAGGAGCACCTGAGGCGGGAAAAAGATTAGACCAAGGTAAACGAGGGTACGCTTCATGCCCAAAGTACCGGCTATGCGTGGGCCGGTTTTCCATGCTTGTGCCGATCGTCCCCTGACTGCGTCCCGATGGCAAGAGCTAATTGGGGGGCAGTGTGGCACCAACGTCCAGGCTGCCCTCGGCCACCTGCACCGACTGGTAGTCGACCTTCACCTCCAGTCCTTCCACGAAAGGCGCACCCGTGTTCGGATCGACCAGGACGAGGATCTCGTCCATGGCGTCCCG
>JBAYQE010000183.1:0-2821 GCA_041677345.1 Thiohalomonadaceae bacterium
CAGGCATTGGCTTGCAGAGGGAAAACGGCAGCCGCCGATCTCCCCGACACATTGACGTACGACAAGAGGATTCACGATGCGATTGCAGCATTTCCCGGTGGCGTGGTTTTCCACCATCATGGGCATGGCCGGTTTCACCATCGCCTGGATGCGGGCCGGCAGCGTGCTGGGCCTGCCCGCGGCGCCCGGTGCGACCTTCCTGCTGGTGACCGGCATCCTGTTCGTGGCGCTGACGCTGGTCTACCTCACCAAGCTCGCGCGCTTCAATGATGCCGTGGCGAAGGAACTGCGCCACCCGGTGAAGCTGAGCTTCTTTCCGACCTTCTCGATCGCCCTCATCCTCCTGGGGATAGCGACACTGCACTCCGCGCCTGGCCTGTCCTTCGTGCTGTGGGCGGCAGGCACCGGCCTGCACCTGCTTTTCACCCTGTACGTCATGGCAGTGTGGCTCAACCATACCCATTTCCAGATCCACCACATGAATCCGGCCTGGTTCATACCCATGGTGGGTAACATCCTCGTGCCCATTGCCGGCGTACACCATGCCTCGCCCGAGATCGCCTGGTTCTTCTTCAGCATCGGGCTGGTGTTCTGGCTGGTGTTGCTCACCATCGTCTATTACCGCGTGATCTTCCACGACCCATTGCCGGAGAAGCTCCTGCCTACCCTGTTCATCCTCGTCGCCCCGCCGGCGGTCGGCTTCATTTCCTATGTCAGTCTCGTGGGCAGCGTGGACAGTTTCGCGCGCGTGCTCTATTACCTCGCGCTGTTCCTGACCCTCATGCTCCTGAGCCAGGTGCAACGTTTCACACGCCTCAAGTTCTTCCTGTCCTGGTGGGCCTATTCCTTCCCCATGGCCGCGATGACGATCGCCACCATGCTCATGTACCAGCACACCGCGCTGCCGTTCTTCGCCGGGCTTTCCTACCTGCTGCTGGCACTGTTGAGCGCCATCATCGCCATGCTGGTGGTACGCACGGCCCTGGGCGTGGCCCGCAAGGAAATCTGCGTGGAGGAATGAACCGCGAACACCGGTCCACTGCGGGCTAACCTTTTCTTGAGGAAGCGAGGGAAGGCCCGGCCATGCTGTTCCTGCGCATCGTCGCTGCCGTGCTGCTGCCGCCGTTGGGCGTGTTCATGCGTCACGGCATCCATCGGCAGTTCTGGCTTGCGTTGCTGCTCACGCTGTTCGGCTATGTGCCGGGCGTGGTCTACGCCCTCTGGACCGTCTCGCGATGACCCCGAACGGAAGGTGACAGCCCATGCCCCGCGCCATCTGGAAAGGCAGTATCAGCTTCGGCCTGGTCTCCGTGCCGGTATCGCTGTACCCGGGCGAGAAACGCGACGAACTGCACCTGTCCCTGCTCGACAGCAAAGACTTCTCACCGGTCGGCTACAAACGCGTGAACAAAGCGAGCGGCGAAGAGGTCCCCGGTGAGCGCATCGTGCGCGGCTACGAGTACGAGAAGGGCGAGTACGTGGTGCTCACCGAGGAGGACCTCAAGCGCGCCAATGTGGAAGCCACGCAAACCGTACAGATCGTGGACTTCGTGGATGGGGACAAGATCCCCCTCGCGTTTTACGACCGCCCCTACTACCTCGAACCGCAAAAGCGCGGCGAGAAGGCCTATGCATTACTGCGCGAGACCCTGAAACGCACCGGCAAGGTGGGCATCGCCAAGGTGGTGCTGCGCACCCGCGAACACCTGGCGGCGCTCATTCCACAGGGCGATATGCTCATGCTGGATTTGCTGCGCTACCACGACGAGATCCGACCCGTCGAGGAACTCCATCTGCCGCACGGCGACCTCGAAGAACTCGGCATTTCCGACAAGGAGCTGGACATGGCCGAACGCCTGGTGGAGAGCATGGTGGAGGAATGGCAGCCCGAGCGCTATCACGACGAATACCGTGACGACCTCCTGCAACTGGTGGAGCAGCGCGTGGCCAGTGGGCAAACCCACGTCATCGAGGCCGGCCCGGCCGAGGCCCCGCCCCGCCGCGCCGAGGTCATCGACTTGATGACTCAGCTCAAGCGCAGCGTGGAAGAGCGCCGGGCAGCAAAGGGCGGCAGCGAAAAGAAAGCCGCCCCGCGTACGCCGCGCACCCGTCGCGCCGCACCTCCTGCGGCAGGCAAGCCGGCGGCAGAGGAACGGCCGCGGTCCTGAAGGGTTCTGGGGGGACTGAAGGATTAGATGCGGAGAACGCGGAGGCTCCTCCTCTACCCATTACCTTTCGTAGGTCACGTTGCGAAGCCACGTGACATCTTCAAGCCGCGCATTGTCACGTAGGCGCTGCGCGCCAACGTGACCTACCACACTTGAAACATGGACGGCCTGCAGGAATACGAGCGTCGGCGTGACTTCGCCCGTACGCCGGAACCACGCGGCGGGCGCGCGGCGGGCGTGGGTGCGCGCTTCGTCATCCAGAAACACGCCGCCCGCCGCCTGCACTACGACCTGCGCCTGGAAATGGATGGCGTGCTCAAGAGCTGGGCCGTTCCCAAGGGGCCGAGCCTCGATCCGGACGAGAAGCGCCTCGCCGTGCACGTGGAGGACCACCCGCTCGACTATGCCGACTTCGAGGGCGTGATTCCGGAAAAACAGTACGGCGCCGGCGCGGTGATGGTGTGGGATGCAGGCACCTGGGAAGCCGTGGGCGATGCGCAGGAAGGCTACCGCAAGGGCACGTTGCACTTTCGCCTCAGCGGCACACGGCTGCGCGGCGAATGGGTGCTGGCGCGCATGCACGGCATCGAAGCGGGCGAGAACAAGGAAAACTGGCTGCTGCTGAAGGTGCGCGACGAGTACGCCCGCCCCGG
>JBAYQE010000184.1:0-2800 GCA_041677345.1 Thiohalomonadaceae bacterium
AGAACCAATGGGGTCAGAGTCGTTTGAATTTAGGACAGTAATCAATCAAGACTAAGTCGTGAGTGCGGGTTCGATGGCATGATCCCTCCACTTGGTGTTTCAACCTATTGATGGTCGTTTCAATTTACTCTGACCCCACTGGTTTTGATCGACGTCAACGTATCCGCCGCCAAGGTGCATCCATAATGCACGGTGTAGCGAGGGTAACGATATGCGTAATTCTGCCGCCGCGCGGTGGCTCGGGCTTCCGATGTGAAGCTGCTGCGTACCTGGATAGGCCTTGTCGCCGCCATGCTGGCGGCAGGCCCCGGTTATTGCCTGACGCCGCTGCAGCCCCTCATCGATGCCACCCCGCCGGGCGGTGTGTTGCAGCCACCCCCCGGTACCTACGCCGGTCCGGCACGCATCAATCGACCCATCACGCTCGACGGTAATGGTGCGGTCATCATTGACGGTGCTGGGCAGGGTACGGTGCTGTCTGTGCAGGCAGATGGCGCGACGGTGCGCGGGTTACGCCTCACCAATACGGGTGATTCGCACGACAGCGTCGATGCCGGTGTGCTGGTCGAGGCTGACGATGTGCTCATCGAGCACAACGTCATCGATGATGCGCTGTTCGGTATCCATTTCATGCAGGCGAACCGCAATACCGTGCGCCGCAACCGTATCGTATCCAAGGCACGCGGGTTCAATTTGCGCGGCGATGGTATCCGGCTCTGGAGCAGCCACAACAACCTCATCGAGGACAACGAGGTCACCGCCGTCCGCGATTTCAGTCTCGCGAGTTCCACCGACAATCGCATCATAGGCAATATCGTCCGCGGCAGCCGGTCGGGCCTGAACATGGTGTTCTCACCACGCAACATCATCGAGCGCAACATTTTCGATCAGAACGCAGCGGGCATCGTCGTGCTCTACTCGGATGACCTGGTCATCCGTGGCAACCGTATCCAGCACAGCATGGATGTTACGGGGCAGGCCCTCGCCTTCAAGGACAGCAGCCACGTGGTGGTCGAGGATAACGACGTGGTGCATTGTTCCGTCGGCCTCCAGGCGAACGCACCGAACGATCCGGAAAACATCATCCACATGCGCGGCAATCGCTTCGTGCACAACGTCACCGGCCTTTACTTCTATGGCGAAAACGGCGGGCACGTGATTCACGATAACCGTTTCGAGAAAAACCTGGTGCAAGTGGCCGTGAGTGGCTTCATGAGTGCGCGCGGCAATGACTGGCAGGGCAATTATTGGGACGATTACGTGGGTTTTGATCGAGATGGCGACGGTACCGGTGATACCCCGCACGAACGCTACGCCTTCGCCGATCGTATCTGGATGGAGACCCCAATGGCGACCTTCTTCCGCAATTCGCCGGTGCTGGAGCTGCTGGATTTCCTGGAACAGCTTGCGCCATTCACGGCGCCGGAGCTCATTCTGCGCGACCCTGCACCGCGCATGTACTGAACCGCAGCCATTTGCGCCGCATGCCGTAGGTCACGTTTGGCACACAGCGCCAACGTGACAATCTCCATCACAGCTGCGAGCCGACCCTGTCTTTCTCTCTCTCGCTCTTGGCCCTGCGTAGTTCAACCTCCATGCGGGCAAGCCGTGACATGATTCCGCGTTTGTGGGCAAGCGGCCACCATTCGTAGAGGAAAATTTCCATGGGCCGCCACATGGCAACCCAGCCACCGATGATGAGGCTTTCGCTGGCAAATTCCATGAGCGGGTGATCGGCCGCGATGCCGCTCACGAAGCGTGCGCCCAACAAGCAGCCGCCGAGAAACAGCAGGCCGATGAGCAGGCTGAGCCGGCCTTCGCGCATGAGTTGGGAAAACTCACGCGCGACCACCCGGGTGCGATATTCGAAAAAATTGCGTACCGCCGCGGACACGCGTGCCTGTACCGCCGGATCGTCCGTGTACTCATCCACATGGATCACCAGGCGGAATTCACCCGTGCGCGGCAGTTCGCGCGCCCAACCCACGATAAATTCTTCCGCGTCCTGATCCAGATCGCGCGCTACGAAGGGCGACGGGTCCAAGGAATTGAACAACTGCTGGACGGTGCGCAGATGCACCTCCATGGCGTACTCGGGTCGTTTCATGCGTCGGCTTTCAACGGCTGTTCCGGCAAGGGTTCGGGGTCACGGGGCAGTTGCCAGACGACGACCGCGGTGGCCACCATGACCAGCAGACCCAATACGTAAATGGATAACACGGGATCAGCGCACAGGGCGACGGACAAGGTGTACAGACCCCGCACTCGCCAGCATGCCAGGTTCTCGAAAAAGTTCTGCACAACCACCGCGGCGCCAGTGCCGATGGTGCGGTGCCCCAGGTCTTGCAGCGCGGCATTGATGGGTACCACGAACACGCCACCCAGCAGGCCGATAAGGAATAGTACCCCCTTCGCCCCGAATGGCACTTCCACGCGGTAAAGGAATTTCAACACGGTGCGCAACGCGCGCTTGAGCCAGTTCATCTTAATATCCCTATTTGTCGTCCTGAAGAATAGATCTCAACGCAAAGACGCGAAGGACGCAAAGAGCGCAAAGGAGAAGGATGTGATCACGCCAATACGCTCCACGCATTCTTGGTGTCCTTAGCAAGCTTTGCGTCTTTGCGTTGAGCCTCTCCTTCCTCCTCAACCAAATCCCTGAACCTGCCCCGCCTGCCCGGACACCCGGTTAAGAGAATAAACTCTTGACCAGTGGTGGGTAAGTGAAAGCGAAACAGGCAGTGAAGAAGACTCGGAATCGGTACAGCGCGGAGTTCAAGAAGCAGGCGCTGGACCGAGC
>JBAYQE010000185.1:0-2786 GCA_041677345.1 Thiohalomonadaceae bacterium
TTCGCAGCTCGATGGTACCCGCATGGAGAAGATCGAGTGGGGTCCGAACTGGGAAGACGATCTTGCGGGCGAGTTCGACAAGCGCAGCGCAGACGTCAATTTCGAGGGTGTTCAGAAACAGATGTACTCCGAGTTCAAGAACACCTTCCATATGTACTTGCCGCGGCTGTGCAATCACTGCTTGAATCCGGCCTGCGTCGCGTCCTGCCCGGCCGGTTCCATCTACAAACGCGAGGAAGACGGCATCGTTCTGGTGGATCAGGACAAGTGTCGCGGCTGGCGCATGTGCATTTCCGGGTGCCCGTACAAGAAGGTCTACTACAACTGGGAATCCGGTAAATCGGAGAAATGCATCGGCTGCTATCCGCGCATCGAGTCGGGCATGCCCACCGTGTGCGCAGAATCGTGCGTGGGTCGGATCCGCTACCAGGGCGTAATCCTTTACGACGCCGATCGCATCAGTGCAGTGGCGGGAACGGAGAAGGAACGCGACCTCTATCGCTCCCACCTGGACATGTTCCTGGACCCCAATGATCCGGCTGTGATCGCACAAGCGCGTGCCGATGGTGTCCCTGAAAGCTGGATCACGGCGGCACAACGTTCGCCGGTGTGGAAGATGGCCATGGAATGGAAAATCGCCTTCCCCATCCATCCCGAATACCGCACCCTGCCGATGATGTGGTACGTGCCGCCGCTGTCTCCTGTGCAGAGCCAGCTCGACCAGGGCGCACTGCCGACTGAAGCGGACGGCGTCATTCCCAAGGCCGATGCCTTGCGTTTCCCGGTGCGCTATCTCGCCAACCTGCTCACCGCGGGTGATACCGCCCCCATCGAAAGCGCCTTGAACCGGCTGATTGCCATGCGCAGCTACCAGCGCACCAAGCGTGTCGACGGGCGCGAGGATGCCTCCATGCTGGGTCGAGTCGGCCTCACGGAGGCACAGGCAGAGGAGATGTACCGCTATCTCGCCATCGCTAATTACGAGGATCGTTTCGTCATTCCGACAGCGCATGAGGAGTACCGCCAGGAAGACTATTACGCCTTCCAGGGACAGAACGGTCTGCAGTTTGGCAACAACGTACCCGGTGAACAGGGCTTCTCGCTGTTCCCGACCAAGCGAAGCGCCAGTGCTGTTCCCATCGAGTTTGTGCCGCCGCCGCGACGCGAGAAGGTGAGTGGGGAATGAGTCGCGACCAACCGGAACATCGATAGCGGGGAAACCAGCATGCTCATCTACAAGGTCCTTTCCCTCCTGCTCGATTATCCCGAACGGGAGCTGCAGGAGAATCTCGACGCGCTGCTCGACATCGTGGACAGTGCCCCCGGCCTTGCGCAGGCCGAACGGCGCGATCTGCGGCGAGTCATCGATTGGATGCAGAGCGAATCGTTGCTCGATCTGCAGGCCCAATATGTCGAGACCTTCGATCTGACGGCGGAACACAGCCTTCATCTCACCCACCACACCTTCGGTGACAGCCGCGAGCGTGGTCCTGCTCTGGTGGAATTGGGTGAGTTCTACAAGGCCCATGGTCTGGAGGCGAGCCAAGGCGAGCTTCCCGACTACCTGCCGCTCATCCTTGAGTACGCCGCCACCCTCGAAGAGTTCGAGGCGAGGATGTTTCTCGCGGAAACCGCAAAGGTGCTCGAGGTTATTGCCTCTAGCCTGGAAAAGAAGCAGTCACCCTACGCGCCCCTGCTCCGCACCGTGGAACGTCACGGGCGCTTGGCGCGTAGCGCAGCCTAGGAGACAAGCCATGAATCTGCACGACTTCATCTACGGGGTATATCCCTATTTGGCCGGGACGATATTTCTGCTCGGCAGCTGGGTGCGTTTCGACCGGGAGCAATACACCTGGAAGACCGACTCGAGTCAGCTGCTCGCAAGAGGCAACATGCGCCTTGCCAGCAATCTCTTCCACGTCGGGATTCTCGCCATCTTTTTCGGACACCTGGTAGGGCTGCTTACCCCACACAGCCTGTTCCTGGCCGTTGGCGTCTCCGATTTGGCGCATCAGTACGTCGCCATTGCCGCTGGGTCGGTGTTCGGTACGCTGTGTCTGCTGGGCGGGGTGATGCTCTGGCTGCGTCGGCTCACGAATTCACGCGTCCGCGCGGTGAGCCGAAAGATGGATATCTTCATCCTGACTTGGCTGCTCTGCACGTTGCTGCTCGGTCTTTCCACCATCCCCGTATCATTGGGGCACGCGGCACATGGCAACGCCGAGGTCATGATCGCTCTGGCCGAATGGGCACAAAGCGTGGTCACCTTCCGTGCCGACGCGGCACTGCTTGCACCCGTGGATACCATTTTCAAGGTGCATCTGTTCTTCGGCATGACGGTATTCCTGCTGTTCCCGTTTACACGCCTCGTCCACATCTGGAGCGTCCCCGTAGGCTATCTGGGGCGTGCTTACCAGATAGTGCGCCACAAGCGCGTGACGGCCTATTAAGCATCGCGTTTCTCTCTCGCCGCGGGCTATTGCAGGCCCGCGGTCCTTTTTTCGAGGAACGCGCCTGAGTACATAGGAGGTTGGCAATGAAAACGAATCCTTACGCGACTTTCGAACGCCAGTTGCTCGTGAATGGACAACCGGTGCTTACGGATCAGGAGGGCTACATCCAGAATCTCGATGACTGGAGCGAAGACTTCGCCCGGGCGTTGGCCGAGCAGGAGCGCCTGCTACTTACGGACGAACACTGGCAGGTCATTGAATTCATCCGTGCCTATCACGAGCGGCATGGCACGCAGGCTCAGGTACGCGACATGATCAGGCATTTCGCGAAAA
>JBAYQE010000186.1:0-2784 GCA_041677345.1 Thiohalomonadaceae bacterium
CGTAGTTTCAGAATTCTCCTACGCGACAATCCGCCCGTGACTACACCCCAGGACTTTCTCCCGACCGGTTCGCCGGGTAGCCTACGCAGCACAAGGATGTGGGTGTGACACGGAGGTCACCCACATGGGGGGAGCAGGATGCTCCCCTTTCTCTTTTGTGGGAACGCAACGCTGTCACGTCTTCACAGGAGCAGGTCAGGAAAATCAACGGGCGGCGCCTGGGAGAAAGGGCGTGACCTGCATGGCACACAAAGCGCCCTGCTCACCCACACCAGTCTTCATGACGATTTTCTGTACAGGTAACGAGCGAAGAATCGCGGCCTGAGGTCACCCCTGCAGAGAGGCTGCGCGCGTTTGGAAACGGGCCGGGGAGAGGCCTCGCAAGCATTCGGGCGGAGGCGTGGAGGCCCGATGGATTTCGGAATGGAATCGTATTGCCGTGATGCCCGCTCGCGCGGGCATCACCACGTTCTGAAGCGCTTAGATTTTCCCTTCAATCGCCTGTAACAACCGATCCGGCGGCAAATAGCCCGGCAGCATGCGGCCGTCCTCGAGCACCAGGGCGGGGGTGCCGTTGACGCCCAGGGCCTGGCCGAGTGCCATGTGTTCGGCCACCGGGTTGTCGCACTTGGCGGACGTGAGTTTGCCATTGGCCTTGGCGGTGTCCATGGACTTGCGCTGGTCTTTGGAGCACCACACCGAGACGGCCTTGTCGTAGGAAGGCGAGCCCACACCGGCGCGCGGGAAGGCGAGATAGCGCACGGCGATGCCGAGGTCGTTCATCTCCTTCATGCCGTTATGCAGCTTGCGGCAGTAGCCGCAGTCGATGTCGGTGAATACCGTGATGGTGTGCTTGGTCTCGCCCTTGGGCGAGTACACGATCATGCTGTCCTCCGCATTCTTTAGCGCGGTGAGGCGCGCACCGGAGCGGCGACCTTCGGTGAGATTGGTGCGGGATTGCAGATCGACCATGTCACCCTGCAGCAGGAAACGTCCATCGGCGCTCACATAGAAGAGATGCGTACCGTAGCTCACCTCGTAGAGGCCGGCCACCGGGGTCTTCTGCACGGCGTCGGGGG
Organism: Thiohalomonadaceae bacterium; assembly: GCA_041677345.1. Taxonomy (GTDB): domain Bacteria; phylum Pseudomonadota; class Gammaproteobacteria; order Thiohalomonadales; family Thiohalomonadaceae; genus JALOAT01. Next base: position 1,080 of record JBAYQE010000186.1, read on the forward strand.
TCTCGGGGATGACCTTCGCGAGCGCCTTGCGGATCTGGGCCTGGTCGTCCTTTTCGGCCGCCGCTGCGCCGACGGTAAAGGCCAAGCCGGCCAGGGCGACGATGATGCGTTTCTTCATGGGGTTTCCTTGGATTCGTTAGTCAGCGGGTTCGACCCGCGATCAGTCACGGAAGTTCTGGTATTGCAGTGGCAGGCCCAGGCTGGCACCGCGCAACAGGGCGATGGCCTCCTGCAGGTCGTCGCGCTTCTTGCCGGTGACGCGCACCTGCTCCCCCTGCACGCTGGCCTGCACCTTGAGCTTGCTGTCCTTGATGAGGGCGACGATCTTCCTCGCCATTTCCTTGTCGATGCCCTGACGCACCTTGATGCGCTGGCGCGCACGCTGGCCGGTTTCCTCCAGCGCCCCCTCTTCCAGCGCCTGGATATCGATGCCGCGCTTGGCCAGACGCTGGTGGAGGATGTCCTTCATTTGCTTGATCTGGAATTCGTTCTGCGCATGCAGCACCAGGGCATCCTTTTCCCGTTCCACCTTTGCGTCCGAGCCCTTGAAGTCGAAGCGACCGCTCACGTCACGGTTGGTTTGATCGATGGCATTGGTGAGTTCGTGCTCGTTCACTTCCGAGACGATGTCGAACGACGGCATGGCGACCTCGTGTTGTTGTTGGCCTGTGCAAGACAAAGAGTGCCCGAGGGCTGGGCTCCTGCAGGAGCCTTCGAAACTCCAATGATATGACCTCGAACGGCCGGTTCCTACCCGTAGGCTGCATCTGATTGTGAAGTTGCGCAGGTTGTGAGCAAGTCCTCACGTGGCTCAACCGCGCGGGTGGTGCATGCGATGCAAGGTCTTCAGGCGCTCGCGGGCGACATGGGTGTAGATCTGGGTCGTCGAGAGGCTACTGTGACCGAGCAGCATCTGCACCACGCGCAGGTCAGCGCCATGATTGAGCAAGTGGGTGGCGAAGGCGTGACGCAAGGTGTGAGGCGAAAGCTGCTTGGCGATGCCCGCACTGCGTGCGTGGCGCTTGATGAGGTGCCAGAAGGTCTGACGGGTCATGGCATCGCCGCGCCGGCTCACGAACAAGGCCTCGCTGGGTCGGCACCCCATCAGTGCCGGGCGTCCGTGCACCAGATAGCGGTCGATCCAGGCCACGGCCTCCTCCCCGAGAGGCACCAGCCGCTCCTTGCTGCCCTTGCCCATGACCCGCACCAGCCCCTGGGTCAGGCTCACCTGGGGCAGGGTCAGGCCCACCAGTTCCGAGACACGCAGACCGGTGGCGTAGAGCACCTCCAGCATGGCACGGTCGCGCAGGCCGAGGACGTCGTCCGGGTTCGGCGCGGCGAGCAGGGCCTCCACCTCGGCCTCGGTGAGGGTATCGGGCAGCGGTCGGCCGAGGTGCGGCGCGTCGATGCGCGCGCTGGGATCGTCCTCGCGAAGCTTTTCCCGCACCAGATAGCGGTAGAAGCGCCGCAAGGTAGAGCGGAAACGGGCTGCGGTGCGCGGCTTCACCCCTTGTGCGTTACGCGCCTGCAGGTAATCGAGCAACAGACTGCGGGACGCCGCCCCCAGGCTGTCGCCCCGGGCCGCCAGCCATTGGCCGAGCCCCTCCAGGTCGCGGCGGTAGGCCGCGAGCGTGTTTTCAGACAGGCCGCGCTCCATCCAGAGTGCGTCGAGAAAGCGTTCCAGCAGGGCCCGATCGGCTTCAGA
>JBAYQE010000187.1:0-2768 GCA_041677345.1 Thiohalomonadaceae bacterium
CGTAGTTTCAGAATTCTCCTACGCGACAATCCGCCCGTGACTACACCCCAGGACTTTCTCCCGACCGGTTCGCCGGGTAGCCTACGCAGCACAAGGATGTGGGTGTGACACGGAGGTCACCCATACGGGGGGAGCAGGATGCTCCCCTTTCTCTTTTGTGGGAACGCTATGCCGCGCCGGGCCACCTTTCCGGGTACTTTTCCTTGACCGCGCGTGAATCCCCCGTAAAACAATCTTCGCGCAAAGCACACCTTCGAACGAATACGGGCGGCGATGCGAATACCGCGAAGATGACACGCAGACGCTGCACCAACGTGACCCACGGCCGTGGCTGGCTGGTGCCGAACAATGACTTCTCCGCGCCCTCCGCGCCTCCGCGTTGGACCTTCTGCCTGTTCAATGCCGCTGGTACGTGCCGACGAGCTCCGCCGTGGCGATGATGTGTCCTTCCATGGCGCGCAACAGCGTGTCGCGATCGGGATAACCCAGGTCGGGCAGGACGATATCGAGCGCATAGAGGCGATGAAAATAGCGATGCCGTCCCACGGGTGGGCAGGGACCGCCGTAGGTGGGTTCCTGGGCGTCGTTGATGCCCATCTTGGTTCCTTCGGGAAGCACGCCCGTGGCGTCGATGGCCTCGTCCAGGCTGCGCACCGTGGGCGGCAGGTTGTAGAGCACCCAATGAGTGAAGGTGCGCCGCGGCGCATTAGGGTCCGGGGCGTCGGGATCTTCGACGATGAGTGCGAGGCTGCGGGTACCTGGGGGCACATCATCCCAGCTGAGCGGCGGTGACAACTCCGAACCGTCGCAAGTGTAGCGCAGCGGGATCTCCTCACCGGAATGAAAGGCGCTGGAATGCAGATGCACGACGTCCTCCTCGCGTGAGCGCTGGCAGACCTACGCTGAGAATAGCTCGTGCCTGTTTGTGGCCCCACCTGTAGCAGCACCCTTATGCCCGAAGGGCGTACCGGGCACGAATGGGTTATCGAAATCGCGGTGGTGACCTTGAGAATCGCGGCCTGAGGCCGTTCCTGCAGGAGGAATTATCCGGCGCGGTTCGTTGGCCCTGCGTGGTTTCATTTCCGTTTAGCAAAAAAAACCGCGGGCCCGAGGGCCCGCGGTCTTTGCGGTCGAAGTTACCGGTTTGCGCGGTTTTCGATCAGGTCCTGCACCACGCCAGGGTCGGCCAGGGTGGAGGTGTCGCCCAGGGTGTCCAACTCGTTGGCGGCGATCTTGCGCAGGATGCGGCGCATGATCTTGCCCGAGCGGGTCTTGGGCAGGCCGGGGGCCCACTGGATGAGGTCCGGTGAGGCGATGGGGCCGATCTCCTTGCGCACCAGTGCGACGAGTTCCTTGCGCAGCGCCTCGCTGGGCTCCGTGTCCTTCACCAGGGTCACGTAGGCGTAGATGCCCTGGCCCTTGATGTCGTGCGGGTAGCCCACCACGGCGGCTTCTGCCACGGCCTCGTGCAGCACCAGGGCGCTTTCCACTTCCGCGGTGCCCATACGGTGGCCGGAGACGTTCAGCACGTCGTCCACGCGGCCGGTGATCCAGTAATGACCATCCTTGTCGCGGCGGGCGCCGTCACCGGTGAAGTAGGTGCCGGGGAAGGTCTTGAAGTAGGTGTCGATGAAGCGCTGGTGATCGCCATACACGGTGCGCATCTGGCCCGGCCAGGGATGCGTGATCACCAGGTTGCCTTCGCATTCGCCCTCGAGCACGTTGCCTTCGCTGTCCACGATGGCCGGCACCACGCCAAAGAACGGATTCATTGCGGCGCCGGGCTTGAGCGCGGTCGCGCCGGGTAGCGGGGTGATCAGATGGCCGCCGGTCTCGGTTTGCCACCAGGTGTCCACGATGGGGCAGCGGCTGTCGCCGACCACGCGGTGGTACCACTCCCAGGCCTCGGGATTGATGGGTTCGCCCACGGAGCCGAGCAGGCGCAGGGTTGCCCGGGAGGTCTTCTTCACCGGTTCGTCACCTTCGCGCATGAGCGCACGGATGGCGGTCGGGGCCGTATAGAAGATGTTGACCTTGTGCTTGTCGACGACCTGCCAGAAGCGTGAGGCATCGGGGTAGCTGGGCACGCCTTCGAACACCAGCGAGGTGGCACCGTTGGCCAGCGGACCATAGACGATGTAGCTGTGGCCGGTGACCCAACCCACGTCCGCCGTGCACCAGAAGATCTCACCTTCCCGGTAATCGAAGGTGTACTTATGGGTAATGGCCGCGTAAACCAGATAACCGCCGCTGGTGTGCAGCACGCCCTTCGGCTTGCCGGTGGAACCGGAGGTGTAGAGGATGAACAGCGGGTCTTCCGCATCCATTTCCTCGGGCGCGCATTCGGGTGAGGCCGTCGCCATGGCCTCGTGGTACCACACGTCGCGGGCGGCGTTCCAGTCGATTTCGCCGCCGGTGCGCTTCACCACGACCACCGTGTGAGCGTTCGGGCAGTCCTTCACGGCCTTGTCGACGTTGGCCTTCAGGGGCACGCGCTTGGAACCGCGCAAGCCTTCGTCGGCGGTGACCACCACGCGGCAATCGGCATCGAGGATGCGATCCTTCAGGGAATCGGGCGAGAAGCCGCCGAACACCACCGAATGCACGGCGCCGATGCGCGTGCAGGCGAGCATCGCCACGGTCGCTTCGATGATCATCGGCATGTAGATGCAGACGCGATCACCCTTCTTGACGCCGCGGCTCTTCAGCACGTTGGCGAACTTGCTCACCTCGGCGTGCAATTCGCGGTAGGTGACCTGCTTGGCTTC
>JBAYQE010000188.1:0-2735 GCA_041677345.1 Thiohalomonadaceae bacterium
ACGTGCCGGAATGCGCTCGATGGCGCAGCGGCATGTCGCCTGATGCCGCTCGCTGTGTGCTTCATGGTGTCGGCCCTGTCCCTGCCGCTGCGCCCATTTCCTTGTGGTTTCCGTGAGCATAGGCGGTGGACAGCCGCCCCACGCTGCGATTCGGCTATGGTTGATGAGGCCATGCCCGAGCAATCCACCCCGCACAGCCGCATCCCTGCGGCATCACCCGCACGCTGGGGCGGGCGTATGGTCATTGCGTTACTGCTTGGCGGGCTGTTGTTCCTCAGCTATCTGGTGCTGAGCGGCTTTGTGGTGCCGCTGCTGTGGGCCGCCATCCTTGCCTACGTCACCTGGCCGCTCAACCGCGCGCTGCGTCGCGCCTTCAAGCGCCGCCGCGGCCTCGCCGCCCTGGCCATGACACTCGTCCTCACCTTTGCCATCGTCCTGCCCCTGCTCGGGGTGGTGGCGTCCCTGCGGGTGGAGTTGGTGGACGCCTTCGACGCCCTGCGCGAAGACCTGGAAGCGGGCTCGTCGTCGGTACCGCCCTTCCTGCGCGAACTGCCGTTGCTCGGCCCCCGGTTGACGGCATTGGCGGACCGTCTGGCCGAAGACCCGCAGGCCGTGGGCGACTGGCTCACGCAGCGCGGTTCGGCATGGATCGGGGAGGCGGCCGGACTGGTGGGCTCGCTCGGGCGCAATGCACTCAAGTTCACGCTGGCCCTGGTGGCGGTGTTCTTTTTCTATCGCGACGGCGAGCGCCTGGTGAACGAAATGCGCCATGCGATGCATTGCCTGCTGGGACGTGCCTCACGCGCTTACTGGACTGCGGCGGCGAGCATGACCCAGGCGGTGGTATACGGCCTGGTGCTCACGGCCCTGGCCCAGGGTGCCATTGCGGGTTTCGGCTACTGGGTGGCGGGACTGGATGCGCCGGTACTGCTGGGCACGCTCACCGCTCTGTTCGCCCTGGTGCCGTTCGGTGCCCCGGTGGTGTGGGTCACCGTGTCGCTATGGCTGTTGTGGCAGGGCGATCTCTGGGCGGCCGTCGGCCTGCTGCTGTGGGGTGCACTGGCGGTCAGTTCGGTGGACAACCTGGTGCGCCCACTGGTGATCAGCGCCTCGGCCAAGGTGTCTTTCCTGCTGGTGCTGTTCGGCGTATTGGGCGGCTTGAATGCCTTCGGTCTGGTGGGGCTGTTTCTCGGACCGGTGGTGTTGGCGGTGTCCTGGGCGGTGTGGCAGCACTGGCTCGTCGAGAGTGACGCCGCCTGCGCGGATACGGTCGACGCGGACACCTCCGGCGAGGTGCGATCCGACACATGAGTTCGGGGGTCAGCCCCGCTCCTGTCCGGCGGTATCTGCTTTCGGACCCCGTGCGACACGTGGCGCGGCGCAGCAACGCGGAGTGTGCTGGATTCGTCCCTTGGGCATGGCCGGGCACGCCTTGATGCCACGGCCAAATACATAATAAAAAGCTCGCTACGGGCACGGCAGACAGGTCTGGAATTGCCGAGCCATTCGCTATGCTTTGGTCAAGAACGGGCGTGCGACAGTGCTTGAATCAGGATGGAAAGACGCGAAATCAACAGGGAATCCGCACCGGACGCCGATACTCACGCGGAACGGCACCGTGCCACCGGCACGCGTGGGATGCGACCGCCAGCCTCCGTCCGAGCGCTCAATAAAACCCTGTTCCGGCCGATAAAGCCTGCGACGGGGTCGGACGAGTACGTACCGACGCTGCCAAACCCACACCCGAGGGGAGGCCCGTCATGTGGACCATCTATGACGTATACCATGACCGATACTGGAACGAGCAACATCAGTGCTGGTGCAGCGTGGAAGAGGCGACGCGCTACACGGTCGAACAGCGCGATCACTTCCGCCTGAGTTCGGTTTCCTTCCAGTGGCGTTTCGTCGAGTCCTACGGCGGGCGCCTGCCACATGCGGAGGTCCTGTGCTGGTGACAGGCCCGTCCCGAGTCCGCCGCCCCGAAAGTATCAGCGCAAGGCGAGTGCCGTGCCGCTGATCAACAGCAGGACACCGATGGCCTTCTGGAACTGTGCCTGGGTGATGCCGGTGTGCACGCGCCCACCGACGAACATGCCCGCGGCCATGAGCGGTAGCGCCAGCCCCGCCAGCCACAGTGCGTCAGCACCATAAAATCCCGCCCCGAGATAGCCTGCGATGCGCGCCGCGCCGTCGATCAGAAAAACGGTGGCGATGGTGGCGCGGAACTCGGTCTTGCCGAGCCCGCGCAGGCCCAGGTAAATCACGTAAAACGGGCCGCCGGTACCGAACAGCGTGCCCACCAGGCCGCCAAGCCCCCCGCCGGGGACAGCCCACAGACGCGACCCGCCCGTGGGGACGCTGCGCGCGGTGAGCGTGTAGAGCGCATAGGCCAGCACGAAAATGCCAAGTGCACGGCGTAGATGGTCGCCATCGACGGCCTGGAACAGATAGAGCGCGGCAAACACACCCAGCAGCGTAAAAGGCAGCAGCGGCAATAGTTCACGCCAACGGATGGCGGCGCGATGGCGTGTACCGTGGGTCAGCGAGCCGAGATAATCCAGCAGGCCCACCGCGGGCACCACGACGGCCAGCGGCAGCACCTGTGCAAGCAACGGAATGGCGATGAGCCCGGAACCGAAACCCGCGATGCCGCGTACGAAATAGGCGGCGGCGACCACCACGGCCGCGTAGGTCATATGCAAGGCATCGAGTGAACCAGGCATTGAGTCCTCCGG
>JBAYQE010000189.1:0-2707 GCA_041677345.1 Thiohalomonadaceae bacterium
CGATAGCCGTTCTCCAGCACCAGGTAGCGATCGCCCGTATCCGGGTCGGTGTACTGGCGGGCACGCTCCGCCGAGACCACCACGGTGCGCCCATCGTCAGTAACGCCATGGGCGAAGACATTGCGGAGGGTCTTGCGTTCGGGGCCGATCTCCTCCACATACACCAAGTGCTCACCGCTGCCGCCCGTGGTGAAGCGGCCGGCAGCGATGCCTTCGATCTCGGTGCGGGCCTGCGCCTGATCCAGCACGCGCTGGCTTTGCTCCTGGGTATAGGGAACGACGATGAGGGTGAAGGCGGCCACCAGCAGGCCCACAACCGCCGCCAGGGCCCCAGCGGCCCGAAGGAGGTGATTGGGTGCCACGCCGCAGGCGGCGAGCACAATCATTTCGCTGTCCTTGTAGAGCCGCCCCAGGGCGAGCAGTACCGCCAGGAAGAAGGCAAGCGGCAACACCACCGCCAGGTTGGGCACGCTCTTGAGCAGGAACAGGGTGAACACCACCTGCTGTGGATAGGCGCCTTCCGCCGCCTCGGCCAGGATGCGCACGAAGGTGGCGCTCATGATGATGAGCACCAGAAGAAAGGCGACGCCCAGCAGGCTGACGGCCAGTTCCCGAAAAATGTAACGATCGATGATCACGCGCAGCCCGCGCCGTTGAAGAAGCCGCCAAGTTTACGCTATAGATACTTGCGGAAAAACGCGCTGGTGTACGGTTTCACCATGAAGTGGACACACTACACCAGCCAAAGAACAATCACCCGGGAGCCGTTTTCATGCAATTTCTCGCCAAGGCCGGTGCCGCCGACAAGCTGCGCACCGCCTGCCTCATTACCGCCGTTTACGAGAACAAGAAGCTCAGCCCGGGCGCTGCCGCCCTGGACAAGGTGAGCGGCGGCGCCATCACCGAGGCCCTCAAGAGCGGCGACCTGAAGGGCAAGACCGGCCAGACCCTCATGCTGCGCAAGCCCGCGGGCCTGGCCTGCGAGCGCCTGCTGCTGGTGGGCGCGGGCACTGACGAGGAACTGAGCGACGCCAACTACCGCGAGCTGTGGCAGAGCGCCATCCATGCCGTGAAGGCCACGGCCGCCAAGGAGGCCACGGCCCTGCTGCTGGAATTGCCGGTCAAGGGTCGCGACGCGCGCTGGAAGGCCAACCAGGCGGCGGAGGCGGCGAGTCAGGCACTGTACCTGTTCGACGAGACCAAGAGCGAGAAGAAGCCGGAAGACCGGCCGTCCCTCGCCAAGCTCACCCTGCTCACCGCCGGCGCCGCGGAGACCCGCGCCGCCGAGCAGGGCATCCGCCAGGGCGAGGCCACCGCCGCAGGGGTGGCACTGGCCCGCACCCTCGGCAACCTGCCGGGCAACATCTGCACCCCCACCTATCTTGGCGAGCAGGCCAAGGCCATCGGCCGCAAGTACAAGACCGTGAAGGTAAGCGTGCTCGACGCCAAGGCCATGGAGAAGCTCGGCATGGGCGCGCTGCTGTCCGTGGCCAAGGGCAGCCGTCAGCCCCCCAGGCTCATCGTCATGGAGTACAAGCCGGCCGGGGCGCGCAACAAGCCCGTCGTGCTGGTGGGCAAGGGCCTCACCTTCGATGCGGGCGGCATCTCCCTCAAGCCCGCGGCCGACATGGACCAGATGAAATTCGACATGTGCGGCGGCGCCAGCGTGCTGGGCGCCATGCAGGCCATCGCCGAACTGGGGCTCAAGCTGAATGTGGTGGCCGTGGTGCCCAGCTCCGAGAATCTGCCGGACGGCAACGCCAACAAGCCCGGCGACATCGTCACCGCCATGTCGGGCCTCACCATCGAGATCCTCAACACCGACGCCGAAGGCCGGCTGATCCTCTGCGATGCCCTCACCTACGCCAGGCGCTTCAACCCCGAGGTGGTCATCGACGTGGCCACGCTCACCGGCGCTTGCGTGGTGGCCCTGGGCAAGCACGCCGCGGGCGTGCTGGGCAACGACCAGGACCTGGTGGACGCGTTGCTGACCGCAGGCCAGACCTCCGGCGACCGCGCCTGGCAGCTGCCCCTGTGGGATGAATACAACGAACAGCTCAAGAGCAACTTCGCCGACGTGGCCAACGTGGGCGGCCGGTATGCGGGCGCCATCACCGCCGCCTGTTTCCTGTCGCGCTTCACCAAGGACCTGCGCTGGGCCCACCTGGACGTGGCCGGCGTGGCCTGGGCCGAAGGCGGCGACAAGGGCGCCACCGGCCGCCCGGTCCCGCTGCTGGTGCAGTACCTGGTCGACCGCGCAGGCTGGGCGAACGACAAACAGCCCAACGCAAAGACGCGAAGAACGCAGAGGACGCAAAGACTTTGATATCACACACCTTGGCGCCCTTCGCGTCTTTGCGTCTTTGCGTTGAATCTTTACGGACAGGTCCATGACGCGCGTTGATTTTTACATCCTGGAGGACGAGGACGGCGATTCCCGCTGGCGCTTCGCCTGTCGGCTCACGGAAAAGGCCTACCAGCAGGGTCATCGCGTGTATCTGCACGTGGACACGCCCGAGCAGGCGGCGCGCCTGGACGACATGCTGTGGACCTTCCGCGGCGGCAGCTTCATCCCCCACTCCAGCGGTACCTCCAACGATCCGGACGTACGGGTGCATGTGGGCTACAACGACGACCCGCTCGACCACACCGACGTACTGGTGAACCTGGGTGTACAGGTACCCGCCTTCTTCAGCCGCTTCGAGCG
>JBAYQE010000190.1:0-2697 GCA_041677345.1 Thiohalomonadaceae bacterium
AGCCGGGCGGGGAGGGTGCAGGCGAGATACTGGAACGCCTCATCTGCGAAGCGGACAAGGCGCTGTACTTCGGCAAGCATCACGGCCGCGATCAGTGCCGCTACTATCCGGAGATTGCAGACCGGGCGTCATCTGCATAGCCGGGATCGAAATCGTCCACCGCTGCGTTTTCTGCGAGCGGATTCCAGCCCCATCAAGACGGCTCGGGTTTGAGTTCGATGCCGTGCCGGCCGCACTTGTGCCCGGCGATGCGCGCCGCGTGCACCAGCGCGTCCTGGAGCGCGGCGCCGCGCGCGAGAGCATCGATCATGCCCGCATTGAACACGTCACCCGCGCCCAGGGTGTCCACCACCTGCGGTGGCGGAAACGCCGGCGTGGACACCAGTTCGCCCGCGGGTGACATGGCCCAGGCGCCCTCGGCGCCCCAGCCGCAGGCGAGCACGGCATGGGGATGACGCGCGTGCTGCGCGTGCAGGAAACCGGCGGCCTCTTCGAAGCCGTGGTGGCGCGCATAGACGCGCGAGAACAGCACCACGTCCACGTCCGCGAACAACGCCTCCATGCCTGGCCGCGGCTTCTCGGCCTCCAGTGACAGCCGAACATGCGGCTCACGGGTGCGGCTGTCGCGCAGCATGTGCCGCACTTCGTCGAGATTGCGCCCCTCGAAATGGATCCAGTCGATGCCCTCCAGCGGTATGCACGTGGAATCCGTCGCGGCGTATTCGGGCAGGTCGCGGTAGTGCACGATGGTGCGCGAGCCCGTGGCACGGCTCAGGCTGACGTAGGACGTCGGCACCTTGCCTTGCGCGATCATGCGTACGTGGGCGGTCGTCACCCCGTGTTGCGTCAGGTCGTCGAGGATGGTCCGGCCGTTGGGCTCGTCGGCGAGCGTGCCCGCGAAGGCGGTGGCGTGGCCCAGTTGCGCGAGCGCCACCGCGGTGTTCGCGGCATTGCCGCCGCGCCGACGGAACTGCGCGCTGGCGCGCACCTCGTCATCCTCACGGGGATAACTGTCCACCAGGTTCACTATATCGAGGGTGGCGTTGCCCACCACGAGGATGTCTGCCATGGCGTCTCTCAGCCGTTTCGTAGTTCGGCGTTAGCCCGCGGCGTCACCGTCGAGTTGCCGCTTCAGGGCCCACGCCACGTGCTCGCGCACCAGTGGTGAAGGGTGATCCTGCCGCGTGCGCAAGGCGGCGACGATGGCCGGGCCGGGCGGCGCATTGCCCAGGGCCACGGCGATGTTGCGCAACCAGCGCTCGTGGCCGATGCGGCGGATGGGCGAGCCTGCGGTACGGGCGAGGAAGGTCGCTTCGTCCCAATCGAACAGCGTCGTGAGCGACGCCGCATCCAGCCCGTGACGCGGGGCGAAATCGGCCTCGGTGCTGGGCTGGGCGAAGCGGTTCCAGGGACAGACCAGCTGGCAGTCGTCGCAGCCGTAGATACGATTACCGAGCAGCGGCCGCAGCGATTCGGGAATGGTGCCGTGGTGCTCGATGGTGAGATAGGAAATGCACAACCGCGCATCGATGCGGCCGTCCGCACTCAGCGCCGCGGTGGGGCAGGCCTCCACGCAGGCCGTGCAACGGCCGCAATGGTTGGTCACCGGCGCGTCGGGCGGCAGCGGCAGGTCGGTGTAGATCTCGCCCAGGAAGAACCACGAGCCGTCGCGTGTCAGCAGGTTGGTGTGCTTGCCCGCCCAGCCGAGGCCGGCCTGGGCCGCGAGCGGTTTTTCCAGCACCGGCGCACTGTCGCTGAACACGCGATGACCGAACGGCCCGACCGCTTCCGCGATGCGCTCGGCCAGGCGGGCGAGCCGGGCCCTGACCAGCTTGTGGTAGTCGCGGCCGAGGGCATAGCGGGAGACGTAGGCCAGTGAGGCGTCGGCGAGCACGGCCTGGGCGTCGGCCGCCGCGGGCCAGTAAGCCATGCGTGCGCAGATGACGCTCACGGTGCCTGGTACCAACTCGGCCGGACGGCTGCGTTTGGTGCCGTGGCGTGCCATGTACTCCATGTCGCCGTGGTGGCCTTCCGCCAGCCAGGCGAACAACTGCGCTTCGGCTTCCGGCAGGTCAACGCCGGCGATGCGCACGTCACGAAAGCCGAGCTCGCGCCCCCAGCGACGGATGGCGTCGGCGAGCTGCTCATAGTCCATCGCGGCGCGGTGCTGGGGCAGGGTCATGGCGCTATGATAACCGCCATGCGCAATCTCTCCGACCGCCTTTATTCCGCCGAACAGGTTCGCCTGCTGGATCACATCGCCATTACGGAGTTCGGCATCCCCGGTCACGAACTCATGGCGCGCGCGGGCCGCGGCGCCTTCGAGGAACTGCGGCGGCGCTGGCCCGCGGTGAGGCGCATCGCCGTGCTGTGCGGCGGCGGCAACAACGGCGGCGACGGTTACGTGGTGGCGCGCCTCGCGCGCACGGCGGGGCTGGAGGCGCAGGTGTTCGCCACGCTGATGCCGGACCAGCTCAAGGGCGAGGCGGCGGGCGCCGCGCGCGAGGCGCTGGACGCGGGTGTCCACGTGTCCGGCCTGCCCCGGAGCCTGGAAGGTTTCGACGTGGCGGTGGATGCGGTGCTGGGCAGCGGCACGCGTGGTGCCCCGACGGGCGCCGCGCACGAGGCCATCGCCCTCATGAACGCCAGCGGCCTGCCGGTGTTCGCCCTCGACCTGCCCTCGGGCCTCAATCCGGA
>JBAYQE010000191.1:0-2688 GCA_041677345.1 Thiohalomonadaceae bacterium
CCATTCCATTGGACATCAAGGTGGTGCTGCTGGGCGATCGGCTCCTGTATTACCTGCTCTACGAATACGATCCGGACTTCAGCGAACTGTTCAAGGTGCAAGCGGATTTCGAAAACCGTATCGGCCGCAACGAGGAAAACAACCAGCTTTATGCGCGGCTCATCGCTACGCTGGCAAAAAAGGAGCAACTGCGGCCGTTCGATCGCCACGCGGTCGCACGCGTCATTGAGTACGGCTCGCGCCTCGTGGAAGACGCGGAGAAGCTGTCCACCCACATGCGCTCCATTGCCGACCTGCTGCACGAAGCGGACTACTGGGCATGCAAGCGTGACTCAACGGTGATCACCGCCGACGATATCCAGCATGCCATCGACCAGCAGGTCCATCGCGCGGCACGCGTGCGCGAGCAAATCCAGGAAGCGATCCAGCGCGGCACCCTGCTCATCGATACCACGCGCGCAGTGGTCGGTCAGATCAATGGCCTGTCGGTGCTGGGCATGGGCAATTTTTCCTTCGGCGAACCCGCGCGCATCACGGCCACCGTGCGCTTGGGTGAAGGCAATGTCGTGGATATCGAACGCGAGGTGGAACTGGGCGGTGCCATTCACAGCAAGGGGGTGATGATCCTGGGCTCGTTCCTGGCGGCACGCTACGCCCAGAAACATCCGCTGTCACTCACGGCCAGCCTGGTCTTCGAGCAGTCCTACGGCCGCGTGGACGGTGATTCCGCCTCCATGGCGGAGTTATGCGCGCTCATGTCTGCGCTTGCAGGCATCCCCATCCGTCAGTCCTTCGCCATCACCGGCTCGGTAAACCAGAACGGCGAAGCACAGCCGATTGGCGGCGTGAACGAGAAGGTTGAAGGCTTCTTCGACGTCTGCCGCGCGCGCGGCCTGGACGGCAGCCATGGTGTCTTGATCCCCAGCACCAACGTGAAGCACCTGATGTTGCGAAGGGATGTGGTCGAGGCTGCGGAACAGGGCCTGTTTCACGTCTATGCCTACGAGAACGTCGACCAGGCATTCGAGCTGCTCACCGGCGTCACGCCGGGCGAACCGGACAGCGAAGGCAACTACCCGCCCGAAACCGCCAACGGCCGCGTGCAGGCGCGCCTGGACAAGATGGCCGAGATCCGCGCCAGCTTCGGTGACCGCCACAAGCACGGCAGCGATGATGGCGGGCATGGCGAGGTATAAAGGTTCAGCCCCGGAGAAAACGAATGTTTTCCTCGGGGCCGTTCGCAGCCGTAGGTCACGTTGCGAAGCTACGTGACATCTCTTCACCGCATCATGTCACGTAGCCGCTGCGCGCCAACGTGACCTACGACGGGTTTGCTTTCGATCGCCTCCGTGGCCGCCGTGGTTGCTCTTCTTCTTCTAACCCTCACGCACCAGCGGCACGAAGGCAACGGGGAGCACATGGCGGGTACTGATGTTTCCCGTCGCATCTTTGGTCAGCAACAGCAATTCCTGGCCAAAGTAGGGTTCACCCACCGGGATTACCAGCCTGCCGCCGGGCTTGAGTTGTTCTTTGAGCGGCGGCGGTACATGCTGTGCCGCCGCGGTCACGATGATGCCATCGTAGGGCGCATGTTCCGGCCAGCCGGCATAACCGTCACCCTGGCGCACCTCCACGTTGTCGTAGCCCAGTTCGGCGAGGCGGGTGACCGCGTCCGCTGCCAACTGCGGCACGCGTTCGATGCTGTAGACCTGGCGCACCAGACGCGAAAGCAGCGCGGCCTGATAACCGGAACCCGTGCCGATCTCCAACACCACCGCATCCGGTTCCAGTTGCAGCAGGTCGGTCATGAGCGCGACCATGAACGGCTGCGAAATGGTCTGTCCCTCGCCGATAGGCAAGGGTGCGTTGTCGTAGGCCGCATGGCGCAGATGCGCCGGCACGAACCGCTCGCGCGGCACCTCGGCCATGGCCGCGAGCACACGCGCGTCGAGGGCCTTGCGGCCGGTGTATCCGGCCGCAAGCCGAACTTCATCCTCGATATCGCGCAACAGCCGCTGCAGCGCGGCACGGCGCTGCGGGTGTTCGCTCAGTCTTCGAACTCCAGCGTATCGAGGGGATCGGACCAGTCGCGCGGCCTGGCTGCCACATCGCCTGCGTCCAGATCTTCCGCTTCGAGATCGTCGTAAGGTCCGCTCCAGTCCTCGGGCGGTGCGCGGTGTGTCAGTACCATCTCTTCCCAGGTCTCCATGTCGAACGACTCCAGGCTACCGTCGAAGTATTGCACTTCCACGCTGCCGTCGCCTTCGTCCACGAAGATCACCTGAAAGGATGCGCCGGTCTCGTCCTTGTACCAGTTGCCCGCTTCGGGCGCATAATTATTGGCCATGTGACTACCCCCCTTCCTGCCGTACCCCCGCACATGGGGTCCCTGTCGAAACATAGCAAGCAGGTTTCGTTTGTCACCGCGCCGCGCGCGTCACTGCGGTGCAGTCGCGATGCCCTTCCGCGC
The DNA here is from genome assembly GCA_041677345.1 of Thiohalomonadaceae bacterium. Taxonomy (GTDB): domain Bacteria; phylum Pseudomonadota; class Gammaproteobacteria; order Thiohalomonadales; family Thiohalomonadaceae; genus JALOAT01. Next base: position 2,471 of record JBAYQE010000191.1, read on the forward strand.
GAGTTCATTCCCCGCGCCATCCACCACGGCCACACTCCACTCACCCGTGGCGCCTGAATCGATATTCTTGCTCGACCACACGCGCCAGCGCGGGCCGCCAACATTGAATGGGACTTCCGCCATCACCTCGCCATCCTGTTCCCAGCGATGGCTGACGGTCTGGCCTTCCATGTCGCGTAGCTCGGTGAAAAAGTAGATGCGTCCGGTGCCTGCCGGCA
>JBAYQE010000192.1:0-2668 GCA_041677345.1 Thiohalomonadaceae bacterium
TACAACCGGCTCGTCACGCAGGGCCTCGTGCACCCGATCGCTCAAGTCGAACTTGAGGTTGGCGGGCAGTGTGTCGTGCAGGGCATCACGGATCATGTGATAGCGCTGCCAACGCCGGGCCACCCCGGGATCCTGACTCATGCGCTTCAGCACCAAGGAAAGCTCGCGATCGGACAACTCGCCGTCCATCAGTGCGGAAATCTGCTCATCAATGCTGTTAGCCATGTGACACCCGCAAAAGGCCCTTCGGGCTTTTCATGTTTTCATGGTCCAAGCAGGGGCTTGAGCCGTTTGTCGATGGCCTCGCGCGCCCGGAATATCCGCGAGCGTACCGTGCCGATGGGGCACGCCATGGCGAGAGCGATATCCTCATAACTCAAACCTTCCAGTTCCCTGAGTGTAATGGCGGTCCGAAGGTCTTCCGGCAGGCCCTCGATGGTTTCGAAGATCACCTGCTCGATTTCGTCCCGCTGCGCCAGCAGTTCAGGGGAATCCCCCTCCCTCAGACCGGACTCCGCCTCGAATTGCACGGCATCCTCCATGTCCACGTCCGTGTCGGGCGGCCGGCGCCCCTGCGAAACCAGGTAATTCTTGGCCGTATTGATGGCGATGCGGTACAACCAAGTGTAAAACGCGCTCTCGCCACGAAAGTTGCCGAGTGCACGGTAAGCCTTGATAAACGTCTCCTGCGCCACATCCAACGCTTCGCTCTGGTCGCGGACATAGCGGGAGATCAGCTTTACGATCTTGTGTTGATACTTGAGTACCAAGGCGTCGAAAGCTGTCTTGTCTCCCTTTTGTACCCGCTCAACCAGTTGCTGGTCGACACTCATTGCGCCCATTCGGGCTGACTCCTCCCCGTACAGGGCAATCGAACCCCCTGCACCTGCCATAGACAATTCTTCCGCCGCCGAGTTCGCGCCCCTTCCGAATTCACACCTCTTGCCCATATCATAGAACAGGGCTTATGGTTTCTCGGCATGGACCCGTGTTTCCCTTTATTTTCATTACGTTAATACCCAAATGTACTGTTGCATGCCTGGAAGCACATTGAGCGAGCCGCTGCGCGGCCAGCTGCGAGGCTCACCCGCAGGAAGCCCGCCAAGTATGCAACAGTACATCAAGTGCAAGAAGGCTCCATGAATTCCGACACGGTTTCCTGCGATGTTCTCATCCTCGGCAGCGGCGCTGCCGGGCTTTCTGCCGCGCTCAACATCGCGGATCACGCCTCGGTGCTCATGGTCTCCAAGGGCAGCCTTGCCGAGAGTTGCACCCTGTACGCCCAAGGCGGCGTGGCTGCCGTGCTGGACGAGGGCGATTCCATCGAATCCCACGTGAGCGACACCCTCGAGGCCGGTGCCGGGCTGTGCCACGAGGACATCGTGCGCTACACCGCCGAGCGTGCCCCCGCAGCCATTCACCGGCTGATCAGCCTGGGTGTACCCTTCACCCTGGAGAAGGATCAGAGCGGCTATCATCTCACACGCGAGGGCGGGCACAGCCACCGCCGCATCATTCACGCAGCCGACGCCACCGGGCGGGCCATCGAGCAGAACCTGCTGGAACATGCCCGCCGGCATCCGAACATCACGCTGCTCGACCAGCACATCGCCGTAGACCTCGTCACCACCGCCAAGCTCGGCCAGGACCACAACCGTTGCGTGGGCGCCTACGTGCTCGATCGGGTGCACGGCAGGGTGAAGGCCATCGCCGCCCGCTTCGTGCTGCTGGCCACCGGCGGCGCGAGCAAGGTATACCTCTACACCAGCAACCCCGACCTGGCCACGGGCGACGGCATCGCCATGGCCTGGCGTGCCGGCTGCCGGGTGGCGAATATGGAGTTCATTCAGTTCCATCCCACCTGCCTGTACCACCCCCAGGCGCGCCGCCTGTTGATCACCGAGGCCATTCGCGGCGAAGGCGGACGGCTCCTGCTGCCCAACGGCGAACCCTTCATGCATCGTTTTGACGAGCGTGCCGAACTGGCGCCGCGCGACATCGTGGCGCGCGCCATCGATCACGAGATGAAGCGCCTGGGTGTACCGCACCTGTATCTGGACATCAGCCACCGGCCGGGGGACTTCATCAAGAGCCACTTCCCCACTGCATACGAGAACTGCCTCAAGTACGGCATCGACATCACCCGCGAGCCCATCCCCATCGTGCCGGCGGCGCACTTCACCTGCGGCGGCGTCATGACCGATGTGCGCGCGCGCACCGATCTGGCCAACCTTTACGCCGCCGGTGAAACCGCCTTCACCGGGCTGCACGGCGCCAACCGCATGGCCAGCAACTCGCTCCTGGAGTGCCTGGTGTTCGGCCATGCGGCAGCCGATGACATCCTCACGCGGCTGGACGAGGTACCTGCGCCCCCTGCCCTGCCGGCGTGGGACGAGAGTCGCGTCACGGATTCGGACGAGGAAGTGGTGGTTTCTCACAACTGGGAGGAATTGCGCCGCTTCATGTGGGACTACGTGGGCATCGTCCGTACCAACAAGCGCCTGGCGCGGGCCAAGCGGCGCGTGGACCTGCTGCTCGGCGAGATCGCCGAGTATTACGGCAACTTCCGCGTCACCAACAACCTGCTGGAACTGCGCAATCTGGCGACGGTGGCAGACCTCATCATCCGCTCGGCCCTGGCCCGCAAGGAAAGCCGCGGTCTCCACTA
>JBAYQE010000193.1:0-2666 GCA_041677345.1 Thiohalomonadaceae bacterium
AATGGCGAAAGACAGGCCCATGAAACCGCCGGTACGGCTGTAGATCTGCGAATTGATACCCACCACCTCACCGTCCAGGTTGAACAGTGGGCCTCCCGAGTTGCCCGGGTTGATGGCCACGTCGGTCTGGATGAAAGGCACGTAGCTCTCACTCGGCAGGTTGCGCCCCAGGGCACTCACCACGCCCACGGAAACGGAATGGTCGAAGCCGAATGGCGAACCGATAGCCAGCACCCATTCGCCCACCCTCAGATCGTCGGAACGCCCCAGCTTCACCACCGGCAGGTTGCGGGCCTTGACCTGCAGCAGGGCGATGTCGCTGCGCGGGTCGGCACCGATGAGCTCAGCCGTGAGCTCACGCCGGTCGGACAGCCGCACACGAATCTCATCGGCGCCCTCGACCACGTGATTGTTGGTGAGGATGAAGCCTTCCCGGTCGATGACGAAGCCGGAGCCGAGGGAGCGATCGGGCGGCATCGGACCCTCGTGCGGGCCTTCACCGAAGAAACGCCGGAACAATTCGTCCCAGGGACCGCCCTCGGGCAGAGGCGGGAGCTCCAGTTGCCTGCGCGGCGCGCCGGCCTTGTCAGACTCGGCCTTTTGCGTGGTGCTGATATTGACCACCGCAGGGCCATACTGCTCCACCAGATGTGTGAAATCCGGCAGTTCGCGCGCACCGCAGGAGGCGGAGAACAGTACGCTGGCTGAAACGAATACGGACGCGAGAAGGCGCCTCGAAGACGCAGCGGACCACAGCTGTCGCATGGATGAACCTTTCTTTCGTCTGTCAGTGTTTGAACCTAACGGGAGAGAATTCGAGCTGTTCCTGACGCAGGATAACGGGACGGTAACGGGAGTCGGCCGCCGCACGACGGCCGAACAGGTGGACCCAGCCGAACCCTGCGGCAAGTCCGCTGATGCCTGCAAGCGCCACCGCGAGGTCATTGGCAGGTGCCAACGCATCGCCAATCACCGCCGCGGCCAGCATGGCGAGCAACGGCACCAGGTATACGGCCACGGAACCCCGCACCAGGGCATCATCGCGCACACCGATGACTACCCGGTCTCCGGGTTTGGCGCCGATGGGGTTGAGGGCGGCCAGTCGTAACGGCTTCCTGCCCAGCACCTTGGAGAGCACCGAGGTGCCGCAGCCGCTCTGGGCCACGCATTGGCCGCAACTGGTCTTGCGCTGGATGAGTTCCACCCAGGCCGTTTCACCCTCGGCGGCATACACCTGCACGGTCTCCTCGATCACGGCGCCTGCTCCGTGCGCATCACCGAATCACCGATGAGCCGCACCGTGGCCGCGGGCACTTCACCGATGACCAGGATGCTGTAGCCGTCGTGCTCACGGGCGTAGACGTGTACCGCACCCTTGCGCGAGCTCCCCGTGAACGCGTTTTCGCCGCTCTGCTGTTCGATGAATACCGATACGGAGGCGAGACCGTCGCTATAGACCAGGTGCTCCACCGGACGCAAGGTGGCGGGCACGCTATGAAAGCGGCGCACGTCGTGACGGAACCCGGGCGGCAGCTTTTCCACTCGCCAATGCTGTGCGGTGGAGGTCTGGGCGTCGGCCATGGCTTCCGGGTCACGGGTATACCAGACCATGTCCGCGCCGGTGTTCTGCGGCTCGAAGAGGCTGGGCGGCAGTGCACCGGCATGTACCTCGAGGGTCGTGAACATGAGGCGCTCCACGGCCTTGCCGTCCTCATCCACCAGTTCGGACTTGAGCAGGAGTGCCGTGTCCTGTTCCAGCCACACGTTCTGGCCATAGCGGTAACCATCACGTGGACGGATGATGATCTTTTGCGCTGTATGCCCGGCGACGCGGTCTGTACCGCCCACCTCGGCATCGTAGTACTCGCCCAATTGTTCGAGGCGGGTGGGCAGGTTGAGGGGGAACGGGCGCGAAGGGCCGGTGGCATCCACCACCACGGCCTTGTCATCCGGCAGGATGCAGGTGACTTTGTCGTTGTCGCGGATCACCTCGCGGGAGGCCCCGTCAAGGGTCACCAGGCGTTCGCGCTCACCGCCGGCGTCGGCACCGTGAAAGATCCGCATGGACTGCATGCTGCCCATGTGCTCGTAGACGAAGGTGCCTTCATAGTTGAGGGCGTGGGCAGCGCGGGACATGCGACTCAGCCAGTCACGGGCGTCATCGGTGGGACTTGCCATGACGCCAAGGGGAAACAGCAGACCGAGAACAAACAGCAGGCGTGGAAACTTCATCGAGCCGACTCACCCTCCGTATCCTGGCTGACGATGCGGACATAGGGCAGCATGCCGTGCATCCCCGTCGATACCGAGTGCTCGTTGTGGTTCAACAGATAGGCATCGAGGCGCGGATCGGGGCGCATCGGTGCCTGCTGGGCAAGCCTTTCCACCGTGGGCTCGTCACGCCCTGCCATGGTGGTTGGGGATTCGTCGTAGACAGCCTGAAACGTCAGTATGGCGACCGCTGCCACGGAAGCCGCGATGGCCATTCCGGCCGCTTGGCGCAGCCAGGGGCGAAAATCCCGTTTCCTGCGCCGCGGGGCCAGTACAACCGGCTCGTCACGCAGGGCCTCGTGCACCCGATCGCTCAAGTCGAACTTGAGGTTGGCGGGCAGTGTGTCGTGCAGGGCATCACGGATCATGTGATAGCGCTGCCAACGCCGGGCCAC
>JBAYQE010000194.1:0-2586 GCA_041677345.1 Thiohalomonadaceae bacterium
CCGCTCCCAACGTTTGGAAACCAGATTTACCACGCCACCCACGGCACTCGGTCCATAGAGTGCGGAAGACGGTCCCCGAACCACTTCAATACGCTCGATGTCGTCAATGGCGAGCGCCTTTATCCCCACATGAATGCCCGTTACGGGAGACTCCAGGGGCATGCCGTCGAGCAGTACCTGGCTGGTGGAGCCGGCGAAGGAACCGCCAACGCCGCGTATAGTGATGGTCTCGCTGGAGCCAAGGGTGGCAGATCGGACCACATCCACGCCTTCCACGTTCTGCACCACGTCGCTGATGCGCGTGACTTGCTGCTGCGCGATATCGGCGCTGGTGATCACCGAGACGGCTGCAGGGACGTCGGTGATGCGCTGCTCTGTGCGTGTCGCCGCGACGACGATTTTGTTGAGGCCGTCCGCAACGGTGGTGTCCGTGCGTACCGGAGCCAACGAATATCCGCCGTTTGCGGTACGCGCGATGATGAGATCGGCATTGCCAATGAGCCGAACCAGCGCCTCCGCAGGTTCGAAGGCGCCCTCGAGATGAGTGGCTTCGAGGTTTCGCACCTCAGCGGGAGAGTAGACCAACTCCACCTTGGCCTGCGCCTTGAAGGCGTCCAGTGCCTTGTCCAGTTTCTGGGCAGGAATGTTGAATTCCACGGGCGCGGCAAGGACCAAGGGAGCATTCAATGACAGGGCGATGGCGAATGTCATCGCCGAGATGTCGATAGGTCGGAGTGACGCGGTAGCTTTCAAGCATTTTGTCTTCATGTAAAACCCCAAAATCGCAGAAATGTGCCGCCGCAGAATGCGGCGACGAATGTACTGCTTCATTTGGTTAGAAGACGCAGGGCGCGCGACGAACCTGACGTCGAGCGAGCGGAAAGTCCCGACTATTTTTCTCGGGACAATGTTTCCTCACGGGTCCACAGGTGGACCTTCCGGGCTGGCGTGGCCATGGAGCTAAAAGCTGAGTAAAGGCATCCTTGCTTTCTCAGGCACATCCATGTGTCGCGAGGAACGCCGATGAAATCAGAGTTTCCTTAAACCGAAGGTACGCGGACGCGCAGTGCTGCATGCATTGTCAGAAAGGAGTCGCAGGAAGCGCCGGGTTGTCGGTAAGGCCGAGTCATTTCACCCGCTCATTCATGTGAAATGCCCCAACTTTGCCGCGTGCCTGCCACCGCCGTGCAGAACCATTGCTCCGCCCCCGGGAACTTACCCTCATGATTTATATGGCTTTAGCGGCTTGTCCCTAGTTTGCCATCACGCGATGGCATTGCCCTTGCCCTGTGGTCTGCCAACAGAACAGACCCGCTTCGTGATGAGGACGCTGAATGATGATTACCGCCGAGGCCATCGAGCGACGGGCAGACAGTGACAGTCATGCGGTGGTGGTAACGCTCGACACGGCTTGTCCACGACTGAGGTTCACCAGGATCTATCGACATTTCTACGAAGAGATTCGGCGGTTTATCGCTTTCCGGTTACCGGGCAGCGATTCGGCGGACCTTGCCCAGGAGGTCTTCGTCCGCTTGCTTTCTATAGACGACACTGTCGCGATTCAGCAGCCGCGTAGCTTCTTGTATCGAGTTGCATCCAACCTGATATTGGACCAACTCCGGCTCGGGCGTAACCGGGCATTCCACGTGACCATCGATGAGGTCGTGGAGCATCTGGTCGCCGATGTCGCTGATCCGGAAATCATCGCGTGTGCTCAAGAACAGGTGGCGATTTTGCAAACGGCCATCGATCAGCTGCCCCCACGATGTCGAACCGTGTTCCTGTTGCACCGGTTCGGCCAGCGCTCCCACGGCCAGATTGCCGAGGAGTTGGGCATTTCCTTGAATATGGTGGAAAAGCACGTGATGAAAGCCATTGCCCATTGCCGCAGTCGACTATTGGAAGCGGAGGTAGGGTCCATGAGCCGAAGTTCGGCCGTGCACGAGAAGTGAACGATTCTTTGCCGCTTGCACTGCCGCAGATGACAGGAAGCTCCGCGTCAGCGGCGGGCGACGTAGGTATGCATAGTAACTGAGCACCACACCAGGTTGTTGGGTGCTGCATAGATGCTCCGACGAGAGGCGGCTCGCCCGCCAGCACGATTGGGTTCCGCACTTCTAGGGTGTTGGATGCGTTTGGTTCAGGAAAAAGGTCAAACAGGAGGCTGCGATGAAACGAGTTCCCCTAGTGGTGCTGTTTGGCACGGCGCTACTGGCTGCTTCGCCGGCGGAGGCTTGCCGGCCGTTCGGTTCTTACGTGTTCGTAGAAGATGACAAGGGCGGTATATGGTTTACGGAGGGAGACAACAACGCTATTTCGCGCCTGATGCCCGATGGTGATGTCCGTTCGTTCCCATTGCCTACACCTCACGCAGAACCCTCTTCTATCGCCCTGGGCAAGAAGGGCGAGGTATGGTTTGTGGAAAGTGACGCAATGCAGATCGGCAGGCTCGGTCACGACGAGAGGATAAAGGAGTACCCGACGACCGATGGCCACCCGGTGCTCGTGGCGGTGGATTCGAAGGGAGAGGTCTGGTTCACGCAGATGGCCGGTGACCACCCGGCTGCCACCGGCGAGCATACTGGC
>JBAYQE010000195.1:0-2580 GCA_041677345.1 Thiohalomonadaceae bacterium
GAGGCCATCAAGCGTTTCCGCCTCGCCTATCGGGAGACCTTCGAGGGCGATCCGAAGGCCAGCGTCATCTATCGTGACGTAAGCAACGGCCTCGCGCCGCCGGGTATCGAGTACTACATCCCGCTGTTTTTCGAACACACCCACACCGTGTTGGACTACCTCCCGGACAACACCCTGCTGTTCACCCCCGAGGGGGTGAATGACGCGGTGGAGAACTTCTGGCGCGAAGCCGGCGAGCGCTTCGAACTGGGCCGACTGGATCCCACACGCCCCCTGCTGCCGCCCCGGCGTGTGTTCCTGGAGGTCAATGAGGCCTTCGGCTACCTCAAGCGCTTCCCGCGCACCGATGTACAGCGTTTCGAGGTATCCGGGGATACGCAGGCCATCAACTTCGCCACCGAGACACCGCCACGCCTGACCCTGGATGCGCGGGCGGAACGCCCCTCGGCCGCACTCCGCAGCTTTGTGGAAGGTTTCAAGGGACGCCTGCTGTTCGCAGCCGAGTCACCGGGCCGCCGCGAGGCCTTGCTGGAGATCCTCCACGGCGCCGACATCCATCCTTCCCCGTGCGAGGACTTCACCGCCTTCCTGCGTGCCGAGACACGCATCGGCCTGGTGGTCGCGCCGCTGGAAAACGGCCTCATCACCACAGACCCACAACTGGCCGTCATCGCCGAGACCCAGTTGTATGGTGAGCAGGTCATGCAGCGCCGCCGGCGCCAGAAGGCACGTGGGCGCGATGTGGACGCGGTGGTGCGCAGCCTGGCCGAACTGCAGATCGGCAGCCCGGTAGTACACGAGGACCACGGGGTCGGCCGCTACCTCGGCCTGCAGAAGCTGAACGTGGGTGACATCGAGGCCGAGTTCCTCACCCTGGAATATGCCGACGGTGACAAGCTGTACGTGCCGGTGGCCTCGCTGCACCTCATCAGCCGTTATACGGGCGCGGCACCCGAGAGTACGCCGCTGCACAAGCTCGGTTCGGGACAGTGGGAACGGGCCAAGCGCCGCGCCAGCGAAAAGGTGCGCGACGTCGCCGCCGAACTCCTGGATCTCTATGCGCGCCGTGCCGCACGCCAGGGCTTCTCCTACGCCATTGATCGCACCGCGTACAGCGCGTTCGCCGCCACCTTCCCGTTCGAGACCACTCCCGATCAGCAGGACGCCATCGATGCCGTACTGGACGACATGGCCTCACACAATCCCATGGACCGCCTGGTATGCGGGGACGTGGGCTTCGGCAAGACGGAGGTAGCCCTGCGCGCCACGGCCGTGGCCGTATTCGCCGGCAAGCAGGTGGCCGTGCTGGTACCCACCACCCTGCTCGCCCAGCAGCATTTCGAAAACTTCCGCGACCGCTTCGCCGACTGGCCTGTACGTATCGAAAATCTCTCGCGCTTTCGCACCAAGAAGGAACAGGAGCAGGTGCTCAAGGGCCTGGAAGCCGGCACCGTGGACGTGGTCATCGGCACCCACAAGCTGCTGCAGCCTGACGTGAAATACAAGCGCCTGGGCCTCGTTATCATCGACGAGGAACACCGTTTCGGTGTGCGTCAGAAGGATCGCTTCAAGGCGCTGCGTGCCGAAGTGGACGTGCTCACCCTCACCGCCACACCTATCCCCCGCACCCTCAACATGGCCATCTCGGGCATGCGCGACCTGTCGGTCATCGCCTCACCGCCGGCGCGCCGGGTGGCGGTGAAGACCTTCGTGAATGAATGGAACCCCGGCTTGATCCGGGAGGCCTGCCTGCGCGAAATCAAGCGCGGTGGACAGATCTATTTCCTGCACAACGACGTCGACTCCATCGAACGGATGGCCCGCGAGATCAGCGAACTGGTGCCCGAGGCCACGGTGCGCATCGCCCACGGCCAGATGCGCGAGCGCGAGCTGGAACGGGTGATGAGTGATTTCTATCACCAGCGTTTCAATCTGCTTGTGTGCACCACCATCATCGAGACTGGCATCGACATCCCTACGGCCAACACCATCATCATGCACCGCGCCGATCGCTTCGGCCTCGCCCAGTTGTACCAATTGCGCGGACGTGTAGGCCGCTCCCATCATCGTGCGTATGCCTACCTGATCATTCCGCCGCGCAATGCCATGACCCAGGATGCATTGCGGCGCCTGGAGGCCATCGAGTCCATCGAAGAGCTGGGCACGGGTTTTACCCTCGCCACGCACGACCTCGAAATCCGCGGCGCCGGCGAGTTGCTGGGTGAGGAGCAGAGCGGCCAGATGCACGAGATCGGCTACACGCTGTACGTGGAACTCCTCGAACGCGCCGTCAAGGCCCTCAAGGAAGGCCGCGAGCCGCACCTCGACAAACCGCTCAGCCACGGCACTGAGATCGACCTGCAGGCCCCCGCACTCATACCGGACGACTACCTGCCCGACGTACACGCGCGCCTCACGATCTACAAGCGCATCGCAAGCGCTCAGAGCGACGAGGAACTGCGCGAACTTCAGGTGGAAATGATCGACCGCTTCGGGTTGCTGCCGGAGCAGACCAAGAATCTGTTCCGCATCACCGAGCTCAAGCTGCGCGCCTCCCCGCTTGGGATTCGCAAGATCGAA
>JBAYQE010000196.1:0-2570 GCA_041677345.1 Thiohalomonadaceae bacterium
GAAATTCAAAGTATTGCAGATGCGCTACCGCGCCGAGATGAACAACCTCGTCAACCACGCCGATATCGGGAAGAACCGCGGGGGGCCCGCTCACCAGCGCAGAACGGGGTGTCACCCTGGCGACGCGTGGGCGCAAGCACCGCCGTTTGTGATCCGGGGGGGTAACCAGCGACGAAAAGAGCGGCGCTCCGCTCACCCGCGCGGAACAGGGGTCACACTGGCGGTTACCGGCTGCTTGAAAACGCCTTGCGGCGACCCTTGAGCTGGTACTTCACCACCGCCGCATTGTGCTCCTCGAGCGTGGCGGAGAAGTGATGGCTGCCATCGCCACGGGCGACGAAGTAGAGTTCGTTGCCGGGCGCCGGGTGGAAGGCCGAGTGGAGGGCGTCGCCGCCGGGCATGGCGATGGGCGTCGGCGGCAATCCGCGGATGCGGTAGGTGTTGTAGGGTGTGGGGTTTTCCAGGTCGCGGCGACGCAGGTTGCCGTCGAAATCCACGCCGAGGCCGTAGATGACGGTGGGGTCGGTCTGCAGGCGCATGCCCTTCTGCAGGCGCCGTACGAACACGCCGGCGATGGCCGGGCGCTCACTGGCGAGGCCGGTCTCCTTCTCCACGATGGAGGCCATGATCAGGCCTTCGTAGGCGCTTTGGTACGGCAATCCGGGGGCACGCCCCTCCCATTCGGCGGCGAGCCGCTCTTCCATGGCGCGGTAGGCACGCTGGAGGAAGGCCACGTCGGTGAGCCCGTCAGGGAAGCGGTAGGTATCCGGGTAGAAGCGCCCTTCGGGGTGCACCTCGGGATAGCCAAGCCGCGCCATGATCTCCGGCTCACTCAGTCCCACTAGCGTCTGCTTGATGCGCGGATTCTCCCGGATGGCATCGAGCACCTGGCGGAAATTCCAGCCTTCCACCAGGGTCAGTGCGTACTGCGCCACCTTGCCTTCCACCATTTGCCTGAGCAGGCCTTCCGGGGTCGTACCCGGTTCCAGGCGGTAGGTACCGGCCTGGATGCGCGCGCTGCTGCCACTCAGGCGCCCCATCCACACCAGATATCGGGCAGAGCTCAGGATGTCACGGCGTTCCAGGTCGCGTGCGATGGCTGCCAGGCCGCTTCCAGGGGTTACCACGTATTCCATGCCGTCTGCCGGCAGGTTCAGGGACGTGCTCGCGAAGCTGCGATAATCGAGCCAGAACCAGCCCACCACCAGGCTGCCTGCCAGGATCAGCATGCCGAGCAGCTTGAAGAGGATTACGCGCATGCCCGCTCCCGGATCAGTTGCGCGGCCAGCTCCCGTACCACGGACGGTACCGAGTACTCCGTGCCGTCGAAGCGGCGCACCGGCCAGACTCCGATGAGGCTGTTGGTGAGGAACAGGCCGTCGGCCCCGTGCAATTCCTCGGCTGTGATCATCCTCTCCTCCCAATCCATTCCGCTGCGCGTCGCGCAATCGAGCACGGCACCACGCATCACACCTCTCACGCCACAGGCCTCCAGTGAAGGCGTCACCAGGCGCTCACCCTGCACCAGGAACAGGTTGCTCATGGTGCCCTCGATGACGTGGCCTTGCATGTCGAGCATGAGTCCCTCCTGAACGGAGGCATTGTTCCACTCGCCCCGCGCGAGCACCTGTTCCAGCCGGGCAAGGTGCTTGAGCCCTGCCAGGGCAGGATTACAGGCCAGGCGCGTGCGGCACAGGCGTACCCCCACGCCGGTGTCGCGCCAGGCGGCCGGATGCTCGGACCAGGGCAGTGTCGCCAGGACCCGGGTCGTCGGGCCGGCGCCCTCGGGGCGATAGCCACGGCCGCCACTCCCGCGAGTCACGACGATCTTGAGCACCTGCCGCTCCACACCCTCGCAGAGCCGGCGGGCCTCGGACGCAAGCAGTTCACGCGGGGGCATGGCGATGCCAAGCTTGGCACAACCGAGGGCAAGGCGTGCGAGGTGTCGGTCAAAGAGCAGCGGCTCGCTGTCCTTCACCGCGATGGTCTCGAACAGGCCGTCGGCATACTGGAATCCGCGGTCCGTGACCGGGATGACGTCGCTTGGCTGACCGTTGACGAGATACATGGGGAGCGCCGGGGCGCGGGGGGAAACGGCCGGGGCGCTGCCCCGGCCGCACAGGTCACCGGAGCTTGCTGAAGATCAGCGTGCCGTTGGTGCCGCCGAAGCCGAAGGAGTTCGACATGGCATAGTCGATCTTCATCTCGCGTGCGGTGTGCGGCACGTAGTCGAGATCGCAGCCTTCGGACGGGTTGTCGAGGTTGATGGTGGGCGGAGCCACCTGGTCGCGGATGGCCAGGATGCTGAACACCGCTTCCACGCCGCCGGCGGCACCGAGCAGGTGGCCGGTCATGGACTTGGTGGAGCTCATGGCAACGCTGTAGGCCGCATCACCAAAGGTGCGCTTCACCGCATCCGTTTCGCCCCTGTCACCCGCTGGTGTGGAGGTGCCGTGCGCGTTGATGTACTGCACCTGCACGGGATCGAGCCCGGCATCACGCAAGGCATTGCGCATGCAACGGCTCGCACCCTCGCCGCCTTCCGAGGGCAGGGTCATGTGATAGGCGTC
>JBAYQE010000197.1:0-2567 GCA_041677345.1 Thiohalomonadaceae bacterium
GAAAAAGGGATCAGCCTGGCGCCTGCTTCAGGATCCAGAGCGCCGCTTCGATGCGCGAGCGCAGATTCAACTTCTTCAGCAGGTGTTTTACGTGCACCTTCACCGTACCCTCACTGATGTCCAGCTGCCTGGCGATGAGCTTGTTGCTCTGCCCCTGGGCGATCAGGCGGAGGATCTCCTCCTCACGTTCGGTGAGTCCGGCCTCCTGCACACTCTTCGGTCGTGCCTCCTCGCGTAAGGCCTGTGCCAGTAATTCCGTCACACGTTCGCTGATCACGGTACGCCCCTCGGCAGCCAACAGCAGCCGCTCCAGGATGTCCTCTGGTTCCATGTCCTTGAGCAGGTAACCGTCTGCCCCACCGCGCAGGGCGGCGATGATGTTGTCCTCGCTGTCCGATACCGTCAGCATCACCACCCGCGCATCCAGATCTGCGTCCTTGAGGCATTTCAGCGTAGCGATGCCATCCATGCCCGGCAGGTTCATGTCGAGCAGGATGATGTCGGGGTTGAGTCGTTTTGCCAGTTCCACACCTTCGGCGCCTGATGCCGCTTCGCCGATGAGCTGCAGACTGGGCTCCATACCGAGGAGATCCGCCACGCCCTTGCGGAACAGCGGATGATCATCGATGGTAATGACGGTGCGGCTTTCCTTCATCAGAACACCCCTTCCCTCGAAGCCGATTTGATACTGGGCTGCGGCGTGAAACAAAGTTCCACGCGCGTGCCGCCCTGCGCCGGGGCCCCGTAGCTCAAGGTTCCATTCAGTCCCTGGGCACGGTCCTGCATGATGGCGATGCCGTAGTGTCCCCTGCGTTCCGCCTCGTGGGGAATACCGCAGCCGTCGTCTTCGATGACCACTGCAATTTTTCCAGCATCGCTGTATAGCGACACCGAGGCGTGGCTGGCCCGGGCGTGCCGAGCCACGTTGGAGAGTGCTTCACGGACGATTTGCAGCACGTGTATTTCCTCGTTGGCCGAGAGCCGACCCGACGGCAGCCGGTTGTCCAACTGGAAGCTCACATCGGGGTGACGCGCGGCGAATTCGGCCATGGTCTCCTCCAGTGCTGCGCCCAGTTCGCGTCCGTCCATCTTGAGACGGAAAGTGGTCAACAATTCGCGCAATTGGCGGTAGGCGCTGGATACCCCTTCGCGCAACTCCTGAACGATGTCATCGGGACAGACGGCAGCATCCGGTTGCTTGAGAGCGCGATCCAGCCGGCTCACCTGGATCTTGAGATAGGAAAGTGATTGCGCGAGGGAATCATGCAGTTCCCGGGCGATGACATTGCGCTCTTCGAACAGCGCTATACGTCGGCTTTCGGTGCCGCGCTGGGCCACCTGTATGGCGATATCGATATGGTCCGCAACGGCCTCCAGCAATTGCACCTGCCATTTTTCGGGCTCACAACCTTCGGGGATCTCCATCAGCAGCACGCCATACTGGCGATTCTGGTCCTGAATGGGCACGGCAAGGGTCCTGACCACCGCCCCGGGAATATCTTCCACCTCGATGAGATGCGATTCCTCGCGATCGAAACAGAGATGACAGCGCGGCTTGGCACAAAGGTGCAGCTGCCCTCGATCCAGCTGTGTCGATGCAATCTTGTAGGCCACGCTACATCCCGGGTCGGAAAGGCAGATGGCGCCGCCACCAAGGCCGAGCACGTCCTCCAAATCGTGTAGCAGGTCGTTGAAGCTGTTTTCACCCAGTGGCGCCTCGCTAAGGTGGCGCGCCGTATTGTAAAGGAGCTGCAATGTGCGGTTGGTGCGCTCCAGATCCAGCGTCTTGGTGCGTACACGATCCTCGAGGTCTTCATACAGCCGTGAGAGGTCTTCGGCCATGATGTTGAAGGTATGTGCCAGATGTCCAAGCTCATTCTCGCTGTGAAACCGTGTACGCACCGAAAAATCCCCGCGTCGCGCCGCCTCGGCACTACGCATGAGGTCGCGCAGGGGGAGCAGCACCTGATGATGGGTGCGATACATGATGATGAATACCACACCCACCGTGAGAAACAGGGCCACGGTCTGCATCACACGCAGCAATTCAATGCGTGATTCAAGGTCACGCTCAAGGATTTGAACCAGATGATCGATATCCTTTACGTAGGAATCGATGGTGGCGAGATATTCGCGCCGCAGCATTTCCGCACGCGGCCGATCAACGATGGCGCTGCGTAGATAGTCGCCAAGCAGCGGGAGCACCTGCAGCCGCCAGCGCATTTCGATCCTGTCATAGGCCGCGCGCATCGGATGTTCCGGTGCAAAGGGTATGACGCGGGTGATGCGTGGACTCTTGAGCCGTTCACGATATTCATGCACCAGATCGCCAGTGGTCTGCGCGGCCTGCACGATATCCTCATCCAGCCTTCGTGAAAGGCTGTCGGCAATCCGGTACGACTGCATACGCAGCGAGCCCGCCTGGTTGATGGCCGCCGCGAGACCTTCCGTGGTTTCGGTAATGAAGAAGGACCCGAGCATGCTGATGAACGCCATTCCGCAGATGGCGCTCATGGCCAGGCCGAGACTTCTCAGGAGCGATTGTTTGGACACCATGGACGTCGTGC
>JBAYQE010000198.1:0-2517 GCA_041677345.1 Thiohalomonadaceae bacterium
GAAATGGATGCGCTGGAGGCCGCCGGGCGCCAGCCTGCATCTGTGTACCGGCAATCCACCCTCTATACGACGCTGTCACCCTGTGCCATGTGCAGCGGTGCAATCCTTCTTTACGGGATCCCACGCGTGGTGGTGGGCGAAAACCGGACGTTCCGCGGCGCGGAAGACCTGTTGCGAGAGCATGGCGTAATTGTCGAGGTACTGGACGATCCGACCTGTGTGGACATGATGAGCCGTTTTATCGCCGAACAGCCGGCGCTCTGGAACGAGGACATCGGCGAGTGAGGGTGCTGTACGCCACCCGCTCATCGAACAGAACGCCTAGCAGTGACCACTGAACACCTTTTTCGCTTTCTGATTCAAAGTTATTTGAGTCCGGTGCTGCTTCTTTTTTACCTGTTCTGTGCGCAGGGTTTCCTTGCACCGTTTGGCATCCGTGCCTTTGCAAGTACCGGCACAAACAGTGAACGTTTGATGGGCATGGTATATCTTCTGGTGGCGCCAGTCATAGGCTTCTCCTGGCTTATGGTCAGCTGCGGCTTTCTTCAGAGTTTCGACGCAGGCTTGTCGTTGCCTGCCATATTGGAAGGCGATATTCACTGGCTCCAGGCTGTCGGCTTTCTTGTCACAGCATTCGTGCTGCGCGCCTATCTGTCCAGAAATGGCGTTGAAGCCAACCTCATGGGGTTCATCTTTACTCCTTTGTTGCTCTTCGGGGCCGCCATCAGTGCATCGCTCCACTTTTGGTGGATCTGGTCTGTTGTGCTTGGCGGTGATTCCGGATGAGCTGGTTAATCCTGGTTGCCCATGCCTTTAATCCTCTGCTGTTGCACATAGGGATGACCCGGATGCGCAGTCGCCGGGAGGCGTCGCGGCGTGCGGTTGTTGCGCAAGATGTGTTTCTGACAGTCTTTTCGTCTTTCTTGGTATATCTCGTCTGGTTGGGAGTCCATTGGTTGTGGCTAAGCATGGTCGGCGCAGGTCTCAGCTTCGACCGTTTTGTCGGTGCAGACAGAGGGCCCGCGTACTTCCTGCCGTTCATGCTGGGCTTTTTGATGCTGGTTCTCGAGTTCGGCGTGCGACCTCGCTTGCGGGCTGAACAGAGTCTGGCTTTTGTGGGCAGCCTTGGTACTGTGCTCCTCGTCAGCGGCTGCTACTTCATGTTCGTAAACTATCTGGCCTGGATCGCATATCTTTAGAATGTTCTGATAGTAGCGATTGCAGGCGAGTTTCATTGAGCGACGGTGCCATGTGAAATCCATCTTGCGTATCCCCGCGACATCGACTCAAACTGGTCCTGACCAACATGTTTCGTGGGATCGCCGAGGTAGATCATGATCCTGGTTTATGCCGCACCCACCATGTTCATGGTTGCCCATGTCCGGAATCTGCTGGAAGCGGAGGGCATCGACTGCCATGTGAGGAACGAATTCCTGAGCGCCGGCGCGGGTGAACTTCCGCCCACGGAGGTCTGGCCGGAAGTATGGGTCGTGGACGATACCCAGGCCGAGCGTGCCCGGCAGTTGATTGCTGAGGCCACAAGGGATGGTGGAACCGGCCCAATGGATACCTGGCAGTGTCCCGTATGTGGCGAGCACGTCGACGGCAACTTTGGACAGTGTTGGAAGTGCGGTGGAGTGCGGGTGGATGGCTAACTGCACTGTCGGTAGCGCCTTGCACGCGTTGTCAGGCAGCGCAGGTGTGACAGAAAATCAAACGGTGCGGCGCGCCTCTTAAGCCGGCATCGTGCGTTTCACATTGTCGCCCATGAAACGCACCAGCATTTCATTGGTCTTTCTCGCACGCTCGACCAGTGTGGGCAGCTGTGCTTCGATCCGTGCACGGATCTCATCCTTGGTGTCCCATGAGCGGTCGATGCGCGCGATGAGTTGCCCGATGCCCACCTCCCCGAGCGCGGGTGTTTCCATATTGAGCTCGTCGAGCAGACCGGACACCTTGGACGCATACGGTAGCGCGGCGAATGGCGTACGCCGCAATGCCGCGAAGATCAGGAAGTGAAGCCGCATGCCGACGGCGAAATCCAGGCGCCCCACGAGATCCATGATCTGCCGTGGCGAGTATGTACGTCGGACGAGTTCTGCACGATCCGCATTGCGCATGGCCGCCATCACTGCGTGGCTGTGCTGAACGTCACATTTTTCCATGGGTATGAACACCGCATCGGCATCAAAGCGCTCCACTACGTAATCGGCGGCATTGGCGAGCAACGCGTGGTATTCATCGGGCTCGATGTGCGGTGCGGCCGGGCCGGGTTCGCGCACGGAGAAACCGACCAGGCGGTGTTCCAGGTCGATGCCCTCGAACCGCAATGCCTCGTTCGGTAATGGCTGCGGTTCCAGAAGCAGCGCGGGATCCGCGGTGAGATGGATCTCACGCGTGACACCCACGTCCTCCAGCAGGCGATAGCCCTGACGGTCACGCACGGTAATGATCGCGCATCCGTTGAGTGCCTCCCTGACGACCTGTCTGGCGTGCGGGGTCCTGAGCGGGCCGGCA
>JBAYQE010000199.1:0-2515 GCA_041677345.1 Thiohalomonadaceae bacterium
CACGTTGCCCCGCGTCTGATGCCGGATATGACGTGGGCCGGTGCCGTGCGACCAGGCCCAGTGCTCGCACATGCTGTCACCCCAGATGTCGACGGTTTCACCAGAACGCCACATGTCCGGACCACACGCGTATGCGTACTGCTGCTGAGCGCACAGCGGGGTTTCGACACCCAGGCTCGCCGCCACAGCTACTTGCTTTCACGTCTCGGTTTCGACCAGTTCGTGATCGTCGTCGATTTTTCCCTGGCTGCCTTTGAAGAACGGATTTTCCACAGTGCAGTGAATGATTTCGAGCGCTTCAGTGCGGCGGCGGGCATCACAGGCGCGCGCGTCGTTCCGCTGGCGCTCATCAACGGGACAGACGGGCCAAGGATCGCTGGCCGCATGCCTTGCTTCGAAGGCCCGGCATTGTCCGCGCTTTTGTCGGGCATTCTCCCCCACCCGACCCAGCAAGCCGCCTTGCGTATCCCGGTGAAGCTGGTCGACGGTTCAGAACCGGGGCGCATGCGTGTCATGGGCGTGATTTCCAGCGGTGTGGCGCGCACCGGAGCCCGGGTGCGTTTGTTGCCCAGTGGATGTGAAGCTCACATCGAACACATCACCACCGGGCACGGGGAACGTGCCACGGCCGCGTGCGGCCAGGCAGTGACTCTGGTCCTCACCGGCCCCACCAAGGTCAGCGGTGTCGACCTGATTAGTGATGCGCAACACCCCGCGTCCGTAGCCGATCAGTTCCAGACCACACTCTTGTGGTGCCATGACACGCCCATGCTGCCCGGGCGCAACTACCTCATGCGGATCGGCAACCGGACGGTGAACGCATCGGTCACGGAGATCAAGCAGAGGATCGATCCCGACACCCTCGAAACCTCCGCCGCCAAAGAACTGACCTTTGGCGCGATCGCCGAATGTAACCTTGCCGTGGCGCACCCGATTGCCTTCGACGCCTTCGTGGAGAACCCCGAAACCGGTTGCTACCTGTTGTTTGATGCGGAGGATGGTCGGGTCGGGGGTGCCGGCACGCTCAATTTCGCCTTGCGGCGCAGCCAGAACATCCACCGCCAGCACATGGACGTCAACAAACAGGCGCGCAGCACCCTGAAGCGGCAGGCGCCTTGCGTACTGTGGTTTACGGGGCTGTCCGGTGCCGGCAAGTCCACCATCGCCAATGCGCTGGAAAGGCGACTGCATGAACTGGGTCATCACACCTATCTTCTGGATGGTGACAATGTCCGCCATGGCCTCAACCGGGATCTCGGTTTTACCGCCGCGGACCGGGTGGAAAACATCCGCCGTATTGCCGAAGTTGCCAAGCTCATGGTGGATGCAGGGCTGATTGTAGCCACGGCCTTCATCTCACCCTTCCGCGCCGAGCGTCAAATGGCGCGTTCGCTGCTGGAGCACAATGAATTCATCGAGATATTCGTGGATACGCCCCTGGAAGTTGCAGAGCAACGGGACGTGAAAGGTTTGTACCGAAAGGCACGCGGGGGTGAATTGAAGAACTTCACCGGCATCGACTCACCCTATGAACCCCCTGAATTCCCTGAGCTTCGCATGGATACGACGAAGATGAGCGCTGACGAGGCGGCTGAACAGGTGATCCGGTATTTAGGTGGGCAGGGCTTCATTCATTAACTCATCGGTGAGGCGACGGACGAGCCAGGCGCGGAAAGGCAGGCAATCGCGGCCGGTGGCCGCTCCTACGGGGGGACCAGATCGCCGCAGTGTTCACCTAGGCACGCCTTTATGCTCGAAGAGGACGATCGCGGCCGCTGGCTGCTGCTACGGGAACACTTTCAGCGATGGCACCTGGGCGGGGAACGGTGTGAATTGCGCACGGGTGTGGCTCGCCGCATCGGCCAATCTGCCGATGCGGGCCTTGGCATTACGGAGCATGGTCAGGCGCTGCGCCTCATCCCGGGCAAGCTCCAGGATGGCGTTCACCCATGTCTCTGGTTCCATGGCAAGCAGCCTTCCTTCCACACCGTCGTTCACAATGCCTTCATAGGCCGCTGTCTTGCCGTACACACCAACGGCGCCGCAGCGGGTCAGATCGAACAACCTGGTATAGGAACGTGCCTTGTTGAATGGCAGATCGAGTAAGGGAACAAGCCCAATGTGGCGTTCCGCTGCCAAGAGAAAATGCTGGTAACAGGGCCATTTCATGGGGTGCACCACGGTCACCCGGGGTACGTCGCGGTAAAGGCGGTAGACGTCATTTCCGCCGGTCACCTCGAAGAAGACGTTCTCATCACGTCGCAGCACCTCAACCAGCACCGGGCGCAGCCAGCGGATCTCCGCCATGTGCGAGGCCGTGCCGTGGTAGAACACGTGCCGGGCCGTGCGGCCGGGCAGTGGTGACGGCAACACCAAAGTCGGTTTCCAGCCTGCATACTTGGCGTACAGGTAGGGTGTGGAAACCCATAGTTGCGCGTTCTGCCGCCTGAGCCAGCCCTTCCTGAACGCCGCGAACCGGGCAAGCTTGTAGCGATATCGCCAAGGCGTTCCCACC
>JBAYQE010000200.1:0-2513 GCA_041677345.1 Thiohalomonadaceae bacterium
CAAGCGGCCGTGGTGGAATTGGTAGACACGCTATCTTGAGGGGGTAGTGGGGCAACCCGTGTGAGTTCGAGTCTCACCGGCCGCACCAAACATGAAAACGCCCACATCGTGGGCGTTTTTTTTGCGCCTCAACAAACCTGTTGAGGTTATATGGGATTTTTCTTTATCTATATAAGTAATTGATTACCGAAAGGAAAGGCATCGACGTCAGCTTGACACGTTCTTAAGCGTTCGCCTAGACTCGGTGTTTCCGTATAAAGCCCTCCTTATATGCTGTGCTGGGAGGAGCGCCGACCGTAATCACCGGAAAAGGCTGCGAATGCTCGAGAGTTATCTACCTGTCCTCGTCTTTCTCGTCATCGGCGTGGTTGTCGGCGTGGCCACGATCGGATTGGGCTTTGTCATGGCCCCCCACCACCCGGACAAGCACAAGCGGTCCGCGTACGAATGCGGTTTCGAAGCCTTCGAACACGCCCGCATGAAGTTCGATGTCCGCTACTACCTTGTAGCGATCCTCTTCATCATCTTCGATCTGGAAATCGCCTTCCTCTTTCCCTGGGCGATTACCTTCCGTGAGCTGGGCCTGTTCGGCTTCATGGCCATGATGCTGTTCCTCGGCATCCTGGTCATCGGTTTTGTCTACGAATGGAAGAAGGGGGCGCTGCGGTGGGAATAGAAGGCGTTCTCGAGAAGGGTTTCGTTACCACTTCCGCCGACAAGCTCATCAATTGGGCGCGCACGGGCTCCATGTGGCCCATGACCTTCGGCCTGGCCTGCTGCGCCGTGGAAATGATGCATGCCGCGGCCTCGCGCTATGACCTCGACCGCTTCGGCATCATCTTCCGCCCGAGTCCGCGCCAGTCCGACGTGATGATCGTGGCCGGCACGCTCACCAACAAAATGGCCCCGGCCCTGCGGCGCGTGTATGACCAGATGGCCGAACCGCGCTGGGTAATTTCCATGGGGTCGTGTGCCAACGGCGGCGGCTATTACCACTATTCCTATGCCGTGGTCAGAGGCTGTGACCGCATCGTCCCGGTGGACGTTTACGTACCGGGTTGTCCCCCCACGGCCGAGGCATTGCTGTACGGCATCATCCAGCTGCAAAAGAAAATACGTCGCACCAGCACCATTGCGCGTTGAGAGGCTCTCCAATGTCGGAGTTTTACGAGAAACTCGCTGGTCGTATTGACGAGCGCTTCAGGGGCGTCCTGACCTCCACGCGTCTCGCTAACGGTGAACTTACCATCGAGATCCCGCGCCAGCAGCTCCTGGCGGTGTGCCAGGCCCTGCGCGACGAGGACGCCTTTCAGTTTGAACAGCTCATCGATCTGTGCGGCGTCGATTACCTGGAATACGGCGAGGGCACCTGGCAGGGGCCGCGCTTCGGTGTGGTCTACCACCTGTTGTCCGTATCGCACAACCAGCGCCTGCGCATCCGCACCTTCGCTGAAGGCGAGATGCCCGTGGTCGATTCCGTGGTGAGCATCTGGAATGGCGCCAACTGGTTCGAACGCGAGGCCTTCGACCTGTACGGCATCGTCTTCGAGGGCCATCCCGATCTGCGTCGCATCCTCACCGACTACGGCTTCATCGGTCACCCCTTCCGCAAGGACTTCCCGCTGTCGGGTCACGTGGAGATGCGCTACGACCCCGAAAAGCAGCGCGTGATCTACGAGCCGGTCACCATCGAACCCCGCACGCTCGTGCCGCGCGTGATCCGCCGCGATCACCGCTATGAGGTGAGCGAAGGAGACCAACGCCGTGCCTGAAATTCGCAACCTCACCATCAACTTCGGTCCGCAGCACCCGGCCGCGCACGGTGTACTGCGCCTGGTGCTCGAGATGGACGGCGAGGTCATCGAGCGCGCCGATCCGCACATCGGCCTGCTGCACCGCGGCACCGAGAAGCTCGCCGAGACCAAGCACTACCTGCAGAGCCTGCCCTACATGGACCGGCTCGATTACGTCTCCATGATGTGCAACGAGCACGCATACGTGCTCGCCATCGAGAAGATGCTGGGTATCGAGGCGCCTATTCGCGCCCAGTACATCCGTGTGATGTTCGATGAGATCACCCGCCTCCTGAATCACCTCATGTGGCTCGGCGCGCATGCCCTCGACGTGGGCGCCATGAGCATGCTGCTCTACTGCTTCCGTGAGCGCGAAGACCTCATGGACTGCTACGAGGCGGTATCCGGCGCGCGCATGCACGCCGCCTATTACCGGCCCGGCGGCGTGTATCGCGACCTGCCGGACACCATGCCGCAGTTCGAAACGGACAACAAATACCGCAAGGCCAAGGACACCGAGTACCTCAACGCCAACCGCCAGGGCTCGCTGCTCGATTTCATCGAGGACTTCACCGAGCGCTTCCCGGGGCACGTGGACGAATACGAGACGCTGCTCACCAACAACCGTATCTGGAAGCAGCGCACCGTCGGCATCGGTGTGGTCAGTCCGGAGCGCGCCCTGCAACTGGGCCTCACCGGCCCCATGCTGCGCGGCTCGGG